>VGWB01000086.1 GCA_016873755.1 Ignavibacteria bacterium | reverse complement strand
CTACGTTGTGTTCTTCTCTCTTCCAGCATGGTACAAAGTCCTGATCGTTGGCGTTGTGTGGATTCTTTTCACGTACCTCTTCTTTCGACCAAGCATCATCGGTGCCCTGCTCCGACTCGCTCCAAAGAAGATCCGCCAACATCCCTGGACCGAAGACCTCAAGCTCTCCCTTTCCCTATTGAAACCAAAGGACCTCGTGTTTGCCTTCTGCGTGACCCTTGCGTTCTATGGTGTCGTGTACGTCCAGATGTACCTCCTTCTCAACGCGTTTTCACCTGTCAACTGGTGGGAGACATTTCTCGGCTTCGCAGCAATGATGTTCCTGAAATCCGTCATCCCTATCTCGTTTGGCGATCTGGGCGTGCGTGAGGCAAGCTCGGTATACTTCTACTCTCAGGTGGGGATTCCGGAGGCAGCGGCACTTAACGCTTCCCTTCTTCTCTTCTTCATCAACATTGCCATCCCTGCTCTGCTCGGCCTGCTCTTTATCCCAAAGTTCCCCAGGCCCTTGCCGGAAGACCTGCAGCAGGACAGCGGATCATCCGGTCGAGCGTCATGATTCCCCTGCTCACGATATTGTTGGTCCTCGCGTTTGCGTACTACCTCCTCTTCCTTTGGCGGGTCTGGCGGGGTCTGGGAAAACTTTACCATCGCGCCGCAACGACCGGCCCATCCGTAAGCATCGTTATCGCGGCGCGGAATGAGGAATCTACAATCGGTCGATGTTTGGAGAGCTTACTGCAGCAGGACTATCCGAGTGACAAATTCGAAATCATTGTTGTAGACGATCATTCTACTGATCGCACAGCGGATATTGCAAGGAGCTTCATGGCGAGAGAGCTTGGCTCGAAGATCTCCCTGGTCACAGCCTCGGGGGACTCCGAACCGATCGGCAAACCGTACGCCATCGCGAAAGGCATACACATCTCCCGAGGGGATATTATGCTTCTGACAGACGCCGACTGCATCGCGCCTCGGGGCTGGATACGATCCATGGTTTCCTTCTTTGAGCCTCCTGTCGCCTTCGTCGCAGGACCTGTGCTCGAGACTCCCAACACCTCGCGGTTTTCAAAGCTCTTCAGTCTCGAATTCCTTGGGCTTATTACATCAAGCGCGGGATTGATCGGATCGGGGAAGCCGATCATCTGCAACGGGGCGAATATCGCGTACAGGAAGTCGGTATTCATCGCGGTAAGTGGTTTCGGCGACGGGGCCAGCTCGTGTGATGACGAGACGCTTATGCAGCGAATCATCACCAGGAAGGTCGGGCAGGTCGTTTTCAACCCTGATCATGAGGCCGCCGTCACCACCGCGGCACCCGCCTCGTTACACGAGTTCTGGAAGCAGCGGACTCGCTGGGCGGCAAAGCGAGGCCGCTACGAGGACTCAGCACTCGTATGGCAACTCACTCTCCTGTATCTGTTCTTCGCGATCGCTCTCGCAACGGCAATCGTCGCTTTCGTTGAGCCCACCCTCCGGTATGTCCTCCTGCCTGTTCTCCTCGCGAAGATGATCGCCGATCTCCTTGTCCTGCGCAAGGGCGCACAGGAACTGCGGCAGAAGGTTCCGCTGGCCCAGTTTGTGATTGCAGAGCTATTGCATGTTCCGTATATTGCCGTCGCCGGATTGGCAGGACAATTCCTCTCACTGCGGTGGAAAGGCCGAACGCTGGAGAAATGAGCGTTTTGATTCGTCGTCTGGGACCGTTTTTCTTCCCCTCCATTCTTTGGCGCACCCATCACAGCTCCGTCCACCTGACATTCGACGATGGGCCCCACCCTTGTGCAACATACAAGGTTCTTGACATCCTGGGAAGGCGGAAGATCCGAGCCACATTCTTCCTGGTAGGCAACGATGCCCTTTTGCACCCTCAGGTTGTACGGCGTATCGCCGAAGAAGGCCATTCCATCGGTAACCATGCGTTTTCCCACAGATCCCTGTTCTTCAAGCCCAAAAGTCTGCAGGTGAGTGAGATCGAGAAGACGGACGAGATACTTGCGCAGATAGTCGGTAAACGACCAATCTACTTTCGTCCTCCATACGGGTATTTCGACCGCAACACGCTTCGGGCTGCAAAAGAGACACATCACAAGTTGGTCATGTGGGATGTTGATCCTCGCGATTACGATGCCCGGCCTGTTCAGGAAATCGTTGAGGATGTCGCCAGCAACACAAGACATGGCTCGATCATTCTCTTTCACGACAACCACTCGACCGAGGATACAGTGGGGCAGTTTCTCAATCCTGTGCTCAATCGGCTCGAGGAACGGGGCTATCAATTCTCGGCTCTCACAGTATGAGTCTCGAGCTACTCCTAGGCCTCGCAGTACTCTTCTACCTAGCCCAGGTTGGACGGAGCTTGGTTGCGCTTCGACATCTCAGGGACGAAATCGACGAGTCCCGACTTCCTTTCGTTTCCGTCGTGGTCGCAGCACGAAATGAGGAAGACAACATCGAAGAATGCCTCACCTCGATTCTCAACCAATCCTATCCGAAGGACAAGTTCGAGGTCATCGTCGTCAACGACCATTCAACTGACGGAACCGAACGTATCTGCCTCGGGTTTGCAGAGAGGCACCCGCAGGTCGTGTACATGAGCGCACAAGAGGACAAGATGATTCGCGGAAAAGCGAACGCGCTTGACCAGGGGATCCAACTGGCACGCGGCGAGGTCATTCTCCTCACCGACGCGGACTGTTCCGTCCCATCGACGTGGGTTGAATGGACCGCCAAGCGCTTTGCAGACAACGTCGGCATCGTCGGAGGGATGACGATCCAGAAGGCCTCAAGCGCCTTCGAAGGTATGCAATCTCTTGACTGGGCCTACGTGCTCGGCCTCGCCGCGTCTGCGGTGGCCTTCCGAGATCCGCTCAGCACCATCGGAAATAATCTGTCTATCAGGAAAGCAGCCTACCAAGACGTTGGGGGCTACAGGAACATC
Organism: Ignavibacteria bacterium; assembly: GCA_016873755.1. Taxonomy (GTDB): domain Bacteria; phylum Bacteroidota; class Ignavibacteria; order UBA10030; family UBA10030; genus VGWB01. The sequence goes on along the minus strand of VGWB01000086.1, from coordinate 11,587 downwards.
CCCTTCAGTGTAACCGAGGACTTCATGCTGTTCCAGTCAATCATCAAAACAGGTCGATGGAACTACCTGTATCCCGTTGATCCCCGGGTACTGGTGGTCAGCAAGCCGTGCACGACGTTGCGCGGACTGGTTCGGCAGAAACATCGTTGGGGAAAAGGGGGTCTCGATATGAAGCCGAGCGGCATGCTTATCATGGTAGTCGGCTTTGGAACACACGCCCTGGTTCTCAGCACGTTCGCCTTCGGAAGCGTGTTCCTCGCGGCGACCGGCCTGATGGCGAAGTTTGCAGCAGACTACTTCTTCCTGCACGCCGTCCTGAAGCGATTGGAGCGGACAGACCTGCTTAAGTACTTCTACTGGTTTGAGCTGTACTTCATTGCGTATGTCCTTCTCCTCCCCTTCATCGTCTTCTTCGGCGGCAAGGTCCTTTGGAAGGAGAGGAAATATTGAGCGATCCTCAGAGCATTTTGTGGTACCTCCCCCTGCTGTTATATGCAGAGACCCATTATCGATTCCGCTTCTTCTTCAGTTACTTGAAGAAGAATGAGCCCGAAATTCTCGCTGATGCTCCTCACAGGCTCGAGCCCGGCACTCCCCTCCCCCTCCTGATCCTCGCGAAGGACGCCCATCGGTACCCGTGCGCGCTGCAAAATGTACGGATTGAGATTCGGCAGGGCTCCAAGAGGGAAATCCGTAATAACGCACTGGAAGGGCCGCAACCGCTTGCTCAACCGCTCTGGTGGCGGATCGTTCCGCTTGACGTTACGAGCTGGAGTGGTTGGATCGAACTCACCGTGCTTCTCACAATCGAACGACAGGGAAAGGCCAAGACGTATTCCTCCGACAATCATCGCACATCAAGCGGCAGGCCTCTCCGCGTATTCGTTTCCGAAAACCCCCTCCCCCGATTTGCAAATCTCTATCTTGGCGACGCGCATACTCATTCCAGCTACACGGATGACCAAGTTGAATTCGGCTCTCCGATGAAGGCTGCCCTCGGGCTTTGCCGATCGATGGGGCTGTCGTTCTTCTGCGTCACGGATCATTCATATGACCTCGACGATCATGCACACTCCTATCTGGTGAACCATCCCGAATTGCCGAAGTGGAAGGCATTCCAGGAAGAAGTGAACGAGCTCAATGAAGGACACGATGGATTTGCGGTCGTACGGGGCGAGGAGGTGAGCTGCCGAAACGGCGTTGGTAAGAACGTTCACCTCCTACTCTACGGCACCAGGCAGTTCTTTGCGGGTTCCGGCGACGGAGCGGAGCGATGGCTGCGGACACGCAGCGAGCATTCCATTGCGGAGATAATCCAGCAAAAGGGAATGAACGTCGCGGCATATGCCGCCCACGCGCACGAGCACGTGCCCTATCTTCAGCGGTTGTTGCTTGGACGCGACACATGGTCCGATCAGGATCTTCAGACTGAAGGTTTGCAGGGGATTCAGTTCTTGAACGGAAAAATCGACGACGGATTTAGGAGCGGGAAGGAGGCCTGGGTGCGGGCGCTTCTTCGCGGAAAGAGGCTCTTCGCCGTCGCCGGTAATGACGCGCACGGCAATTTCAACCGGTTCCGGCAAATCGGGATTCCGTTCCTTGGGATGAGAGAGACAGACGAGCAAATTTTCGGCAAGATGAGATCCGGCGTTTTCCTTCAGGGGCCGCTGACAGAAGCGTCGGTTGTCGAGGCCCTCCGAGACGGGAATGCGATCGTCTCCGACGGTCCGGTTGTGCACGCAAGGCTCGTCACTTCAGATGGTACGATAACGCCTTTGGGGGGTACAGCGCGCAGCAGCGAGGCACAACTCCGATTCACAGCCCTTTCAAGCCAGGATTATGGGGAGATTACCTCGCTGAGGGTTCTCCTGGGAGAAATCCGGTCAAGTGAGGAAAAGACCGTCGTGAGCTTCAACGACCGGATGGGATTTGAGGTCCAGAAGCAGGTCTCGATTCGCCCTAGGGGGGCATGCTACGTCAGGATAGAAGCAGAGACATCCCGACAGAACCTGCTCGATCAACAGGCCCATTGGTGCTTCACCAACCCGATTTGGGTTTCCCCATAAGCCGACGCCGGGTCTCCTCCCCCCCCCGGGAAAACAGCAACGCCCTCTGCGAAGAGGGCGTTGCTGTTCATTCCGAGTTTTCCCGGATGTCAGTGGCGTTGACGCGCGCTTGGAATAGCCAGTCGTTTCAGTTTGTAGCGCAGGGTTTGCTCCGTCATTCCCAGGAAGCTTGCCGCCCGGGACTGGTTGAACCCGAACTTATCCAACGCGCGCTCGATGATTCCTTTTTCGATGAGGTCGAGTGAATTGTCGAGAACGAATTCCTGACCCGTGATCACATTGTTGATCATCTTCACTACTTCGGTCTTCTCATCGGTGAGCTCCGGCGGCAGGATGAATTTTCCACCTGATGAGAAGAGAATCGACTTGTCGATAACGGCCTTCAGCTCACGGATATTCTCTTTCCATGGATGGCGCACCAACACGTCGATCGCGTTGATGTCCAGCGCTACATCCTTGATCCCCAAATCCTTGCAGATGTCGCTCACGAAATGCTTCACGAGGACCGGGATATCCTCCGGGCGGTCTCGCAAAGGCGGGATCATCAACGACTCGCACTGGGCGAGCCTCTTCGCAAGATCCTCGTAGAGCTTGTGCGAGGCAAGGAGCTCATCCGGCGATTTCTTCATCGTGACGATGACCCTTGCGTTCACGCGCTTTCCTTCATCGCTTCCCATGCGTTGCGTCACCCGCTCCTGGATGAAGTTGAGGATCTTCATCTGGTTGCGGAAGCTTGCCTCTTCCAGCTCTTCGATAAGCACAGTACCGCCGTCTGCCAGCTCGAAAAGTCCGCGTTTTGTCGTCGGCGGCATGCCGGGGACACCTTTTTCGAAGCCGAAGAGCACGGCCTCTAGCTCCCTGTCGTCGATGACGGAGGCATTGACACTCATAAACGGATGTTTTTCGCCGTTCTCACCAAACTGGCCAGCGTGAATTCCCCTGGCCACGACACCTTTTCCGACCCCCGGCTCACCAACGATGAGAACATCCTTCGAGTTGTTCGCAAGCCCGACAATCTGTTTTTTCAGATGTTCAATCGACTTGCTTTTTCCGATAATTGTGGCATCCATTCAGACACCTGTTGACGATGGGTTTTATCCAAATAGCCTAAGGATGATTCTTTGAAGTAGGTTCGGTTTCGGCTCCTGCCGTGCGCGGTGCAAAAAGCCTTCCATGAATCGCTTTCGGGTTAAGAAAATGGCGAACAATAAGATTATCAAGAGCGTCGCGCCAACGACTAATATGTTCAGAGTCAGAAACCAGTTCTCGCTCATAGAACTCGCCTTTGACGCTCGTGATAAACCTCAATCGCACTCCAAAAAACACCAGCAACGCTAACAGATTAACCAGGCTCAGATAGTGCCCTATCTGAGTGACATCCTTGAGCATCGAATACTGGATCGACTTAATGTACGCGTAATGATGTAATATTTCAAGAGAGCAATACGGCAAGAAGAGGAAAACAATCTTCTCGATGTAAGCCCCTTGAGGTGGATCGTTCTTGTATTGATAACCGAAATACAGGAAGATGAAGACAACACAGAGAACGTTCATGTAGACGGTATTCATGTACAACGGCTTCAACAGAAGAACGCGCCAGTTTTCCCCCTCCACATATGGAAGAAGCTCTGCTACCCGGCGGACCGTTTCCTCTGGAAGCAGCGTGCCGATTTGCTTTCCGTCCTTCCAAACACCGAGTTGTGAAGTGGCTGCAACATCGGCGGCTGTGAGAGACTCAATCCCATTGCTCTTCAGATCACTGACAGACTTGTCCACTACCCTCCAGTCAGCGATGTCCTGGGTGTTGTAGGCGTACTTCGGGTCCTCGAAATAGGGATGATAATACAACGCAAACACTCCGCCGACAATCAAGGCCGCGCACACGAACTTCTGGTACGTCTTGAAATTCCCGAAGAGAGAATCCAGAACAACATACGCTACGGAAAATGAAAGCAGGAAGAAGTCGAGCGCATACAAATACTGAAATGCATAATGCGATGCGTACTTCTCAGTCGGAAATAGGAGGGCATTCTTTCCAATGAATGGCTCGACAAGCCATACCAGCGATGCCAAAAAGTAAAGCGAAAACGAAAGGAACACGGGTTTGCGCGAGTCGCTCGGCTCCTTGAAATAGACGAACAATGCAACAATGCCTATGAGGAGACGGACGGCCAGAACGCTGAATCCCTGCGCTGTGATCGAGTTTCTATGTGGCAAGAGAAGCCAGCACACAGCAAACACTGCGAGCACCACCAGCCAAATCAGGGCAACCCGCTGGTATGTTTTCATGGTTCGCACTATCGTTGTCTCTGACGAATATAGCATCAATCGCCATGCTTGTCAAGAAAAAAAACTGACGTGCCGGTCCGCGACTAGGTGAGCGCGCCTCACAGTAACCTATTAGAAATTCAGGAGGTTACAGATGGTGCTTAGAGGGCCGTCGTCGATGAGGTCGTGGAGCATCAACATTTGACTTGACTTTTCAAAAAAATTAGCTAAATTTGGCGGCAAATGGCATCTGTCGAGCCCCGCAATTAGTGACACTCATCACGAAATTCTCACCCCGGGAGGATCATCTATGAACAAATCGACCATCGCGAAGCGGTTCTTCGCTGTCGCCATCGCACTCGGGATCACGCTGGCCACGAATTACGCGATCTCGCTTGCGGAAAGAAGCGGAACGCCCAACAACCCGGATAGTCCAAGGCCGCGCGTTGAACTGACGGAAAGAAGCGGAACGCCCAACAACCCGGACAGTCCAAGACCGCGCGTTGAACTTAGGGACCGCAGCGGCACTCCAAACAACCCGGACAGTCCGCGACCGCAATAAAGTGTAGGTTTCCCTCAGCTCCGGCGGCATTCGAACATCCCCTATCGAATGCTGTCGGAGTACTCTATTTTGTTTTGCCCGTACTTTTGCGTATCTTCGATCCGAGTTTCGCTCCGTTTATTATCAAGAACGTCTCGGATTGAATGACTTACAACACTCAGCCCTTCGCTTCGCCACCACCTGAACCCGCAACAGCACGCAAACCAGATTTTCGTTTCATCATCAACATCCTTCTGTTCCTGCTTACCTTTTTTACCGCAACCGTTGCCGGTGTCCAATGGGTCGGCAGGAATCCTCTCGAGCTCACGAACTTCGAGTATGGATTATCCTACGCATTCGCAATTCTTTTCATTCTCGGCGTTCACGAGTTCGGCCATTATTTCGCCGCTCGCTATCACAATGTGAAGGCGACGCTTCCGTACTTCATCCCGTTTCCGCCCGTTCCGTTCTTCTTGAACTTCGGGACGCTTGGTGCTGTCATCCGAACACGGTCAGTGGTTCCCTCACGCAAGGCGATGTTCGATATCGGCGTCGCTGGACCGCTGGCGGGGTTTGTCGCTTGCGTAATCGTATTGATTCTGGGATTCCTCACGCTGCCGGGACGTGATTACATTCTTAGCATCCATCCGGATTTCAACTTTTCGACGCTTGATACCAACGAGCCGTACGGGCTGCCGCTCACGTTCGGAAACACGATTCTCTACAGTACGCTCCAGTGGTTGTTCACCGACCCAACGACGCAGTTTGTTCCACCAATGTCCGAGATGTATCACTATCCCCTTCTCTGTGTCGGATGGTTTGGGCTCTTTGTCACGGCGATGAATCTCATCCCCATCGGGCAATTCGACGGAGGGCACATCGTCTACACGATGTTCGGGCAGAAGCACCGTGTCATATCTCACACTTCGTTTCTTGTTCTCGTCGTGATGGGCTTCCCGTCGTTCCTGGATTCGCTCATCCAGGGGTTTGCCAGTTTCTTTTCGGCGGAACCATTGGGGCAAGTTGTCCCCCTGGCAGAATACAGCTGGACGGGCTGGTTCATCTGGGCGCTGATTTCATATTATGTCGTCAAACTCACTCATCCACCCGTGCCCGACGAGGCGCCGCTCGATGAAACCCGGATGAGAATCGGATGGCTCACGGCATTGATTTTCGTAACCTGTTTTTCGTTTGCCCCGTTCACGATTCCGATCTGAGCCTGGCACTTGACTTTGTCGCTTCGGATCGGTATACTTGCAATGACATTCTTCTCTCAGATCTCTCACGACTTCTCGGAAGCTGACAGAGACAAGGTTGCTAAGGTTTAGGGTTCCGGCGGATTAACGAGGAAGCAATCGTTGAGTCAGCTTCACCAAAATCTCCCAGATAAAAAGCACACTTCAGCGTCGCCTTGGCGCGTCTGCTCCATTCGCGCTTTGAGCTTCTTGGCTCCAGCGACCTCGGTAATCGCCCTCGCGGCAGCTTTGTTGGCTGCATCAGGTTGCGAGAAGTCCGTGGATTCCGTCATCGACAGCACGGGAATACCGCCGACGATCTCGCAGGTGTCTGCCTCTCCAACAATCATCAACACAGACTCAATATTGGTCGGGGGCACCAAGAAACCCGAGGACATTCTGTCGATAAGAGTTCTCGTCTTTGCGCGTGCCACGCATCCCCTGGGAGCACAGGAGATCTCGTCTGTGCGTTTCACAGCGAGACAAGAGGGAAATACAACGATACTCGCGACCGGTGAGCTCAGCGACGCAGGAACAGACCCTGATCAGGTGAAAGGCGATGGGCTTTATTCCGCTCGGGCTTCCTTCTCCATAAAGCGTGCGGATGTCGGGGCATACATTATCGAGGTAGGCGCTGTGGATGTAAAGGGGTTCGCCAGCAATACCGTCATGGTTCCGGTTCAGATCATCCGCACGAATCAGCCTCCGCTGCTCTCCGATCTCCAGGCTCCGGACACCGTGAGGCTGGCGAGCCAGGATCAGCTCCTCGAGCTCCGGGTGCGAGCATCCGACCCCAACGGTCTCGATGACATTCAGCGTGTCGTCTTCAACTCGTTCCGGCCTGACGGCTCAGCTTCGACCGGAAATCCCTTCCAGATGTTTGATGATGGCGACTCGAACCACGGTGATGCAAGACGAGGCGACGGCATTTTCAGCCTCAAGATCATACTGCCGGCATCGACACAAACCGGGACGTACCGGTTCGAGTTCCAGGCGTTCGACAAGTCGAATGAAGGGAGCAATGTGATCATCCATCGGATCACGGTGAAGCCATGAGGGGAGCCGCCGCAGCCCTCGCAGTTGTCCTGTACGCGGCACCGCCGCTATGCAGCCAGGTTGTCACGTCGTTCGGCGCACGGAGCACCGATCTTTCGCCTTTGCCGAGAAGCAACTCCGTTAATGATCTCCTCGTTCGCGGGGATACCATTTGGGTCGCAAGCGGCAAGGGGCCGAGCTTCAGCTCGACTGGGGGCTCGACATGGAAGAATCTCTCCAACACCGCGACGTTCGATGACAAAGGCGTCTCGGCAATTGCCGTTAGAGGTGATGAGATCTGGATCGCGACTGCGTACACCACAAAGCTCGAGAATGAGTCGATCCAAACCGGGCACGGTCTGCATTATTCGCTCGATCGCGGCGAGACGTGGAAATTCATCTCGCAACCTGTAGATACCGGCAAAGTCGACACACTCATCTACGGAAGAAACAAGATCCCCGCGTTGGCGGTGACCGTTCCCCAACAGAACGTCACGTACGACATCGCGCTCACGCAAAATGCCGTGTGGATCGCGAGCTGGGGCGGGATGCTGCGAAAGTCAACCGACCGCGGGAAGTCATGGCAAAGGATCATTCTGCCGCCGGACAATCTCAATCGAATCTCCCCCGACGATTCACTGACGTTTGCACTTTCCAACGTCAACAAATTCTTCGCGAGCGACACGCTCTACAACAAAGATACGCTCAGAGCAAGCCTGAACCACGTGATGTTCGCGGTCCTCGCGACCGACGACAACACACTCTGGGTTGGAACGGCGAACGGCATCAACAAGTCGGAGGACGGCGGAACCAGCTGGAGGAAGTTCAACCACCAGAATCAGGTGAAAGGCATTTCGGGGAACTTCGTCGTGGCGATCGAGGAACAACGCTGGAACGGGAAGCGAATCATATGGGCAGCGACGAGCAATGCTGTAGACCTCGACGAGAAGCGCGGCGTGAGTTTTTCCGATGATGGTGGCGAGACCTGGAGGACGGCGCTGCTCGGTGAATTCGCGCACAATATCGCCTTCAAAGATTCGATCGTCTATGTTGCCGCGGACGGCGGCCTCTACCGCTCATCCGATTTCGGGAAGAGGTGGCTGCGAAACGGCACGGTCTATGATCCTGTCAACCTCCAGCGTTTTGTCTCGCCAACGGTGTATGGCGTCGCAGCCCGGGGAGATACAGTGTGGATAGGAGGACCGGAGGGTCTTGCGTATACTCTCGACTCCGCGACGGAGCCGTTCGGCAAGACCTGGAGGATCTTCCGGACGTATCAGCCGGTGCAGAGCACGTCAAAGACCTATTCCTACCCTCTCCCCTTCTCACCCGATGATGAGCTCGTCCGGATTCACTACAGCACGCAGGGGCGCACCGTGCCTGTAACGATCAGAATCTTTGATTTCGCTATGCAGCCGGTGAAAACGCTCATCCGAAATGCATCGCGGTCAGGGACTGTGGAGCACGACGAGACGTGGAATGGTCTTGATGACCTGAATCGTCGTGTGGCAAATGGAGTGTATTTCTATCGGGTTGAGATTGAGGGTGCCGATCCGATATGGGGGAAGATATTCGTCCTGCAATAGCCATGCGGAAATACCTATCATATTTGTTTACCGCGATAGTTGTTATCGGCGGCGTTCCCGTCCAAACCCCCGCCCAGAACGACTATGTCCTCGGCGGGCTGGCCGGAGCGCCAACCCGCATGGGATTCGGCGCCCGCGGAATAGGGCTGGCGAACGCATTCTCAGCGGTCCGATCAGATGAGATATCAGGCTATTACAATCCCGCCCTGGTTCCATTTCAACCACATCCCTCGGTGATGCTTGCCGTCGGCTTTCTGCCCCTCGATCGAAAACTCAATTTCGCAAGCTACACGCAGAGTCTGCGCCCGTCAGGAGGCTTCTCGATTGGCATCATCAACGCCGGGGTTTCGGACATCGAGGGGCGCAACCGCGATGGAGCGATTACAGAAACACATTCCACCTCCGAAAATGCTTTCCTTCTGTCATTTGGAATAACGGTTGCAGAGCAGGTTGCCGTAGGAGTTTCGGCAAAAATATTTTACTATTCATTGTTCGAAGACGTAAGGAGCGCCACGGTGGGATTTGATTTCGGCTTCGTCTACTCGTTGGATGAGCAGTTGACGATCGCCGGAGCCCTCCATGATATCAATTCGAAGTACAAATGGGATACTTCACAGCTCTACGGACGGGAAGGGAACATTACGGTGGACCGCTTCCCGCTCAGGCGCAAGATTGCACTCGGCTATGCGCCCAAGTTCTTGTCTGCGATCCTCTCGGGTGAAATCGAGTGGGTTGGATCGACGTGGCTCGGCAGGATCGGCACAGAGATCCAGCTTCACGAACGATTCACGCTGCGCGGCGGCGTTGATCAGATTTCGTTCGCAGGCGAAATCGACGCAAAGCCGGCCTTCGGATTCTCCGTGCGGGCACCCATTGAGACAATGAAGCCCGTGCTTCATTACTCGTATGTCATCGAGCCCTACGTGACCGGGGGCATCCACATGATATCGCTGAACCTCAACATCGAATGAAATCAAAGCTCGCTCTCCTCTTCTCGCTTGTTCTTTCCGCCGGTGTGGCCTTCGCGCAGGGGATCTCGACGGGCTCGTCTCACCTGAACCTGCCATTCGGTGCGCGTTCCGCTGCACTCGGAGAGGCAACCGTTGCTGACAACGGACATCTTTCCTCATGGCTTGTCAACCCGGCAAACCTGGGAACAACGGGCCAGGTTTCTGTCCTGCTCACACATTCACAATGGATTCAGGATGTACGGAGCCAGTACGTCGGCACGCAGGTGCCCCTCACTTTTGGCACGATCGGTTTTATCGTCTCAAACTCCAGCGTCAGCGGAATCGAGATTCGCGAGACACCTGGACCTCCGCTCGGGACTTTTACGGCGCACTTCGCTGCTCTTCAGGGCGGCTTCGCACGGAACATACATGAGAGCATCGTCGCCGGTGTTTCATTGAAGTACGTTTACGAAAAGCTGTATGTCGATGAGGCCACCGGATTCGGGCTTGATGTCGGTCTCACGTATCTCACACCCATGCGAGGACTTTCGGTGGGTCTCGCGGTCACTAATCTTGGCGAGCTCGGGAAATTCCGTTCCGATCCGTCTCGACTCCCTGCCGCCGCCCGCGTTGGCGGCAGCTACCTGCTCGGATACGACGATTTCGAATTCGGACTTCACGCTGCGATGGCCAATGACCTTCACCTTGGAAAGACGCACGCTCACGTCGGGGCCGAAACCTCATATCAAGGCATTGTGGCGTTGCGGCTAGGCTACGAAACGGGCTTTGAGACTCGTGGGATAAGCGCGGGGCTCGGCGTGCGCTACAGCCTTGTGTCTCTGGATTATGCTTATGTTCCGTTCTCCCTGGGGCTCGGCAGCGCTCACCTTTTCTCCATCGGATTCCAGTTTTGACGCCCATGGCAATCGAAGTCATAAAATACTCTGCCGAATGGAAGGAGCGATGGGACTCGTTCGTGACGAGATCAAACAACGGGACGATGTTCCACTTGCAGGCGTTCCTCTCATATCACGAGAAGGGGAGGTTTCCCTGGCACCATCTCCTATTTCTCGACAAGAAGAACATTGTTGCCGTGCTCCCCGGCGCGATGATCGGGACGACGTTCGAATCACCCATCGGTTCCTCGTACGGGTCATTTGTCACTGACGACATCGATTTCGCAACGGCACTTGAGCTGGTCGACGTCTTTTCCGACTACTGCCGCGACCGCCACGTAGAACGTGCACTGCTCACTCCTGCCCCGTTCATCTATCAGAAGGTCATCTCGCAGAACATCGACTACGCTCTCGCCTACCGGGGATTCACCTACGATAAACATTACATCTCGCACGCCATACGGCTTGATCACCGGGACTTCGTGAGAACATTTCAAAGCACGGCCCGCCGCTACGTCCACAAATACGTTCGAGAGCAGCCGCTCAGGGTCGAAGTCTCTGACGATTACGAATCATTCTACCCCATCCTCCTGAAGAATAAGGAGCGGCACGGCGTCAAGCCGACCCACACGCTTGATGAGCTACTCCGGCTGAAGAAACTCCTGCCCGAGAGCCTGATCCTCTTCCTCGTGTTCAAAGGAAGCAAGCCCATTGCAGGATCCCTGATGTTCGCCTGCAACTCCCGGGTTGCGCTGTGCTTCTACAATATGCTGCTCTATGAGTACGAGCAGTACAACCCCATTCACGTCGTGATGTACGAGGTGGTGAAATGGGCGATGGACAGAGGCTTTGCGTGGGTGGACATTGGGGTCTCGCAAGACACTAAAGCCGAGAACCAGATGACGCCGGCCATGAGTTTGATACGCTTCAAGGAGAAATTCAACGCTCACGGAATTCTCCGCAGCACGTTCTACAAGCGATTCATCTGAGCGTATGAACGTCCTTCACGT
>VGWB01000085.1 GCA_016873755.1 Ignavibacteria bacterium | reverse complement strand
GCCCGCCGCCATAGCCGTGCAGCAGGTAGAGGATCGGATACCGGCGATTCGGGTTGTAGTACGACGGAAGGATGACAGAAATCTCTTTGGTTTTTCCCAGGCTCGGCATGTAGAAACTATCTACGCGTACAGGCGATTGCGCGTAAACCTGGCTGGAAGCGAAGAGGAGAAATCCGAGAAGAATCAACCCTAAAACGTAAGAGTCCTTTTCATTTTTCCTACAGCATTCCATTTCGTTTTCGCAGAAACCATTCTGCCGTAAACAGGAAGATGATAGCTGCGAGCATCCACGCCCTGTTCCACAGCTCGATCTCGCTCGAGCGCACGACCTCGCGGGGTCGGAAACCGGGCAGGGACGCGACGCCCTGCGGAAGGCGGGATATGTCCTTCCCTTCGTAGTATCGGCCTCCCGTCTGGTCCGCCAGGCGCTTCAGCAACATCTCGTTCATTCGCGTCTCCAGGAATTCCACGTGCATTGCTCCCACAGAAAACGACCCCTGTTCCTCTGCCAAACGCTGCCCGCCTGCAAGGACTCGGGCAGTGTACGTGTAGTCTCCTTCCGGAAGTAGGCCGAACGTGCCCTCAAAGCGGCCGTTGCCGATCGGGACGAGGTTGAGTTGGTCTGACGTCTCTCCTTGCTTCACCTCAACGGTGACCTCAGCGTCGTCCACGGGCTTGAAGGTTCCGTCGTACACCTGCGCTGTGAACTCGACCGGGTCTTGTCCTGCAAATGTTTCCTTGACTGGTTGTACGCGCACAGGCCGGTCATCTTCCCGCGTCGTCAGCCAACGAATCGTATTGCCGAAGAACTGCTCAAGAAGATTCTCGGAGCCCGGCACACCGTTCGAATACATCTTCCATTGCCAAATGCCATAGGCCAGGAGCGCGACGCTCCTCCGGCGATTCACGCTCCGGCTCAACAACAACGGGTCATTCGTGGTGATTGTTTGAATGCGAAGCTGAGCAAGGATTTCGGACTCCGGCTTTGCGCGAAAGCGACCTTCAGACGTGAACACCGGAGGCAGCCTGCTCCAGACATCCGGTGGGTTCGTCAGCTTGACGATCGGGTTGTTGCGCTGAACGACGGGAACATCCACGAAGACTTGAAGCTCTCCACCACCGGCTGCCGGGAGACTCATGGGGAGCAGTGGTTCGAGGCTCCGCGCCCTGGCAAGGTCTGTGGTCCGGCTCAACATAAAGAGAACACCTTTGCCGCCCCCCACCGCCCCAATGATTGCCGACAGGGCAGCACCGGAACTTGTCTTTGCCGGAAAGCCAAGAAGAACGACAGCTTCCATCTCGTCGAGTAGGCCGCTGGTGAGCTCCCCTTCGTAGAACTGGCCGTCCCCCCGCTCGACAAACGTTCTCAGCTCGGTGTTCCTGTCGCTCTCCAACGCACGGCGTACAAACGCAACGTCAGGCCCAGGTCCCCCCGCAACAAGACAGACACGCATCTTGCTCTTCAGGACCTTCGTATAGAAGGAGTACCGGTTGTTCTGAAGGCTTATTTCCTTTTGCAGCTGTGATACCTCCGCAGTCAATTTCTGCAGCCCCTCCTTTGCAGGCACGAATGCAAGCGGCACCATGTATTCTCGCGTGCCTCCCCCCAGAGAGAGCGTTCGACGATCAACAATCCTTGCGCTGTCACGCAACATTACTTCAATTTTCTCGCCGCCGTAGCCCGAACTCTTCACCGTCACGTCAACGGGGACTCTGGTGCCGACGTAGGTGATATTGTTTGTGACGACTTTTCGAACGAGCACATCCTGTTGCTCGCTAGTATCGCCGATGCCGATCGCAAAGATCGGAACGCCGAGGTCTTCGGCTTCGTACTGGGGGCTGCTTCCCACGGTCGAATTGCCGTCGGTAACAATTATGATACATTGAAGATTGGCTTTTGCCGCTGTGTCCTTCAGTCCTTCCAGCGCCGCTCCGAGGTCCGTTCCATCTCCGGCAAGCGAAAGGGAATCCGCAGAGAACATCCCCACAAATTTCAGCTTTGTATCGAACGTGCCGTAGAGTACCGTTCCGAGAGAATTGAGACGGTCAAAGGCCGTGGATCGCAGCGTCTCAAGAAGTGCAGCCTTGCGATCTCCCGTCTTGTCCTTAACGGTCAGGCTTCGAGAGTTGTCCACGAGCACCGCAACCATCGGCGCCTCTTCGCTTCGAGTGACCAACGACAGCAGTGGTTCGCCGATCATGAGAAAGACCAAGAACAGGGCGGAGGAGCGCAGGAGGATGAGAACGCTCTTCAGTCCTCGCGAGAGTGGGGGAAGCGAAAATCGGTAGATGAAAATGGAGAACGCAAAAGCCAGTCCGGCTGCCAGCACGATGTACGGTGTCGTGAGCGCAGAGAAGAGATGGAATTCCGGCATGCGCGCAAGGATCTATGGAACCGATCTATTTGATGAAGACCAGTTTGGTGGAGGCGATCGAGTTTGGGGCTGTCAACCGGCAAATGTAGACACCTGAGGTGACCCGCACGCCGGCATCGTCGAGCCCATCCCGCCAGAAGAATCTGTTCTCACCCACCGCAGAATAGCCTTTGAACAGCGTCCGCACCTTCTGTCCAAGCACCGTGAAGATCGCCAGCTCAATCTGCTGAGCTGATGGCGCGTCAACAATGATAGTAGCTGTCCCGTTGAAGGGATTTGGAAAACTGTTCCTCAGCACGAACTGATTTGGGATTTCTGGGGGGCCCGGCTTGACCACTGCCCTGGCAGCATCAACAATTCCCCAGCCATAGAAGTTGTTGGGATACGATTCGGTGCGGGGTGAGCCATCTTTGAACTGCCGCGCGGTGCCGGTGAGCCGAGCCCGAACCTCCATAGGTGTAAGGTCCGGATTGGCCGAGAGAACAAGGGCGGCGACACCGGCTGTAAGCGGGGTTGAAAGTGAGGTTCCGTTCCAGTAGCCGTAGCTTGATGCGCCGGCGACAGCGTAGACATTCACACCCGGCGCAACGACCTCGGGCTTCACCCGCCCGTCAGCCGTCGGACCCGTTGAACTGAAACTGGCGAGCATGCCATCAACGGACATTGCCCCAACAGAGACAATGCTATCTGCATCAGCCGGCGCGATCATCGTGCCGGTGCTTTGTGTACGCGGGTCACGGTAGTTACCCTCGTTTCCCATCGCTGTAACAAGAAGAATCCCTTTGCGTGCCGCGATGCGGGCCGCCTTTGTCGTCGTTGCGGTCTGCCCGTCAAGATCGCTATTCGTATACCAGTCGATATACCCGAGCGAACTCGAGACCACATCCGCTCCGAGTTGCTCCATCCATTCGAGCGCCTCGACGTACAGATCCTCTTCGAGGCGGATTTCCACGCTGTCGATCTCCGACTTCGCAAGAATGAAGGACGCTCCATACGCCGCGCCGATGAGCTTTCCGCTCTCGAATCCGCCGACAGCGGAGAGCGTCGCAGCCCCGTGCCCTCCCTGACCGGGGTATTCCCCTGGAGCGACGGAGGTGCTGCTGTCCCGCTGAATGAAATCGTATTCAGCGATCACCTTGATGTTTTTCAGCGCCGGATGGCTTCGGAGGTTATTGAAGCCGTCATCGATCATCCCTACAATTACACCCGAACCATTGATCCCCCGGTTATGGACCTCAACGACCCCGATGCTGTTGAGCTGGGCAAGGGATGAGCCATAGTCGAGCGCCGATGTCGATTGACGTTTCAGGAGCGGCGTCGAGTGCCGCTCGAGAGAGACTTCAGGACGATTTTTTCGGAAAACCGCTACGGGCGATACAGACGCGACGAAGGGAAGTGATTGTACTGTAGCGCGCTGAGTTGCTGAAAGCTCGGCTGAAACCGCGTTGAACCATCGCGAGGTGGCGCGAATGACCGCGCCGGTTCGTCGCACTCCATCGATATAGGATGGTGCAACCGGCAGATCCAGTTCATCGATCAACCGATCGGCCGGCAAGACTTTTGCTCTCCTCCAGAGAGCACGGTCCGAAATACCGAGTGCATATGCATCGACGGAACCTGTCCCTCGTCCAGGCACCTCACCGCGGTCGCTAAACGTGATCCAGTATCGTTGAGCAACCATTGTTTGGGCAAACGCTGAGGACACCAAAAAGGCGGGCAGAAGGAAAGAGGTGATCAGTACAGAGGCTACGGTCGTATTGACCAAAGATCCCGACGGAAAAGGGAGAGGATTCCGCTGCCACATTCTCACCATCAACCTCACGTCTGCATCTCCTATGGCACTCAAGCTGAGTCGTGCACAAGCTTATCGATGATATTGATCGTTGAAACGCCCTCGGCCTCAGCATTGAAACTCGTGACGATTCGGTGTCGCAGAACCGGTGGCGCCAGCGCTTCGACATCTTCGATGTCCGGTGTATGCCGTCCATCCAGAATTGCGCGCGTCTTTGCGCCCAGAATGAGATACTGAGATGCACGAGGACCGGCTCCCCACCGAATCCAGTTGTTAACGTAATCCGGAGCCCCAGGAGACCTCGGTCGACTGCGGTTCACCAGTGTCACGGCGTATTGGATCACGTTCTCCGCGACCGGCACTCGCCGGACGAGATCCTGAAACTCGATGATCTCCTGCGACTTCATCACGTGATTGAGCTCCGGCTGATACGGGCTCGTTGTGGTCTGGACAATTTTGATCTCCTCGTTGAACGACGGGTAGTCCAGCCATACATTGAACATGAAGCGGTCGAGCTGCGCCTCCGGCAACGGATACGTTCCTTCCTGCTCGATGGGATTCTGCGTTGCGAGCACAAAGAAAGGCTCCTGCAGCCGATAGGTCTGGCCTGCAGCCGTGACGTGGTGCTCCTGCATTGATTCGAGCAGTGCTGCCTGTGTCTTCGGCGGCGTCCGGTTGATCTCGTCGGCCAGAACAATATTGGCGAATACCGGGCCGCGCACAAACTTGAAGGATTTCTGTCCGGTGGAGATGTTTTCTTCGATGATCTCCGTGCCTGTGATGTCGCTCGGCATCAGGTCCGGCGTGAACTGGATACGACTGAATTTGAGCTCCAGTGCTTCCGCCAGTGTCTTGATGAGAAGGGTCTTGGCGAGACCGGGAACACCAACGAGCAGGCAGTGCCCGCGCGACAGGAGTGCTATCAAGAGATGTTGAATGACGCTCTCCTGTCCTACGATGACCTTGGCGATTTCCGCGCGAAGGTCACGGTACGCCGTGGAGAGCTTGCCGACTGCCTCAACGTCGTTCATAGTCTGCGTGCGGTGGCAGGATGTTGTCGAAATTGACGCTCCACCAGTCGGTCCGGGATCAGCGATTTCACAGCCGGATATCCAAGTAGATATTGTTCTTCAACTCTTCAATCCAATCGGCGTAGAAACGATTCTTCTTCACGAAAAGCGCCATTTGCTCCACCCGACGGTAGTCCTGGTCCAAGTCCATAGCATGAGCAGGGATTCGTTTCTCCAGTAAGACAATCTGGTATCCATAGGACTCGCGGAGTGCGATACGGTGAGGCTGGCTGATCTCGCCGGGCTTCAAATCCTTCACGACAGATCCAAAATCGGACTCGAGCTGGTCAACGGCGATGAGCCCGAGATCGCCACCAACCGATTTTGTGTTATCGTCCTCAGAGTGGGTTCGCGCGAGCTCAGCGAAAGACTCACCCTGGAGAGCCCGCCCACGGAGGCCCCTCAGCTGCTGTACCGTGGCTGAATCGCTCGGCGGTCCTTTTTCGACCCTCAGGAGAATGTGACGCGCGTGGACCGACTCCCCGCGCCGCTCGATGAGCTGAACGATGTGGTAGCCAAACTGCGTCTTGACAACAGGAGAGATCTCATTTTCTCTCAACGCAAACACCGCCTGCTCAAACTCCGGCACAAACACAAGCCCACGCTTCGCCCAGCCGAGATCACCTCCCCCCGGCGCGCTTCCATCCTGTGAATAGCGTCTGGCAAAGTCGGGAAAATCTCCGCCGGCAACGAGGCTGTCACGGATGGCGCTCAACATCCTCCGCGTTTGCTCTTCATGCACCGAGTCCGGTTTAGGCGCGATAAAGATGTGGCGAAGCTGGACTTCTTCCGAGATAGTCGGGAGACTGTCACGGTATGATTCATAAAACTCCTCCACCTCCCGCCGGCTGATCTGGATGTTTGCCTCCCGCTGCTGCCGTATTCGTTGGATGAGCATTTGCTCCCGGGCCTCCGGGCGGTACTCCCGCTTCAATCGAGCAACGGGCTTGCCGTACATCTGCTCCAGGCGCTGCTCTGATCCGGCGCGCAGGATGAGATTCCGGAACTGCTGGTCTATCGCCTGCGTCACCTCCTCCTCTGTCACCATCACGCTATCAATAATCGCTTGCGCAAGGATCAGCTTATCAGCAACCATTGCATCGAGCACTTGATCGCGAAGGCCGGGTGTATTCGGGTCGACACGATTCTGCAGCGCAATGTAGCTGATCTGCTGCTGAAGTTGCGACTCGGTGATGATCTCCTTGTCGACAACCGCCACAATCCGGTCAAGCAGTGTCTGACCCGCCAGGTGATTGGTCCCGGTGAGCCCCACCAATGAAAACCAGGCGACAGCGACTGTACTGTAACTGAACCTCAATCCCATCATCAGGCACCTCCTGTTACCTGTATTTCCATGCTGTCGTATCCCCCGTGCCCACGAGAATTTCAACACTGTGTTTAGCCCGAAGGGTCTCCATCAAATCGGCAAGCACGCGCTGCCGACGCTCGATCGCCAGCCGACCCCGGATTTCCTGGGCTACATACGCCAGATCAGCAGGTTGGCCGGACCGGGTGAACTTCCAGGTTATGAGCACGTAGAATCCCTCCGCCGTCCGGATGGGAAACGACGGTTCTGCCCTGCCGGAGGCAGAGGCGACGCGCCACAGCTCAACCGGAAAAAGCGTGCTCTGTGTATGATATGCCGAGTCGACGCGTGCCACAACGAGCGCAGATCGCTGAGGATCGGAAAGCACCTGCTGCAGAGCATCCCGCCACCGTGCCCCCTGCAGAATCCTCGTGCGAAACGCGTTTGCCAGGTCCCGATCTTGAAACAGTGCAAAGCTCACCAACGCGACGTCGGTGGACAACGCGAACTCGTTCGTGCGAGCCTGATAATATTGCACAATCTCCTCCGGCGTGCTTTCGCACACCTGCGGGGTGTACACGACCTCATCAAGCAAAGCGTTGATGGCGAGTTGACGCCGAACCCCCTCGACCCGCGCTTGGAAGCTTTCCTTCTGATCCAGTCCTCGGCGCACAGCCTCCCGGTACAAGATCTCGCTGTTGACCCACCGCTGGATGTACTCGTTTAACTGTGCGCTGGTAACTTCGCGCGTAGAATCAAGCTGCGCCGTGATCTCCTCGAGCGTCAAGGTCCTGTTGTCCAACCGCGCAATAGGCGTAGCCGACGGCTCGCTTCGTTTGCAGCCTGCGACAACGAGCGCTACTGTCACCAGGAGAAGTAATCTAGTTTCCAGCACTCTGTTTCCTTGTGAACGCCCTCGACAGGAGTTCCTTGTTCGTCACAACGGGGAACTTCGTCCTGAGCACTGATACCCATTCCTGCTCACGGATCTTCGACGCATACTCCTGGAACGCACTGATCAATTCCGGTTTCGCTTCCTCGAACGATTTCACCCTCGAACTGTCTTTCGCCAGAACCTTTATGATGGACCATCCGGACGGATGCTCAAACGGCGATGTGACACTGTCAACCGTAAGGATAGCCGCGTAGCGAGAGAGTTCGTTGAGTGAATTCGCCTGGAATCCCCATTCGCCTTTCTTCTCTTTGTATCCCTGACGCATAGTGTATTGCTCGGCCACTTCACCAAAATCTTTCCCGGCCTGGAGCTCGTCATGCGCCACCTTCACAATACTGTCAGTTGGGGAGTAGATCTCCGCAAAATTCACGCGATCAGGCCACCGGTATTTTTCCTTGTTCTCTGTATGGTAGATAGAGAGCAAGGAGTCGTTGACCACAACCTTCTTCCAGATCTCATCCTGTTCGATTCGATACAAAAGAATACCATTCTGGTACTCCCGCATCAATTCGACGAACGCCGGGTGCCGCTCGTGCACCTTGCGGGCGTGCTCCTCGAGAACTTTCGCCTCCGACATCCGTTCGACCATGTATTCAACGTTCGTCGGGGTCAGCAGCATCGTATTGAACTCCGCGGTCGCACTCACGTGTTGAACGAAATCCTGAACCGTGTAGGAGCGATCGCCGCACGATAGAAGGATCCGCTGCTTCGTGGCGCTTGTCAGCGTGTCATGCCATGTCTCCCTCGCCGGCGTCATCGTTGAATCGAATGACATCGTGAGCCAGTGAAAAACCTCGACATCGAAATTGAGCTGATACCTTTTTTTCAACTCGTGAACGTAGTCCTGATAGTCTGACTGATACCGCATCTGTTGGTATTGCTGACGAAGGTTATTTTCCAGCTCCCGGAACGTGCCGATTCCCCTGGTCCCGGTGATCTTGAAAATGTGATAGCCATAGGGAGCCTGGAACGGTTCCGTAATCGAATCGACCGGCGTTCTGAAAAAGAGTTCCTCAATGTTCGGTTGGAGCCGCCCGCGCTCAAAATAGCCGATTTCCCCTCCATTCTGGCTGCTGCCCGGGTCCTGACTGTATTGGCTCGCAGCCTTTGCGAAATCCAGACCACCCCTCACCAAGTTGTATATTGCCCATGCTGAATCACGAACTGCCACCGTGTCCTCGAGGGATGGCGCGAATCGGCACAGGATATGGCTGACCCGAACGGCTCCTTTGTTGGGTTCCCGTGCAGTCACCTGAATGATATGGTAGCCGTACTGCGTCCGCACAGGTTCGTGTGTGTATTCGCCCACTTTGAGGCTGTAACACGCGTCTTCGAACTCTGACACCATTCGGCCCATGCTAAAAAAACCGAGATCACCCTTGTTGAACGATGCGCTTTGATCCTCTGAGTAGGTTACCGCAAGCGTGTCGAAGCTGATTTTTGTCATGAGTCCGATCACCTTCATCGCTTTGTTGTACGCCTCAAGCGTATCCGCCGGCGCGGCATCCTCGCCGACACGGATAAGGATGTGTCGTGCGCGGATCTCTTCACGCAGGCGATTGTACATCTCCTCCACCCACGGTTTAATCAGCTCTTTCTCCAGCGTGTAAGACGTTGCAACGGATACCCGGTAGCCTTCGAGCTCGTTCTGAATGGACGTATCAGCCAGCAGCCCGCGGTCGCGGGCCTCCATTACCTTCAGTTTGAACTTCACGAGCAGGTCGAGAAATCGCTCACGATCCTCAAGGGATGAAGCGGTCGCTTTTTCCCATCCGCCGTTGTGCTTCGCATAGGAATCTTCGAACTCTTCCAAGGTAAGCGGCTCATCGCCGATCGTTCCCAAAATGGGCGACGACCCGGAAGCTGCACAGCCGATGAACATGAGAGCAGGAACAAGAAGTAGCAAAGCCAAAAAGTAGTACTTCTGCATGCAGGAGACCTCGCTTTGTCGATAGTGAAGATTGTAGCGAACCGGTGAAAACACCAAAAAATAACCAAATTTGCAGCAGCAAGCAAGGAATTCGTAATTGGCTGGCAGTGGGACTACGGAAGAGTGCAGAGGGGTGCGCTATTGGCCGGACTTCACCAGGTCTTTCTTGCGCTTCAGGATCTGATTCGCTCGCCAGCTCTGGACATCAAACCACTGCGGAGAGTTCGAACTCCGCACAAAATATCTTTCACCATCTTTCTGGTAGGCAAAATTGAGCTGCGCGCCCGCATAAGCGATCTGCGCGGTGATCCTGGGCGACTTCGTCCATATCGTATCGATGAAATCGTCAGCCTGAAAATCGGCGAGTGAAGAGAGAAGACTGTTGACAACCCAATCTTGTGTGGAGTCTCTACCGATCATCCACACGCTGTCTCTGAATGCGAGAACAAACGTCGTGTCACCGTATTGGAACCTGACCTCCTTGATGTTTTCCTGCGGGACCTTCAGAATGGTGCGATCTCGCCATTCTCTCACCGGCCTGCTGAACACGTAGCTTGATGCATTGCTGATGAGGACAACGTCGTCAGAGTTCACCCGACGTGCGTAGACGTCCAGGTAGCTTATCCCCGGTTTTCCAATAACAAAGCCCGCCTGCTCCTCTCCCCGACCAGACATTTTCACCAACGTGCCCATGGAATCAACCTGAAACATCGAATGCTTCTCCGCCTTCGTTGAGACGACGCTTTTAACCTGGAGATTCCTGCTATCGTGAATCAGTGAAGCGACGTTCGATTGGTCGGCACGGTAGGATACCGGCTCTTGGACAAACCACTCGACGCCCCGCTTCTCGAGCACAATCCGCGTGGAGGGAGAGCTGATCTCGATCTTATCAACCGCAAGCGAATCGATGTTGACAAGATGCTCGCCTGCCTCTCCAGACGAGCTTTGCTCGCCGGGTCTCTGCATCATGAGATATGCAACAAGAGCCAGCAGAGCAAGCAGGCCGAGCATATAGTACGTATTGCGTGTCATTGTTCCGCGCCCTCAATACCAAGTTCGACTTCATGATTCCTATGCCTCACCGGAACCTGCACCCGTCTGACTACCCTTGTGCTTCCAATGCTCTTTTGAATGCCACACGCCTTCTCCAGCGAAACAGACCATACGCCACAATGATCAGTGAAGGTCCGATAAGGTTCGCGTACTTCAGGAGGCGTTTCGTGCCATCAGAAACCTGCTCCAGAGGCGGAGTCGCGACGTTCTTCGAGCGAATGGTGATCAGGCCGGCATCATCCGCAAGATAATCCACGATGTTGGCGAAGAAGGTAAGGTTGCCGCGGTTGCCGAGAAAGTCGTCTTTCATGAAATCACCGTCACCGACGACGATCAGGCGGGTTTCCGGACTCTGGGTCATCGTGGCAGCCGGTTCTTTGTCCGTGAAGAAACTCTTGAAAGATCCGTCGACAAGTGCTGCAAGGGGAATGCCTTCTTCGGCAAGATCTGCCGGTGTGTAACGCTGGAATGGATCGATGAGAAACATCCCGGTCTGCCGTCCGCTACGCCTGGATGAACGGACCAACGCTGACGCTTTCACCCCTCTCACCGCTGCCCCGCTCGTGTCAAGCGAACTCACAAAATGAAAGAAGACGCTCTGCAGATCCTTCACAATCGGATTTGCAGCATCGAAATTCGATGCGATGGGAATGTACGGGAAGGGGATCTGGCTCTGGAACGTCATAAATCCCTGCTGCTGCATCACGGAGACGTTCGCACACTGAGCATCGCGAACGAGATCAGGATTGATCCTGATCCCGTAATGTTGAAGCATATCGTCCAACCCAAGGTCCGCTGCCTGACCCATCCGCATCTGAAGGTTGGCATTCACCCGGTTCAGGAGAAACGCGATTTTCCCCCCGCGCATCAGGTATTGGTCGAGCTCAAATTTTGCACTATCCTGCAGGCGGTTTTGCGGCGAAATAACCAGGAGGGCAGTGATATCCGAAGGCACGGGCTCGCCTTTGCCGAGATCGACCGGTGTCAGGTCATATTGGGGCGAGATGAGCTGATACACCTGGCGCATGCTTGAGATGTCCGCTTCCCCATGTCCGGTTGTGTATCCGATCTTCTTCCTCGTCCTCGTTGTCAACCGCTTGAGCGCGCTGCTGATGTCGTATTCCAGGGCGCTCAGGTTCTGCACAACCGGCAGCACTTCCTTTCGATCCTCGTACAGCATCACCAAACCGAGGTATCCGCGCTTTACCTCAAGCTTATCCTCGTTCACCACCTGCACCTGGACGGGTGCGACACCTTGCTGCTGGGCTTCCTGCTCCCCTTTGTCTCCCTCAGGATTGATGAACTCGAACTGCAGATTCCCCCCGGCGTACGCTTTGTATTCGTTCAAGATATCCAGCACCGCGCGACGATTGTTGTTGTACGGAGCGGGGAGGTCTTCCGTGAAGTACGCCTTCACGGTCACACGATCGTCAAACGACCCAACCAGGTTTTTGCTGGCGTCGGAAAGCGTGTACACCTTTTGTGATGTGAGATCGAGACGCCCGAATAGACGAATCGAAATCACGTTCAGGACGATCAGAATGCCCAGAACAAGTGCGATTTGTATTACCGTCTGTGCCTTTTGCTTTTTCATGGTGTCAAGAATTCAAGGGTTCACCTGCCCGTATTCCAACTCCCTATCCACATTCCACGCTCGTGTTACCACTTCCTCCGCTGGAGCGATGTCACCGTCAGATACAGTGTGAAACCGAGTAACGAGAGGAAGTAGATGATGTCTCGTGAATCGACAACGCCGCGCGCGATGTTGGAAAAATGGTAGTCGATGCCGAGAAACTCAACAATGCTGGTCAGCGATCCGGGAACATAGAGCAAAACCTTGTCCAGCATGAACAGCGCGAACACAAGTACAAAACCGATGATGAACGCGACCACCTGGTTCTCCGTGAGGCTGGACGCAAAAAGGCCGATCGCAACATAGACGCCGGCCATGAGCATCAATCCCAGATAGCCGCCCACGACGGGCCCGTTGTCGATGCTGCCAAGGAAAGCTATGGTGATGTAGTACACAAGGGTCAGCAGAAGGGCAATTCCGACGAGAGCCCACGCGGCAAGGAATTTCCCCAGAACGATCTCGACATCGTGCAACGGTTTTGTGGTAAGCAGCTCGATCGTCCCCGTTTTTTTCTCTTCTGAAAGCAAGCGCATGGTGATCGCCGGAACGACGAACAGGAAGATTGCCGGGATCAGCTCAAACATCAGCCGTAGCGAGGCCACGTTCGCAAGGAACAGATTGCTCGTGTGAAACCAGCCGATGATGGCAAGAAAGACCACGATGACGACGTAGGCGATGGCCGAATTGAAGTACGACCGAATCTCCCTGCGATATATCGTACCCACGTTGCCGAGGTTACTCGAAAGCGATTTGATATCCAATGCCATAGGCGAATTACCGTTTGCCGAAGTTCAAGGGTCAACCACGGTTGCTCGTTACCTGCTTGCTACTGCTTACTCTCTTCTGTCTTCGTCAGCTTGTGGAATACCTCCTCGAGACTTGTGATCTTCCGGGACATTTCCAGCAGAATCCATCTCTCTGCCACTGCTCGCTTGAAGAGTTCCTCGCGGATGTCAGTTCCTTTCGTGGAAAAAATTGAAAACCGGTGGACGTCGTCGCCCCCACCCGCATATTCGACCGACTCAACATTCGGCAGTCCCTTGATTTTCGGAAAGAGATCTATCAATGCGTCCGTGACGTTCGCTCTTAGCTCGATCGTTATTGATTCTGATCCGTGAAATTCCTGTTGCAGCTGCGCGGGGGTTCCGTCCGCAACAATTGCCCCCTCGTTGATGATGATGACCCTGTCGCACGTCGCCTGCACCTCGGAGAGAATGTGTGTGGAGAGAACAACGGTCTTCGCGCGACCCAGTCGCTTGATAAGGTTCCTGATCTCCACGATCTGATTCGGATCGAGGCCGCTCGTTGGCTCGTCCATGATCAGGACATCCGGGTCGTGAATCATCGCTTGAGCCAATCCCACTCGCTGGCGGTATCCTTTGGAGAGTTCCCCGATGTCCTTATGCCGCACCTCCTTCAGCCCGCACACATCGATCATGAGGTTCATCTGCTGCTTGATCTTGGTCTTGTCGATCCCATGGAGCCGGGCTGCGTAGTCAAGATACTCGAGGACGTTCATGTCCAGGTAAAGCGGATTGAGCTCGGGCAAATAGCCGATCTTCCGCCGCACCTCAAGCGAATGGTCAGCGATGCTGTACCCATCAACATCCACCGTCCCCGCCGTCGGAGGCATGTAGCAGGTGATGATCTTCATCGTTGTCGTTTTCCCTGCTGCATTGGGTCCAAGGAAACCCAAAATCTCCCCCGTTTTCACATCAAACGAGATATCATTGATTGCTCTTTCCTGGCCATAATACTTGGTCAGGTTCCGTACTGTGATCGCCATGGACTCACTTCAAGAGTAGTTGAACTGGAAAGCAGCAGCCGCAGGTGGCGCAGCCAAAACTTGATGAAAGCAGCGCACCATTTTATGAAAAACTGGAGAAAAAATCAAGACACGGGCAGGTTTCTCGATTAGAACATCGAGAGCTGGCACCGCACGTTTCGACGAAAATGATCCACGGATAGTTCCCGCCGCCGTTCGTTGAGGTGGTATTGTGCACAGCTCATGTCGAAGAGCCTGTGGATAGCATCGGCGATTGGACCTGATCCTTTCAAGCGCTGGCCGAACTCGGAGCAGGAGAGGTAGCCATCTCCAAGATCTCGAATTTGCCGGATCACCTTCGATGCCTGCAAGGGAACCTCACGCTTCAGCCAATCGACCATCAGATCCTTCACCGCGTATGGAAGTCGTAGGACTTGGTAACCCGCAGAGTGTACACCACGCTGAGCGGCTTCACGCAGGATGGCGGGCATTTCACTGAGGGTGAGTCCTGGAATGACAGGGGCAACGTTGACGCCGACGGAGATTCCGTCCCTTGCCAGCGCTTCGATCGTCGCGAGCCTTTTGAGAGGAGAAGAGGTCCGGGGCTCCAGTCTTCGCGCAAGGTCCGGATTCAGCGTCGTGACGCTGATGGAGACATGGACCAGGTTAAGCGAGGCGAGTTCCTTCAAGAGATCGAGGTCACGTTGAACGAGAGAATCTTTTGTTGTGATGGTGAGAGGATTGCGGAATGCAAGGAAAACCTCGAGACACCGGCGCGTGAGACAAAGCTTCTGCTCGACTGGCTGATAACAGTCGGTGTTACCCGAGACGGCAACGACCTGCGGC
>VGWB01000084.1 GCA_016873755.1 Ignavibacteria bacterium | reverse complement strand
GCTTCCGCAGTTCGGACAGAACTGGTCTTCCTCTCTGACTTCGCGGTGGCATTCGCTACAGGTCAGCTTGTCGGCAGCGGAGATTGCCATACTCAACTTTCTGGTTCGGGGACTGCGGGGCGGTGCGAAGGAAAAAGCATGGTGGAACCTCACCAAATGTCCGCGACGTGAGGCCTTGCGCGGGACAAACCGCGACCGGCGGCATGATACACTTCTTTAGCTTCGAACGCAATCAGCCCTGACCTGGTCGCGGGAGGCATCAAAGGGAAATCAGTTCCTTTGCCCCCGAGGGTCTGCTCGAGAACCCTGCCTGGCGAGTTGAATGAACGGACTTCCTGTCACTTGCGCTTGGGGTATTCTAGAGGTCGATATTCAGAGCCTTTTGATTTCCTCGAGGACCTCTCCGTTCTTGTCTCGAATGCGAACGACAAGGGGCATCCGACCGGGAAGTGCGTGTGTGGCACACCCAAAGCAAGGATCATACGCCCTGAAGGCCATCTCGATCATATTCAGGACCCCGTCTGTCACTTGTGATCCCTTCTTGATAAGGCCTTTCGCAGCTTTGTGGATCGACATTGCGATCGGTGCGTAGTTGTTCGTTGTCCCCACGATCAAGTTCACTTTCTTCAGAATCCCCTTTTCGTCGGTGACGTAGTGGTGGGTCAAGGTTCCACGTGGCGCCTCGACGATGCCGACCCCTTCTGTTGGCTTCTCTTTCGGAATGGCGCGGATACACGTGCCGGTAATCTCAGGATCGCGGGCCAAATCGAGCGCCATCTCGGCTCCGCTCAGGAGTTCGATGATGCGCGCCCAGTGTGTCGCGAGCCGGGCGTGCACCGGTTTCCCGCCAAGGGTCGAATACATGCGTTCGTACTCTGCCTGCGCAAGCGGGGTCGGCATTGCATCCGCAGCGTTGAGCCGAGACAGCGGCGTCGCACAGTACACACCACTCTCCTTCCCATCCACAAACCCCTTCCACCCCACCTTCTTCAGGAACGGGAATTTGAGGTACGTCCACGGCTCGACGTGTTCGGCCACGTTGTCCAAGTATTCGTGCGGGGCGTACTTCACGAACTCTTTCCCTTCCGGATCCACAACGCGCACCCTCCCATCGTAGAAATTGACCCTGTTTTTCTCGTCGACGAGACCCATATAATAGGTCTTGTGCGCGTACGTGTCGGAAAGTATCAGATCAACATATGCTTTGTTCTTCAGCACAACATCCTCAAAGATCTGAATCGTAAATTTCCCGAACTCGACAAACCATCTGCAGTGTTCCTCGATCTGCTTCCGTTCCTCCTCGGTAAGTCCCTTGCTGATGCCTCCGGGGAGAGAGGTCACCTGGTGCGTCTGTTTTCCGCCGATCGTCTTGATGACTTCCTGTGTTCGCTTCCGCATTTCTATGACCTTGCCGCCGATCTCCAGGCCAACTTTCTTGACGACCCCGAGTATGTTGCGCTCGGCAGCCGGAGCATCCGGTCCCACGACGAAATCGGGTCCGCCCAGGGCATAGAAGTGTGTCGTATGGTCACCTGCGTAGAACGTATTATACAGAAGCTGGCGGAGCTTCTTTGCTGTCGGCGGCGGATCGACGTGGAAGACTGCATCGCACGCTTTGACAGAGGCCATGTGGTGGGCTTCCGGACATACTCCGCAGATGCGCGTGGTGATGCGCGGCAGCTCCTCGACCGGTCTGCCGACGCAAAACTGCTCAAAACCACGGAGTTCCGGTATCTGGAAGTACGTGTTTGCTACCTCTCCATTGTCATCGAGAAAAATATCAATCTTTCCGTGACCTTCCAGTCTCGTGATCGGATCGATTTTGATCTGCTTCATGACTTTTCAACCCTCCGCAGAATTGAGTGAGCGAGCGAGAACCTGTAGAATGTGCCCATGGGGTCAGAGATCTGGTCAAGGATTCGTTCGATCTCCGCCGGCTCGTGTGCGTCGATGACCGAACTGAGCGCGCTCACCATTTTTGCACCCTGATCCATGACGTTCGGTGGCAGTCCATAGCAGCCGCGGCAGGGCATGTTCGCCGCTGGGCAGAGTGCACCGCAGCCGTCTCGCGTTGCCGGCCCCATACAAACGATACCCTGATCGAGGAGACACTCACTTGGCTTGGTCTCGATCTCATAGGGGCGAAAGAACTGCTTCAGCTTCTTCTCCTTCCGCTCTCGCTTGCATTCGTCGCAACACGTCTTCACCCCGGCGCCGATGACGGATCCTTTCGGCGGCAGCGGCTTACCGCTCAAGATGTACTCGATGACACCCCAGATTTGATTTGGCACCGGTGGGCATCCAGGTATGTAGTAGTCGACTTCGACGACCTGGTCGAGCGATTTCACGGTCTCCCACATCTCTGGAATCTCAATCTCGCCCTCTGGCACCTTTGTGTGCTGCTGGGGGAAGACCCCTCCATCCGTGACCACCGTCGAAGGCGAGCCCCTGTAAACGAATTCGAGAATTTCTTGCTTCGTGGTGAGATTGGCAAGACCGGGGATGCCACCTTCGAGCGCACAGGAGCCAAACGCAACGAGCGCTTTCGATTTCGCTCGAAGGAGATGGGCGATCTCTGCATTCTCAGAGTTGCGGATCGACCCGTTGAAAAGACAGAGGTCTATGCTCTTGTCCTCCATCTTGCGGACGTCGGCGTATTTGAAGTCCATCGCAACGGGCCAGAATACGATGTCGAACGCGTTGGCGACATCGAGGATTTTTTCCTGGACGTCGAGCACAGCGATTTCGCATCCGCCGCAGCTCGCCGCCCAATACAGTGCCAATTTTGGTTTCGCCATGGTAATCTCCTTGGGGTAAAGGACTCTTTCACACGACTTCGACCGGCTCGTGGATCGTTTTCCGCAACTCTGTGTGAACCTGGAGCTTAAGTGGACCGAGGGATCGGATTTCTTCCGTAAATTCGTTCACGATGCGGGCGAACCTGTCGCCTTCCGATGCCGATACCCACTCGAGCCTGAGCCGTCGCGGATCAATGCCGAAGCCCTTGACCAGACGTTTGAGAAACGGGATACGTCTGATGGTCTTGTAGTTCCCCTCCTGATAATGGCAATCGCCCAAATGGCAACCCATCACGATGACGCCATCAGCGCCGATCTGAAATGCTTTGAGGATGAACGAGGGGTCGACTCTTCCGCTACACATTGTTCGGATGACCCTGACGTTGGGGGCAGACTTGATCCGGGAAACGCCGGCGAGGTCTGCTCCCGTGTA
This sequence comes from Ignavibacteria bacterium, assembly GCA_016873755.1. Taxonomy (GTDB): domain Bacteria; phylum Bacteroidota; class Ignavibacteria; order UBA10030; family UBA10030; genus VGWB01. The sequence goes on along the minus strand of VGWB01000084.1, from coordinate 11,688 downwards.
AGAGCACCAATTGCAGAGGAATCCGATGATTTTCGGTTCAAATGCCATGTGTCATTACCTTTCCAATGTTCCGATCTCTAAAGCAATTCCGCTTGTTTTTACGTTCGAAGACCTAAACCATGATTCCATCCAGTTCTGCGAGAATCTGAGCGTCTGTGAATCCGTGACCCGTCATCGCTGAGGAGGGACAGGCTGCAACGCACGTCCCACATCCCTTGCAGAGTGCTTCGTTCACATGCGAAACCTTCTTCTCCGCCAGGAACTCAATGGCAGTGTACGGACACAGGCTATTACAGATCTTGCAGCCGCTGCAGTACTCTTCCTGGACAAACGCACGGACGGGATCAATCTCAACCTCGCCTTTGGAGATAAATGAGAGCATGCGTGCCGCTGCCGAGCTGGCTTGGGCAACCACGTCCGGGATATCTTTTGGACCTTGCGCGCACCCTGCAATATACACACCATCGGTCATTGTCGACGTAGGATCGAGTTTCGGATGCCGTTCGAGGAAGAACCCGTCCGGGCTCTTGCTGATTGAAAAGAGCCTCCTGACGGCATCACTGTCTCTTCTCGCCTCGATGGCGTTGCAGAGAACCACCATGTCAACTGGGATCTCCAATAATTTTCCGGCAAGAGTATCCTCACACCGAACGACGAGCGAACCCTCGTCTTTTTGCGCCGGCGGCGCTTCAACAACCTCTGCCACCTTACCCCGGATCACCTTCACTCCCTTATCGAGGATACGCACATAGAATTCCTCATACCCCTTGCCAAAAGCACGCATATCAATATAGAACTGATATATCGAGGCCTTCGTTCGGTCATGAACGAGGTGTGCATACTTCAGGGCGTACATACAGCAAACACGTGAGCAGTAGGAGTGGTGATTTGTATCTCTGGAACCGATACAGTGGACAATCGCAACCGACCGCGGCTCTCTGCCATCTTTCGTCAAGACTTGTCCGTTCGTCGGGCCCGTTGAATTCAACATCATTTCAAATTCGAGGGAGCTGTACACATTGTCGAGCGTGCCGTAGCCATACTGGGCCATCGCGGAAGCATCGAAAATATCGAAGCCTGTAGCCACGAGTATTTGCCCGACCTCAATTTCTTCTACCTCATCTTTCATTCCGAAGTTGATGGCATTTGGCTCACACACTTTTGCGCAATATTCGCATCCGCCGGTCTTGAAGTGGATGCAGGAGTCAGCGTCAATGACCGGCACGCGCGGTACCGCCTGTAGCGTCGGGACGTAGATGGCCGTCTTCGGGCCAAGTGTGAACTCCGGCTTCTTCCCTTTGTAATCCTCCACGACCATCTTGATGTGCCCGGTCGGACACACGTGAGCACATGCACCGCAGACAATACAGGCTTCCGACTGGACGCCAAATGGAAGGGCGATCTCTCGCTTGATACCTCGGTATGCAAATCCCAGCACGTTGGCCTGTACGACTTCCCTGCACACGCTCACGCACTTCCCACAGAGAATGCATGCATCCTCTGCCTCGTCTCTCTGCAGGCTCACGAACCGTGGCTTTTCGACTCCCACATCGCGGGCGAGGTCTTTTACAACCTTCACGTTTGGCCAGCGGGCGAGCATCAGTTCCAGGATCGTCTTGCGAATCCACTGGATCTTGGGAGAGTTCGTGAGAACGTTGATCCCTTCCCGCACAGGATAGTTGCATGAGGTAACGACGCGGCTCCGCTTTCCTCTCACGGCCTCAACGACACATAGTCGGCAGACGCCGTACGGTTCAAACAGCTCAGAGTAGCAGAGTGTCGGGATCCAGATACCTGCTTTCTCAGCCGCCTTCAGTATAGAGGTATCTTCCGGCACCTGAACTTGTTTGTCATCAATCTTAAGTGTGACCATGCTTGCTCTCCTGTCCGTTAGGCAACTTGGACCGCTTTAAAATTGCAGACATCATAGCAAACGCCGCACTTGCTGCATTTGGCCGGGTCGATGTAGTGCACTTGCTTTCGTTCTCCAATGATGGCAGCATCGGGGCAGTGTTTCACACAGACATGGCAGCCGTGTCCGAGCTTGAGGCAGATCTTCTCGTCAATGCTGTATGTGTTCAGCTTGCGGCATGTGTGTGAGGGACACTTCTTGTCCTTCACATGTGCTTCATATTCTTCTCGGAAGTACTTCAGCGTCGTGAGGACCGGGTTGGGCGCCGAACCGCCGAGAGCACAGAGCGATGATTCGACGATGACATTCGAGAGGTCTTCGAGCGTCACCAAATCCTCTTCCGTTCCTTCGCCAACCGAAATCCGGTCGAGGATGTCGAGCATCTGTTTCGTTCCCTCACGGCATGGAGTACATTTCCCACATGATTCTGCCTGTGTGAAGGCGAGGAAGTATCTCGCCATATCGACCATACAGTTATCTTCGTCGGTCACCACCATTCCGCCCGAACCCATCATCGAGCCGACTTTCGTCAGCTCCTCGTAGTCGACGGGAAGATCGAGCAGACTCTCCGGAATGAAGCCGCCCGACGGTCCACCCGTCTGGACTGCCTTAAACTTCTTCCCATCCCGGATTCCACCGCCGATTTTGAAGACGATGTCACGAAGGGGAATTCCCATCGGTACTTCAACGAGACCCGTGTTGTTGACTTTCCCCGCCAACGAGAACACCTTCGTCCCTTTGCTGCCACCCCATGGATCGGCTGAGACGTCTCCTGTCCCAATGCTCGAGAACCATTGAGCTCCCTTCAGAATGATTTGAGGGACGTTTGCCCAGGTCTCCACGTTGTTCAGACAGGTCGGCCGCTCCCACAAACCGCGTTCAACCGTATGAATGTATTTTGCACGGGGCTCGCCGGGTTTCCCTTCGACCGATGCCATGAGCGCTGTCGATTCGCCACAGACGAACGCACCGGCGCCTCTTCGAATATCGATGTCGAACGTGAACCCAGCATCAAGAATGTTCTCGCCGAGAAGGCCGTACTCGCGAGCCTGTTTGATAGCGATTTGAAATCGCTTGATCGCGAGCGGGTACTCCATCCGGACGTAGATGTATCCTTGATGGACTTTTTCAATTGCATATGCGCCGATGATCATTCCTTCGATGACCGCATGCGGGTCTCCCTCGATGATGCTTCTATCCATGAACGCGCCAGGATCGCCTTCATCGGCGTTACAGATAACGTGCTTGATGTCGCCGTGCGCATGTTTGCACGACTCCCACTTCACACCCGTCGGGAATCCACCGCCCCCACGCCCGCGCAGTCCCGAGGACTTGATTTCCTTGAGCACCTCGTCCGGTGTCATCATGGTGAGGGCTTTCACCAATCCTTTGTATCCGCCGCGGGCTATGTAATCATCAATCTGTTCCGGATCGATCATTCCTCGGTTGCGCAACGCAATGAGCGTTTGATCTGAGAAGAAGGGAATATCCGACATCTTCGGGATAGGGATCTTTTCGGCCGGCGGTGAATACATGAGCTTTTTGACCGGCCGTCCTTTGAGGAGATGCTCCTCAACGAGATGGGGGATGTCTGCCGTCTTCAGCAGCTGGTAGAACACTCCGTCAGGCTGCACGACGACGATGGGGCCGGCACCACAGAATCCGTTGCAGCCGGTGAACACCACCTCTGCTTCGTTTTGCAGTTTGTGCTTCTCGATTTCCCGGTCGAGCGCATCCTTAATCTCGACGGAATGGTTTGATACACACCCGGTTCCAGCACACACCATCAGTTGGAGTCTATACCGTTTCATACTCGAGTCTCCTCATTGGGTTCTACCGTATTCGCTCGCTGCCGACGGAAAGTGCATACTCCATCACGAACTTTCCACCCAGGACATGCTCTTTGAATATCTTCCTCGCCTTCTCATCCGTGAGGTCGACATATTTCACCGGCGCCTGATTGCCAAACTCGACCGTCGCCATAGGCTCCCTGCTGCACAGGCCCGCACATCCCGAGGTGGTGATGATGACGTCTTTGATGTTGTGCGCTTTGATTTCGTCGAGAAACGCGCTCATGATCGCACGCGCACCCGCCGCAATCCCGCACGTCCCCATGTGGACGGTGATTCTCGCCTTCCCTGCACCTTCCCTGATGGTCATCTTACTCCGTGCCTCTTCTGCAATCCTGTCGAGGTCTTCTATCTTCAGTTTTGCCATGGTCGTTCTACGCTCCTGCAGAGGTTCTTACTTCGATTCGTACTTTTTGAGTAATCGTGGGACACCATCAACTGTCACCGGCCCAAAGAGGTCCTCTCCGATGATCACGACCGGTGCCAGTCCACACGTACCGACACAACCCGTCTCTTCAATACTGAATTTCATATCAGGTGTAACGTCGCCACGCTTGATGTTCAGCTCCCGCTCAAGGGCGTTGACAATTCTTGATGCGCCGAGCGCGTGGCACGGCGTGCCCAGGCAGACACAGATTCGGTGTTTCCCCTTCGGCTTGAGACTGAACGCGTTATAGAATGTCGCAATGCTGTAGATCTTACTGAGCGGTATTCTCGCCTCTTTCGAGATTTCGAAGAGGACATCCCTCGGCAGATAGTTGAATTCGTTCTGGATGTCGTGCATCATCTCGATGATGTTCTCGGGCTTCCTGTCCCAGCGACAGATGATCTCTTCTGCCTTCGTGTGAGTGTCATATTCCATCGTTCGTCTCCTTGAACACTATGAGAGGCTCACTGTGTGTTCGGTGATGTACTCTCTGATAAACGATAAGGTGTCCGGTGAGTTCATTTCCAGGCCCCGTAGCTGTGCGCGGATTTCCTTTGTCTGAAATGTGAATGTGTACCCATCGTGCTCGTAGCGATACGTGAACTCCACGTCAGGACTACCCGCGACGAGCATGACGATCGTGGCGGCCATGTCGCCGAGCGGCTTCCTGTCGATGTTGCTATGCTGAAATATCGCGATCACTTTCGTCCCGATTCCGGGCACAGAGTGAATATCCATCGATCCATTCGCCATTTTCGCCGCCTCTTCCAGCAACGCAAGGCCCAATCCGACTTTCCGGGTTGTCCGTGTAGTGTAGAACGGATCAGTTGCGTGTGCCACTGCTGCCGGGTTCATCCCCTTGCCATCGTCTGAGATTTCTATTCTTAGAAGGTCCCTTGGACGGTTCTCACTGACGACGATTTCGACGTTCTTCGCACCGGCGGAGACCGAGTTTTCCACGATGTCCAAGATATGGAGCGAAAGGTCTTCCATTCCTAGATCGCGCGAACTGTTCTGCCTCCTTCGTTTCTCAGCGCTTTGGCAATCTCCTGAAGCGACGGTTCCCTGATCGTGCACTCGCACATCCCCTTTCCAATATCCTCGAGCTTGTGTGCGTCGGAGTTCCTCACGAACGGGTAGTGCGTGTATTGATGCCATCTTCTTCTTGCTTCTGCGTCGCTCGTATTCGACGAAAACTCTAAGGCGTCAAACTTCGTTGTCTCCGGTATGAATCCAAGCTGGCTGATGACGCTGTAGCTCTCCCGGTCAATGTGCGAGGCAATCGCAATCCCATTCAGCTGATGGATAGTGTCCACCACGAGTTCCACAGGTAGTTCCGAAGCGCCGATGAGCAGTTTCGTCTGAAATCCTTCGACCTCATCAAACTCGTTCGCGATAACCTGCATCCCGAACGCTTCCGGATCGTTCTCGCCGCGGAGGTTGTCGTGGACGAGTGACTGAAGCTTGAATGACGAATCGATGTCGTCAAAGAGCGCGATGACGTGAATCTCTTCTTTCGTGCAGACTTCCATCCCTGGAATAACCACCACGTCTTTTCCCTGAGCAGCTTTCGTAACAGCAGGGATATTTTCAGCCGAGTTATGGTCGCAAATACCTATGATGTCAATCTCCTTCCTCAAGGCCTCCGCGACAATCTTTCGCGGAGACATGCTCAGATCACCACACGGTGATAAGCATGTATGAATGTGCAGGTCCGCCCTGTAGCATTTCAGCATCACTTTCTGGAGCCAATTCCCAGCTCATAGAGTCTGCCAGCCGTCTCATACGCTGGCAGCTTGCTCGAGAGGATCGTCACGTTCTCCTCCCTAGCCTTTCGAAGCGTGTCCTCAGCGGGACTTCGACCCTGGACAAGGATGATCGCCGCGAGTTCTTTGAGAACCGCCACAGCTACAATGTTGACGTGGACCTGCATGGTCGCCCACACGTTCCCCGCTGCGCTGTTCGCGATCACATCACTCAACAGATCGCTCACATAGCCGCCCGTTACCTGCTGTTGGAGCTTCTCCTCCCCACAGCAAACCACCAGGTCAAGATTCTTGACGATCTCACTAAGGTTCATGACTTCTCGAAATCTGTCTGATAAGGGACTTTCCTGCTGTGTGATTCTACGGTCTCCAGCAGGCTGCTCGACATCGAGGCAAACTTCCTCATCGCTAGGAAGACACAGTCTTCAAGAGCTGCGCTTCCCTTCACCACATCTTCGGCAAACGTCAGGCACGTGGGACTTCCGCACGCACCGCAGTCAATCTTTGGGAGCTTCTCGTAAAGGTCATGCTTCCCCTGCAGCTTCTGAATTGCCATCGAGACATCCTGATCGAGAGGCTGAACGGGGTGCGCTGGGATCTTACCGGGGAGCGAAAAGAATTTCCGCCGGTACAACCGTCGGATCTTTTCTAAGTCTTGACACGGCTTCGATCCGAACTGCTCGATCATCCGGAGCACGCGTCCACGAGCGATGTACGGATTCTCCACTGTGAGCGAACCACCGACACAGGCCGTCGGGCAAGAGTTGCACTCGATATACTGGATGTCTTTGAGCTTGCCGTTTTCAATATCCTCAAGAATCCTGATGACATCGGCCAGGCCTGCTATGGCCAGACATTCTTCAGCTTTGAGCGACGATACCTGTCCACCGACCATCGGCCAGCCGAGTCCAAGACCGCGGATGCTTGAGTTACCATTCAACCCACCGATCTGAGAGAGAGCCTGTACTACAGTTGGGTAGATCTCCGAGATTGCGATCGCTCCATCAAGAAACGAGTGTTTCTTCCGAGGCGGATATCGGATGGCGATTGTCTTGGCCGGACATGGTGTCAAGTAAATCACTCCGATTTCGTGCTCTTTCAAGCCGAGCTCGCGCATCTTCACGTGTTTGGCTTCGCGAGCCGCTATCTCCATGGGCGATTCGATCGGGATCAGATGGTCTAGCAGATTCGGATATCGAATCTGAACGAGTCTCACGATAGTCGGACAGAACGGCGAGATGAGCGGTCTCGGACTGTCGTTCGAGTCAAGGAATTCCTGAATCGCGATGCTTACAGACTCCGACGCACAAGCCACATCGTACGAATCATCGAAACCAACCTTCTTCAACGCCTTCAGAATGCTCGCTGGCAGCACGCCTCTTCCGAACTGCGAGTAAAATACCGGGGACGGCAGCGCTATGGTGTACTTGAAGCGCGAGAAATCACGGAACGAACTCGTCTGTGGAACAATTGCGTGGTTCGGACATACCCGAACGCACTCACCGCAGTCGATACACTTGTCGGGCAACAGAAAAGCCCTCCTATCCCGGACGCGGATAGCCTCCGTCGGACACACACGCATGCAAGCCATGCGCCCCGCGCACTGCTCCTTGTCTATTCGTATCGACCGGAATTCTTCCGGAGCCGTTGCCATGATCGAAAAGAAACCTAGTTGATCCGAAATGTGATTTCCAGATTCGTCCCTTCGCCGACGGTTGACTTGATTCTCAGATCATCAGCGTTTTTCTTGATGTTTGGCAAGCCCATGCCGGCGCCAAATCCCATTTCTCGCATTTCCGGTGTTGCCGTTGAGTACCCCTCTTGCATCGCAAGATCAATGTCCGAGATTCCAGGTCCTCGATCATTGACATTTAGCCTGACCACCTCCGGAGTTACCTCGAGCACCACAGTTCCGGAATTCGCATACATGACGATGTTCATCTCCGCTTCATACGTCGCGATAGCGACCCGCCTTACGACGCCCCCGTCGATGCCAAGTTCTTTCAGCATGGTTTTGATTTTCGTCGACGCCGTTCCCGCCTGGACAAAGTTTCTCCCCTCAACGATAAACGAATGCGAGAATGGCTTTCCCATGACTCACGCGGGCTCATGCCCTCTTTGGAGACGTGTGGTTCAACGCACATTGCATGGTCGATGTGAGACCATGCTGATACAGGATACCACATGCTTCATACATGGAATAGGAAGACCCCAACAACGAGATCTTCTTCTCCTTTGCAACTGCAATCACACTTTCATCCGGTCTCTTGCCCCGGACAAATACAATGCAATTGATTTCCGCAATATAGGCCGTCTGGACGGTATGCACATTTACCAGGCCGGTCAGGAGGACCGCCCCGGCCCTCGAGAACGCTAACACATCGCTCATGAGGTCGGATGCACAACCGTGCTTAGCCTCACGATTCAGCTGGTCCTCTGCGGAAAACACCTCACAAGCGAGCAGGTCTCGTATCTCAGAAAGACGCATAATCCGTATCTCTAGTCCTTCGGACGTGTGGAGATCTCATTAACGAGCTCACCGCCGGTGGTGATGGCTCTGCCGGAGGGTATTCGGATAGCAGGGCAGCTGCTCCAGCACAGCCCGCAGCCGGTGCACTTCTCCGCGTCGACATACCCCGCTTTCTTCCGAACCGCGATCTTGAAATTCCCGATATAGCCGGAAACGCTTTCAACCTCAGAGTAAGTGAGCAACGTGATGTTGTCCCGACTGCCGACAGATACCATTTTGGGTGTCAAGATGCACGCAGCGCAGTCTAGTGTCGGGAAGGTCTTGTCGAATGTCCCCATTCTTCCGCCAATCGTTGGTTCACGTTCGACAAGGTAGACATGATGGCCGGCATTTGAAATCTCGAGAGCTGCCTGGATGCCTGCAATTCCGCCTCCAACAATCAAGGCGTTCTTGTTCAGAGGCGAACGTGTGATTTCCAGCGGTTCATGGAGGGCCACGCGTTTTACTGCAGCATTCACCAAGGCGATCGCTTTCGCCGTCGCTGTTTCTGCGTCGTCGTGCACCCATGAGCAGTGCTCGCGTATGTTTGCTATCTGTACAAGGTAGCGGTTCAGCCCCGCCGATTCGGCAGCCAGTCTAAACGTCAGTTCATGCATCAGCGGCGAGCACGCAGCAACAACGACCCGGTTGACATTAAGGTCCTTGATGTCTTGCTTGATCAATTCTTGTCCGGGATCGGAACACATGAATTTGTAATCTCGCGCAACAACCACGTTCGGCTGGTTCGCGATAAAGTCCCGGACCTCTGCCACCTTCACCGTTGCAGCGATATTCACACCGCAATGGCAAATATATACTCCAATGCGAACTTGTCCGTTTTCGCCTTTCATGTCAATTTTCTCCTAAGGATTCTGCCAGCAGTTCTACTACATCTCTTACAACCATCCTATTGTCATGCCCCATGACCTTCAAGGCATCTTCAAATCGGGAGATCTCGTATGGGCAAGAAACAGCCAGAACGTCAGCTCCTGTCGCAATCGCTTCCTTTATCCGCCGTTCAGAAAGCCGTTCCATACCTTTTGATTTGTAATACGTGTCCAGCCACATCCCACCTCCCCCACCACCACAACAGAGTGAATTGATATGATTATGGGTCATTTCTTTGATCCTGATGCCAGGGATCGCTCTCAGGAGGTCTCTTGGCTCCTCGAATATTCCGTTGTGACGACCCAAAGTGCACGAGTCGTGGTACGTGACTGTGTAGTCCAGCTTTTTCGTCAGCTTCGGCTTCAGGATATCCAATCTCTTGGCGAAGAACGGGGTAGTGTGTTCAATGGGATGGTCGAAGCCGTGGGCCGGATAGAGATATTTGAAGGCGTCGAACGCGTGGGCTCCTCCCGTCACGATCTGACTGAACTTATGTTTTCGGAATACCCCCATGTTCCGTTGCCGAAGTGTGTCAAACAGTCCGGATTCCCCCACGAGACGTGCGCACTCACCCGCGCAGTATTCGTCATTCCCCAGTATGGCAAAGTCTACGCCGAGAGCATGAAAGAGCCTCGCCACAGCACGACTGTTATCTTGCCCTCTGGGATGATAGGAAGCATAGCATTCCACAAACCAGAGAACATCCACGGGTCTGGGATCCTGCTGCGAAAGGATTCGGATCGGGACTCCTGCGGTCTTGACCCAATCTGCTCGCTTTCTCGGCGATAGCCCTTGAGGATTCCCATAACGCAGCGTGTTCTGAAGAGCCGTCTGCAGTTCCGCAGGGACTTCAGGAAGCTTGACGAACATCTCCTCCTTGACAAGAGGCAGGAGAACCTCGGTCAGGCGAATCCCTCTCGGGCACTGCGCCATGCAGGAATAACACGTGACACAATTGAGAAGGCAGTCGGATTCAAAAACCTCCTCGATTGCTCCGATGCGCAGCATGGCGATGATCCGCCTTGGAGGATAATCCAGATAATCGCCATAGGGGCAAGTTCCTGCGCACATCCCACACTGAATGCAGGTCAAAACGCGTCTTCCCTCGGGAGTCGTGGAGAGACTCTCCAACGTGAGATTGCTCACGCCGACATTGTGTTCTTCTGTGACTGGCATTTGATTTATTCGCCTTTTTCGTTCTACTCGACAGCTTCAAGAAGAAGATCCGATATGTCCTTCACGCCAAGCTTTCCTTCTATTCCAGTTGTTTTCAGGGCGTCCTGGAACATGACAATGTCCTTTGGACAGCAAACGACGAGGACTTCAACTCCCTGAAGGGAAACAGCTTCACGCACTCGACTCTCGGCCGGACGTTCTTTGATCCCAGGTTGATCCTCCATCCAGATTCTGCCTCCCCCAGCACCACAACAATAGCTTGTTGAACGGCTCCTCGGCATCTCCACAAGCCTTGTTCCCAGTGCTTTGAGGACTCGTCGGGGCGCATCGTAGACGCCGTTGTATCGGCCGAGGTAGCACGGATCATGGTAGGTTACAGTCTGCTTGAGGGCTCTGGTGATTCTCAGCTTCCCTTCGCGAATCAGTTCATCGAGAACTTCGGTGTAGTGTCTGACCGGGATCGTTCCGTTTCCGGTCGGGTTCTCCTCACCGTTCGATTTTCCGTTCAGCCCATATTCATTCTTCAGAGTATTGTAGGTATGTGGATCTGTTGTGACTATCTTCTTGAATTTCGCTTGTTTCATTATCTGGGAATTCTTCTCCTTCAGGATCTCAAACAAGCCCTCCTCACCGACCCGTCTGATGTCGTTCCCAGAATTCCTTTCCCCTTCAAAGAGAATCCCAAAATCGAGACCCGCTTTCTTAAAGATCTTGGCCGTGGCTCTCGTTGTATCTTGGATCCTTGCATCGTACGAAGCGTAATCACCAACAAACCAGAGATATTCGACAGGCTCTTTTCGCGCATCTTTTATTGGGAATTCCAAACCTTGCGTCCACTTCGCGCGCATCCGATCCGACTGTCCCACAGAGTTTCCGTAGCGGCCCATCCGCGTCAAGACGTCCTGCAGTGTGCGATCGACGGCTCCTTGGCTCACGAGGTGGCGCCTCATACTGACAATCAGAGGTATATGTTCGTTGAGCACCGGGCAGCGTTCCATGCACGCATGACACGTGGTGCAGGCCCAGAGCTCAGCCTCTGACACGATCTCTCCAATGAGCGCTCGAGAGCGATCGCCGTCGGAAGATTTCCTACGAGTAGCTTTCAACCCCGCGTCCAAGAGGTGTTCCTTCAGGTGATGAATGATCATCCTCGGAGAGAG
>VGWB01000083.1 GCA_016873755.1 Ignavibacteria bacterium | reverse complement strand
GGTAACCGGCGTCTTCACCGGTACCACAAGTTCACCGAGCCCGTGGTTGAGACAGTGGCCAAATCGTTACACCATTCGTGCAGGTCGGAACTTACCCGACAAGGAATTTCGCTACCTTAGGACCGTTATAGTTACGGCCGCCGTTTACCGGGGCTTCGGTCGCAAGCTTCCTCTCCGCCTTGCGGCAGAGAATGACCCGCTTCCTTAACCTTCCGGCACCGGGCAGGTGTCACTCTATATACGTCGCCTTCACGGCTTAGCATAGAGATGTGTTTTTGTTAAACAGTCGCTTGGCCCATTTCACTGCGATCCCGACCAGCTTTCGCGCAGGCTTATACCGGTCGGGACACCCCTTATCCCGAAGTTACGGGGTCAATTTGCCGAGTTCCTTAACCACGGCTCACTCGAGCACCTGAGAATTCTCTTCTCATCTACCTGTGTCGGTTTGCGGTACGGACTGTCTGCAATCTCCTATACGAGGTTTTTCTTGGCAGCCTGGTTACGTCGAGTTGTGGCCCATACGGGCGCCCTGTTCACCTCTCGGCGATAACTCCCGGGCGGATTTGCCTACCCGAGACGCCTACAGGCTTAAACCAGCTAAGCCAACAGCTGGCCCGACTTCACTTCTGCGTCACCCCTTATAGTCAAACGATTGCACACAGGTACAGGAATATTCAACCTGTTTTCCATCGCTTACGCCTTTCGGCCTCAGCTTAGGGTCCGACTAACCCTGAGACGATTAACGTTGCTCAGGAAACCTTAGACTTTCGGTGGGAGAGTTTTTCACTCTCCTTATCGTTACTTATGCCTACATCGTCGTTTCCATCAACTCCAGCATCCCTCGCGAGACACCTTCGATGTCGATGGAATGCTCCCCTACCACATCCCGACTTGCGTCGGGGTATCCGCAGCTTCGGTACGAGGTTTAGTCCCGATTATTATCGGCGCGGAGTCGCTTGACTAGTGAGCTATTACGCACTCTTTGAATGAATGGCTGCTTCTAAGCCAACATCCTAGTTGTCTGAGCAACTCGACATCCTTTCTCTGTTAACCTCGATTTGGGGACCTTAGCTGGCGGTCTGGGTTATTCCCCTCTCGGCGTCGAAGCTTATCCCTCGTCGCCTGACTCCCGTGAAACATATCAACGGAATTCGGAGTTTGTCTGGGTTTGGTATCGTTGTGACGACCCTAGCCCAATCAGTGCTCTACCTCCGTGATATTATGACACGAGGCTAGCCCTAAAGCTATTTCGGGGAGTACGAGCTATCTCCGAGTTTGATTGGTCTTTCGCTCCTACCCTCAGTTCATCCGAGCGGTTTTCAACCCACATCAGTTCGGGCCTCCATGAGGTGTTACCCCCACTTCACCCTGACCAAGGGTAGATCACACGGGTTCGCGTCTGCCGCACGTTACTGATCCCCGACTTGCGTCGGGGCAAGCGCCCGGTTAGGACTCGCTTTCGCTACGGCTGCAGTTCTGAGAACTTTAACCTTGCAACGTACGAGCAACTCGTAGGCTCATTAAGCAAAAGGCACGCTGTCACTCCTCCTCCGCCAAAGGCGGAGGATTTGCTCCAACCGTTTGTAAGCATATGGTTTCAGGTACTATTTCACCCCCTTCTTAAGGGTGCTTTTCACCTTTCCCTCACGGTACTTGTTCACTATCGGTCACCAAAGAGTATTTAGCCTTACCAGATGGTTCTGGCAGATTCCCACAGACTTCCACTTATTCCGTGGTACTTGGGATCCTCTCGGGAGTCAATCCGTTTTCGCTTACGGGACTATCACCCTCTGTGGTCCAGCGTTCCAGAAGATTCAGCTAACGAATTGATTTCTCACTCCCCGGCTTATCGACGATTCAGCCTGAGAGTCCCGCTACACCTCCGATACAACGGTCGTCGCCTTGAGCGTATCAGAAGGTTTGGGCTGTTTCCTTTTCGCTCGCCGCTACTGGGGAAATCACGGTTGTTTTCTCTTCCTGGGGGTACTGAGATGTTTCACTTCTCCCCGTTGGCTCTTTCCCGCCTATGAATTCAGCGGGAAGTTCCGAGACATAACTCTCGGTGGGTTGCCCCATTCGGAAATCGTCGGGTCAGAGGCTGTTTCCGCCTGTCCGACGCTTATCGCAGGTAGCCGCGTCCTTCATCGCCTTTTGGTGCCAAGGCATCCACCATATGCCCTTAGTAACTTAACCAAAAATCGTTATTGACTCACGGACAGACTCTCCACCTGAGGCGGAGATCGGTGCATCAATAATGTTTTGGACGAGAAACTTTAGGTTATGCATTGAACTCTGCTCCCGTCATTGGTCAATCCACTTGCGCGGAAGGACTACTAGCCCGGGCGCTTCGTTCATCTTCTCAATTGTCAAAGAACAAAATGATTTCGGAATGCGTTTTTGAATTCCGCAATCATCATTCCGCATTCCTTATTCCCATCGTGGAACTGAGGAGGTTCCCCGCCAGAGGCGGGTGCGCCCTTGGCGCAGAACTCCTCACTGCCATTGTGGAGCTGATCGGGATCTCCGCCGAAGGCGGATGCGCCTTTGGCGCAGAACCGAACTTGTGGAGCTGATCGGGATCGAACCGACGACCTTCTGGTTGCAAACCAGACGCTCTCCCAACTGAGCTACAGCCCCAGACACAATTTCCAAATTTCCAAATTAGAAATTTTGAAATTGACTCCTGGAGCGGAGGACCAAGCTCGGTCATCTCACGCCAGCGTGTGGGCCTAAGTGGAGTTGAACCACTGACCTCACGCTTATCAGGCGTGCGCTCTAACCAACTGAGCTATAGGCCCAGAGGAAATGAAAAAATGGGAAACACGAAAATGGAAAAAAGGAGAACCGTGAGTCAATTTTCCCATTTCTCAATCTCCCATTTCAAGAATGAAAAGTGTGCACAGCCTGAATCGCATCGAACAAGGATGGTCTCTTGAGATTCGATCCCGACTTTCATCGAGATCAAGTCTCCTTAGAAAGGAGGTGATCCAGCCGCACCTTCCGGTACGGCTACCTTGTTACGACTTAGCCCCAGTCACTGGTTTTACCTTAGGCGTCTCCCTTCCCGACTTGCGTCGGGATTGGGTAAACGACTTCGGGTACCCCCAGCTTCCATGGCTTGACGGGCGGTGTGTACAAGGCCCGGGAACGTATTCACCGCGGCGTGCTGATCCGCGATTACTAGCAATTCCAGCTTCATGAGGGCGAGTTGCAGCCCTCAATCCGAACTGAGACCGCTTTTGCGGGATTAGCTCCAGCTTGCGCTCTTGCAGCCCATTGTAGCGGCCATTGTAGCACGTGTGTGGCCCTGGGTGTAAGGGCCATGAGGACTTGACGTCATCCCCACCTTCCTCACTACTTGCGTAGGCAGTCCACTTAGAGTGCCCAGCGTGACCTGATGGCAACTAAGTGCAGGGGTTGCGCTCGTTGCAGGACTTAACCTAACACCTCACGGCACGAGCTGACGACAGCCATGCAGCACCTGTACAAGTGCCCCTTGCGGGGAGACCGACTTTCACCGGTTGTCACTTGCCTTTCAAACCCAGGTAAGGTTCTTCGCGTTGCATCGAATTGAACCACATGCTCCACTGCTTGTGCGGGCCCCCGTCAATTCCTTTGAGTTTCAACCTTGCGATCGTACTCCCCAGGTGGGATACTTAACGCGTTAGCTTGGACACCGGACCTTGCGATCCGACATCGAGTATCCATCGTTTAGGGCGTGGACTACCAGGGTATCTAATCCTGTTTGCTCCCCACGCTTTCGAGCATGAGCGTCAGTAACAGACCAGAAGACCGCCTTCGCCACCGGTGTTCTTCCTGATATCTACGCATTTCACCGCTACACCAGGAATTCCGTCTTCCTCTTCTGCACTCAAGATCAGCAGTATCATTGGCAGGCCTGAAGTTGAGCCTCAGGATTTCACCAAGGACTTGCCAATCCGCCTGCGCTCCCTTTACACCCAGTGATTCCGGACAACGCTTGCACCCTACGTATTACCGCGGCTGCTGGCACGTAGTTGGCCGGTGCTTTTTCTAGGGGTACCGTCAAACCCCGTGATACGGAGCTATTCTTCCCCCTCAAAAGGAGTTTACGACCCGTAGGGCCTTCATCCTCCACGCGGCGTCGCTGCGTCACCCTTTCGAGCATTGCGCAATATTCCTCACTGCTGCCTCCCGTAGGAGTCTGGACCGTGTCTCAGTTCCAGTGTGGCTGATCATCCTCTCAGACCAGCTACCCATCGTCGGCTTGGTGGGCCGTTACCTCACCAACTACCTAATGGGGCGCAGGCCCATCTTCAGGCACTCTTTGGGAGCTTTTAATCCCGACACGATGTCGTATCGGGACATCATCGAGTATTAGCCCCGATTTCTCGGAGTTATCCTCGTCCTGAAGGCAGGTTGCCTACGTGTTACTCACCCTTGCGCCGGTTTACTCAAGATATTGCTACCTCTTTCTCCCGAGACTTGCATGTGTTAGGCACGCCGCCAGCGTTCGTCCTGAGCCAGGATCAAACTCTCCGTTGTAGATTCACTCTTCAACTTCAAGTTTGAAAGTTGGCATTGTTGAATCGCGTTCGATTCAATTGCCAAGGTTCAAAACCCTGTTCAATTGACTCGAGGCTATGCACACTTTGTCAAAGAACAATTCGCCACGCCGGAGCTCTTCTCTCCGGCCGACGATAAAAATGCCCATGAACCATGGGCATCTATCAGACATCACAATCAAAGAAACCCGGCGCTATCACGCCTTTCCCCGTTATCCGGGCTTGTCAATATAGCAACTCTATACCCTAAAGTCAACAGCTTTTTCGATCCTCCTTGAACTTTCTTCATCTACTCCAAGTACGCGAAAATCACAAAAAAACCCTCCTTTTCCCACCCTACCCCCTCTTGCCCCCTCAGTCGCAATCATAGTCGCCCCTGCTGGTACATTCTCATTGAATTTCGAGATCCCGTACTCTATTTTCTAGCCCATCAACGAGCATAAGGAGTCACCGATATGATCATCCTCTACTTTTTCCTTGGCGCGGTACTTCTCCTCGCCTTCTGGGTCATCGTAAAGTACAATGGACTCGTCACGCTCCGAAATCAGGTCACCAACGGCTGGAAACAGATCGACGTTCAGCTCAAGCGCCGACACGACCTCATACCGAACCTTGTCAATACCGTCAGGGGGCAGATGGAATTCGAGCAGGAGACACTGGAGAAAGTGATCCAGGCCCGGAATGCAGCGATCTCTGCCACGGGGGTTGCGGATTCCGCAGCCAAAGAGAATGTGCTAACCTCGGCCCTGTCCAGACTCTTTGCACTCGTGGAGAACTACCCGACGCTCCGGTCAAACGAAAACGTCAAGCAGCTGCAGGAAGAGCTCACGAGCACGGAAAACAAGATCTCGTTCGCCCGTCAGTTCTACAACGACATCGCGACCAAGTTCAACATCGCACAGCAGGTTTTTCCTGCAAATATCATCGCATCGATGTTCGGGTTCAAACCGTCCGAGCTGTTCGAAATTGAAGTTGCCGCCGAGCGACAAGTTCCAACGGTCAACCTATCCCTGAAGAAATAGCCGAGGCTCCCGTGGCTGCTGGAAAGAATATCTACGAACAGCAAGCTCACAACAAGAGATCAACCCTCCTCGTGATGCTTGCTTTCACGCTCTTTCTCGCATTCATCGGATTCGGGTTCGATGCTTTCTACCTTGGCACGGTGAGCGAGGATTTTTTCCTTCCGATCGGGACCCTGCTGGCTGTTAGCTTCGGATTCGGGTCATCGTTCTGGAGCCTTCAGAGCGGCGCGAAAGCCGTGCTCACCTCATCCTCAGCGGTGCCCGCAGATCCCAATATTCCATCCCACAAACAGTTGTTGAATGTCACAGAGGAAATGGCGATCGCGTCCGGATTGCCCCGGCCCAGCGTTTACGTTATCCCCGATGATGACCCCAATGCGTTTGCTACAGGAAAGAATCCCGAGAGCAGTTCCATTGCTGTGACGCAGGGATTGCTCAATACGTTGAACCGGGAAGAGCTTCAAGGGGTCGTGGCTCATGAAATGAGCCATATTCGCAATTACGACGTCCGCCTCATGACGGTGGTCGCAGCCTTGTTCGGCGCGGTCCTTCTGCTGGCAGAATGGGCCCGCCGCTCCATGTGGTACGGCGGCGGCTCGAGGCGAAAACGGAGTTCAGGAGGAGCAGGCAGTCTCGGCGCGATCTTGATGGTGATCTGGATCATCGGCATCATCCTTGCCCCGCTGATCGGGCAACTCATGGCGATGGCCGTCTCGCGCAAACGTGAGTATCTTGCTGATGCATCCGGCGCTGAACTGACGCGAAATCCGCTCGGATTGGCAAGCGCGCTCAGGAAGCTCGATCGTGCTGAGGCACCGACAGCATCCATCAAGCGCGGCTCTGCCCACCTGTGCATTGTTGATCCGCTGGGGAGAAATATCAATTCAAAGGAGGGATTGACTGCTGAATTGCTTGGTACCCATCCACCGATCGAAAAGCGCATCCTTGCGTTGAACGCGATGGCGTACCAGTATGGGCCAGCTATGACTTCTGCTTGAGAATCTCTCGCCGAACTTGCTTTTCCAATCGAAGATGCTCTTCCGCGGATATGTGGAACTGCTCCCGAAGCTGATCGAGCCTCTCAGAATCCTGCGGTGTGATTGCCCCGTCTTTCCAGCCGTCGAGAATCGCTTGAAGATAAATCTCGATTTGGATCTCCTGCTGCACGGACTCGTGATCCTTCTGCGATACACCGAGCGCACTGCGCAATGCGGCAAGGAGGTTTGCCTCGTCCGGGCTGATTTTCCCGTCCTTCCACGCCTGCCTGAGCACCTGCGAATAGACATTCAGCACATTCGCATCCGTGGTTGATTTCGCCTGCGACGCCCGCTCGGCTTCTTCTGCCTTCCGACGCTCTTCCTCGGCCCTCTTCCGTGTTTCTTCGGCCTTGCGTTTTGCCGCTTCAATTTTTCGCTGCTCTTCCTCAGCCTGGCGACGGCGCTCGGCCTCCTCGACCAGCCGCCGTGCCTCTTCTTCCGCCTTCTTCTTAGCCAGAAGATCCGCCTGCTGCTGTGCCTCTTCCATGGCACGACGCCGCTCGTTCTCCTCCTTCAACTTCGCGGCCTCCCCCGCCCTGCGCCTCGCCTCCTCTTCGGCCTTCCGCATCGCCTCTTCTTCAGCCTTGCGGCGGGCTTCCTCCTCCGCTTTGCGCTTCGCCTCTGCTTCAGCCCGACGCTTTGCTTCTTCTTCCGCTTTGCGTTGGGCTTCCTCCTCTGCCCTTTTCGCTTCCTCCTCAACCTTCCGCTTCGATTCCACGTCGGCTTGGAGGCGGGCCTGTTCTTCGGGCGAGACTTGAGGCTCGGCCCCTTTGCGCTTCTGCTCGAGGATCTTTCGCTTCAGCTCTTCGACTTTACGCCGTTGTTCTTCGATATCAGCCATAGTCTCTAGAGGTCTCGATTCTCTGGTGGGCTGTCCTCGACAAGGCTCCCTCTGACCCGCAATTGCTCCAAAACCCACAAAATATATTCTTTTATGCTCCGAATGTCAACGTATTGGACCGCTTTTTTCCTTTGAAAAATAGTTTTCTCTCCCTTACCTTTCAGTGCACTGGAGCACACCCCGCCCAAAAACCAGGAGGTCACCATGGAAGAACAGGCCCCATCAACACCAGCGATTTCCTTCGGAAATCTTGTCGTGAACGTCTTTGCTTCTCCGTCTGAAGCTTTTGAAGGCCTTCGCACATCTCCGACTCGAGCCAGCGTCTGGCTCATTCCTCTGATCATTCTCATCATCATGACCTCGCTCTTCTCCGTCGTAATGTTTACCAATGAAACGATCAGGGCGCAGTTCATGGATTCCCAAAGCCAACGGCTACAAGAGCGCGTTGACTCGGGTCAAATGACCCAAGAACAGGCCGATCAGGCAACGGCGCAAATGGACCGGATGGGGGGGATGATGATCGTGTTTGGCATCATCGGGGGCCTCGTTACGATATCAATTATGTTCTTCGCCGCAGCGCTCATCCTCTGGTTAGCGGGGAAGATCGTTCTCAAGGCACCGGCCGGGTACGGGAAGTACCTTGAACTCTGGGGAACGACATCATGGATTGGCATCCTCGGAGCACTCATTACACTCCTGATGATGATGGGGCTGGGCTCGATGTACGCTTCGCCGAGCGCAGCTCTGGCAGTCCTGTCCGACTTCAAGCCCACCGACACGATGCACAGAGTTCTAGCGTCTCTGAACGTCTTCTCCATCTGGCAAGTCGTTGTTCTCGGTATCGGGCTGAGCGGCTACGCACAGAAGCCCTCCGGGAGCGGCATCACGGTCGCCGTCGTGCTGTGGGTGATCTGGGTGCTCATCACCGTATTCCTGCTGGGCGGGCTTGGCATGTAGCACAGAACATGGCGCCTCTCGTCGGTTCGCAGACCTCCCGATAATGCTCTTCGGGAGGTCTTTTTTGCTGGCAAACACAACGTGGCTCCTCTTTCTCCCACCTCAATGAAGTTTCGTCGCGGCTTCATCGACTGGTGAGAGCCCGGCTGTTCTCTCTTGGCTGTTTTGCTTGTCAATCACGAGTCGCCAACACAATCCCATGGAGAATCGTATGAAGAAATTCCTCGGTGTGCTTGCTCTTCTGGCGATCTTCGCCACAGCAGAGTGAAACCGTTAAGGCAAAAGTCAACCGGATAAGAGAAGCAAGGGAGGCAACCGCCGAGAAAGGAGGCACAGAAGCAAAAAAGAAGAAGGTAGAGAAGCCTCAGAAGAAGGGTGAGAAGAAAGAAGGCTGACCTTCACCTTCACCCACCCGGGTACCCGGTGCATCGCTGAAGAAGGTGGGGGAGCAAACCTCACCTTCGCTTTTTCCTCCCCCATCAGTACAGGGCTCACGAGTTGGACTAGTAACCGCTCTGAACGACGGCTTCCCTTTGCCGATGACTGAGAGAACGGCACGCTCGGCTCAGGCCATCGTTCCTTGATAATCAACGGCTTTGTTCCTAATTTCACACGTCGTCGGAGGCCGCGTGAACATCCTGCACGTCCTTTCACAGTTTGAAGTTACGGGAGCAGAGGCTTATGCTACTTCGCTTATCGAGGAGCAGGTAAACCTCGGTCACACCGTCTTCGTTGCTTCGGACACGTTAACGCTCCCCGCCAAAGCCGCATATCTTCCGATGCCGATCGGACGACGTTCCTACCGCCAACGCATACGAAACGTGCTCTCGCTCGTCCGATTGATCCGGGAGAAGAACATCGCGATCGTGCACGCCCATTCGCGCGCGGCGAGCTGGGTGTCGTATTTCGCTGCGCGTCTGACCAAGAGACCGTTGGTGTCATCAGTACACGGGCGACAGCACATCCACGCATCCAGCAGGGCATTCAACATCTACGGCCGCCACATCATTGCGATTGCTGAGACCGTGAAGAGCCATTTGGTCAACGACCTCGGAATTCGTGCCGAGCACGTCACCCTTATTCCCAACTGCATTCCCTTCGAGCGGTGGGAGGCTTCGGTTGGATGTGCCTCGAATTGCGCGCCGTCGCGAGCCGCAGAGGATCCGCGGCGGATACTCTTCATTGGACGGCTGACGGGCCCAAAAGGTGACGTCGCGCGCTTTCTGTTGAAGCACGTCCTCCCACCGGTGCTGCAGCACCATCGAGCGACCTTCACCGTGATAGGTGGGCTGATCACTCCTCCCGACATCCCCGAACTCATTTCATCGTTGAACCGAGCTGCAGGCCAGCCGGTGGTTTTCCTCGAAGGGTTCCGCGCGGAAATTGCCCACATCGCCCAACGCATTGTTTCGTCCGACGTCGTGATCGCGTCCGGCCGCCTTGTGCCGGAGACGATGGCTTTGAGAAGACCAGTCATCGCGTTCGGGGAATCAAATTACGTCGGTGTTGTAAGTGCGGAGACTTTTGATGATGCTGCCGCCACGAATTTCGGCGACACCGGCACGCCTGATGAAGCGGAACCAAACATCGTGGTCTACGATCTCATCCGAATACTCGAGCACCCCCCGACACGGCCTGAGCTGGAAAGGGCTTCGCTGCTCGCCCGGCGGCGTTTCGACTCGAAATCGGTCGCAGCCCGGATTCAAGCAATCTACGAGAAGTCCTACATCCAGATGCACTCCCCCACAACTATCCCCGTGCTCATGTATCATCGTGTTGTCACTTGTCCACCTACCGGCTCAGCGCACGGCATCTGGGTCGGAGTCAAGGACTTCGAGGCCCAGCTGCGCTCTTTGCACGCGCGCAGCTTCGAAACCATCACGTTTCGCGATCACGAAGAGTTCGCGTGCGGACGGCGAGCGCTGCCGAGACGACCAATCATCCTAACGTTCGACGATGGATATGAGGACAACTACACCGTTGCCTTTCCGCTCCTTCGACGGTACGGATACCGTGCCGTAATCTTCGCCGTCACCGATTCAGAACGTAGGATCAACTCTTGGGATCCTGAAGAGCCCGAGGCCCGGCTGTTGAGCTTTCAGCAGCTCCGAGAGCTATCTCGCTATGGCATCGAGATCGGTTCGCATACGGTTTCCCACATCAACTTAGTGAGAGCGGATCTGGAAGTTGTCAGGAAGGAACTGCGGGAATCGAAAGCGACGCTGGAGCAGATCGTCGGCCTCCCAGTGCTCTCCTTCGCATATCCTTACGGCGCGCTAGATGCTCGTACGAAGGAGCTTGTTGCTGAGGCAGGCTACAAATTTGCAGCGGCGGCAGAATCAGGGCCCCTTCGGCTTGCAGATGATGTCAGAGAAATCCGACGGACACAAGTCTTTCCCTGGACCACCCGATTTGGATTTTGGAAGAAGACGCTCCCTTCCTATCAGCTATACAAGCAATTCAAGGCAAGCGTTGCGGCGATGAAGTAGTAAGGCAACGATCTTGGCTGCTTGACTCGAGAGGCGCCTGTTGGCAAGTACACCAGAATCAGGGGGTCACCGGTAGTTGAGGGCTGCGCGTACGCTCTGATTCTGCTCCGGATCTCCAATCACAGCCAGTGTGTTGCCGGTCTTCGTGATTGTATCGATCGCCGGACCGAATTGGAAGAAATCGCCCCGTTTAATTGCCACAAGCAGCACGCCCTCCTCGGCGAACACATCGCAATTCCTCAGGAATTTCCCATGTGACAACACCTGATTCGCCTTCGTGATGATTCGGGGTCACGAATTGCGCCTGCGTGCAGTGGTCATCACGTAGAGCTTGCCCTGATCCGTCGGCAACGCGCTCGTCAGCCCGTTGGCGAAAAGGTAACGATGAGGGCGATAATGCCGATAGACTGCACCAAGCCGGGACCATCGAACTCAATCGCGCCCTGTTTTGCCAAGCTTGGGAGCATGCCGACGGCAATTGAAAGTACGAGCGTAGGAACGCCGAGGTTATCAGAGGCTCTCGCAATCGCGATGCTCAGCAGAATCGGGATTGATCCGACGAGGAAGCAATCGATTCCGATCTACGGTGGCGAACCGACAGACAAGGATGTCATGCCGTGTTTGTCGTTGTTCGTCAGATGGATGTGGTCCTTGTCAGAGCGCGCGTGCGAGGGTGCTCTGGCGGATTGAACGTTAGCAAGAGATTTCGTAAAATTGTACGTTCTGTTCACCCACATCGGAACCAGAGAGTGCATTCCGGACTTCTCTACAGCATTGGACTTTCGATCGTTGCCGCTTCACTCATGGGGTATGTTGCTCGCCTCCTTCGCCAACCCCTTCTCCTCGGCTACATCGCAGCTGGTATTCTGATCGGACCACAGGGCTTAAAGCTCATTGAGAACTGGGACCAGATTGCCACCCTCTCGGAGCTCGGTCTCGCTTTTCTCCTGTTCATCGTCGGGCTAGAGATCGACGTCAAGAAGTTTGCCCGCTCCGGTGCCGCGTCCGGTGTCATCGGGACAGTTCAGGTGCTTGCCTGTGCCGGGCTGGGACTTCTGGTAGCACACGGGCTTGGATACGCTGGAATGGAGGCGTTGTATATCGGTGTGGCGATTTCTTTCAGCAGCACGATGATTGTCGTCAAGCTACTTTCCGACAGCAACCAACTCGACACGCTCCCCGGGAGGATCAGTCTGGGCGTGCTGCTTGTGCAGGATGTCCTTGCCATCTTTGTCCTCGCAGTTCAAAGCAATCTGGAGGACCTGGCGCTTGGGTCGCTGGCGATGTCGTTCGCGGCAGGCATTGGGCTAATCGCGCTGAGCTTCCTTGTGAGCCGATACGCTCTGCCGCGGGCCTTTGCACAGGTAGCACGCAGCCCAGAGCTTATGCTGGTGTTGTCGATCACGTGGTGCTTCATCATGTGCTGGCTTGCGCTGACAGCCAACTTCTCCATCGCTATGGGTTCGCTGATCGCAGGGGTGAGCATCTCCACTTTCCCGTACAGTCATGACGTCATCGTGAAGATTCGCTCTCTTCGCGATTTCTTCGTAACGCTTTTCTTCGTCTCCCTCGGGATGCAGGTCATCGTGTCTTCCCCCACGCTTCTGCTGCAGGGGCTTCTCCTCTCTGCTTTCGTTCTTGCAAGCAGGTTCTTGACAATCTTTCCGCTCTCCTACTCAGTGAAGCTGGGCTCGAGGGTTGGAATTCTTGCCTCCCTATTCCTCGCACAATCGAGCGAGTTCTCACTTGTTATTGCTACGTTCGGTCTTGGCTACCAGCATATCTCAAGGGAGATCGTCTCGCTCATTGTGATCACCCTTATTGTGACGTCGACGATCTCGACGTACCTGACGGGAAGCGCTCACATGGTTGCGCAGCGCGTCGCGCACCTGCTGGAAAAGGCAGGCCTCAGAAGCTCCCACCATCAAGACGAGACGGTAGCCGCGCCGGCCAGAGAGAAGATCGTGATCCTGGGCTGCCATCGCTTAGGCAGTGCGCTTGTCCACGATTTAACAGAACGGGGTGAGCAATTGCACGTGCTTGACTTCAATCCACAGGTGCTCACCAGGCTTAAGCGGCGCGGGATCTCTGCATCGTACGCAGACCTCAGTCAGCTTGACACCCTGGAACGATCAGGCATCGACCACGCCAGCGTCATCATTTGTGCTGTGTCCGACGATTACCTGCGCGGGACAACCAACGCAGCGATCCTTCGATACCTCAAGGGACGGGGCGTCCCAGCCACGATCATCGTGCAGTCTAACTCGGTGCGGGAAGCAGTCGCTCTCTACGAGGCAGGTGCGGACTACGTACTCGTGCCCCCCTCGATCTCGGCGGGACAGATCATCAGTGTAATTGAAAGGGAGAGGATTGGTGAGCTGAAGGGGCATCGATCGACCGAGATCGAGGCGTTGCGTGCTCGAATGGAAGTACTTCAGTGAAGAACTCCGTGAACAAACACATCACGGAAACGCCGATTTCCCATCAGGGCTGTTTCCCTCCCCCGGAGATGTGATCTTTCATCCCCTGAGCTTGCAGGACGAACGCGCCGGGTCAGAAATTGCGCCCCCTTCTCTTCTGAAATGGCTTGACGGGCGAGTGGGCTAGAACCGGGGAGCGAACGCAAGGCCAATCGCTGCGGCGGTGAGGCCATCGAATTTCGGCGTGGTAGGCCCGATGAAGGTGGGAACGCCGAACATCCTCCGCACCTCCCCGAAGGCCGAGAAGGAATCGGCAACGCGGACATCGAGGCCCGCCTTGAGGTTGGGCGCAATCGTGCCGCTTACGCTGTTCAGGTGCGACCAGAATGCGAACGACGCACCAAAGCCGACGTACGGCCGGACATCTCCCTCGGCCAGATAGAGCGAAACATCAGCACCGAAGAACGCAGCCCCGATGCTGACGAGCGGTCTCCGGTAATACGGGTCAGTGTAGTAGTCACCGTATGAAGGGTAGGAACGGTAAGGATAGGCGAAATGGGAGGCGAGCGGGACATATTCGCGCTCATCGATGGGGGATGACGAACCGGTGCGAAAGAGGACACCAGCGAAAAGATCGAATTGCGGTCGACTTGTCCGATTGAACGAATACTGCACCAGCATCATCGGCCCAAAGCGCTCCTCGTCCCCGAGGGCGAAACTGCCGTAGGCAATCATGGATTGGAAGCTTGATGAGCTGCGCCTGACGGGTCGGACCGGCCTTTGGACCGGTGAGTTGATAGCCGATTTGGTTTGAGACTGATTCTGATCCGGCTGAGGAAGCTGAGCGAGGCCCTCGCTCAAGAGAAAAACCAAGACAAGTAGAACACCTATCGCCCGTCTCATACCGACCTCCTCTTAAGTAGTCCACACCAGAAGTTTAAGTATCTTCCTCCAAATAGGCAAGGGAATTTGCGGTTCCGGGTGGCGGAGACTACTTGAGTACCACCATGACTCGCCGAAGCACAATCTTTTCATCCCGCCGGTTGTCCGCGACCAATCGGAATACATAGGCGCCGCTCGCTAGGCCGCTCGCGTCAAAACGGGTGAAGTGATAGCCGGCGACCTGATCTTCCTCGAGCAGAATTGCGACCTCTCGTCCAAGCAAGTCAAACACCTTGAGACTTACACGGCTATCCACCGAGAGTTGGTAGCTGATCGTCGTGACCGGATTGAATGGATTGGGGAAATTCTGAAACAACTCGAAGCTCTTCGGTGGAGCGACGGACAGCGTAACTTCCTTTGTCCAGTTGTCACCACCAGGGGTCGCGACGATGAAGCCCAGCGGATGCTCCTCGCCGACCGGAGCAGACCTGTCCACCGAAAACGTGAATACGACAGGATGTTCCTCAGATGGTCTCAGAGCTGCAACGGGTTGTTCAGTGTTCTCGAACTTGAGCCAGGAAGGCACACCTGACACTCGCACAGTCGCTCCTGGCAGCACGGATCCCGTGGTGTTCACAACCGTGAGCTCTATCGTGTTACCTGTAGAGCCGAATGGAATCTTGTGCAATTCTTGAGGATGGGCGCTCGCCATCGGCAACGTCAATGCCAACCCTATGATGGTCAGAAGGTCTGTTGTTCTCATCGACGAACCCTCCTTGGTCTGTACGAGCTTCACTTTATGTCCACTCAAGAGTCGTGATATCCCCATTATCTCTTCTTCGATGGCAATCGGTCGATAATTGACTGCGCATTGGTCGTCAAGAGCAAATAGCCCTCCTGGGTGACGAAGCGTTTGTCACGAGGCTTGTTCTTCTTCTGGTTTTCAACCGT
>VGWB01000082.1 GCA_016873755.1 Ignavibacteria bacterium | reverse complement strand
GCTTCCACCGTGCGAGCTGAGGTTGAATTCGCTCCCCGCAACCTCAGGCGCCCTGATCGGGAAACTCTTGTCGAAGAAGCGCTAACGTTGTGTGAGCTCCGAACCCTTGCTCATTCTCATCCCTATGACTTACCTCCAGCCCAGCGAAAGCTGCTCACCACCGCCAGCGCAATTGCCTCGGGCTCCCCTTTCCTCGCGTTCGACGAACCGAGTTCCGGCCTGTCACAGGTCGAGCAGCGGATTCTCCGGATGATGATCGACCGGCTTCGGGAGAAGAGGAGAGGATTTCTCGTTGTATCCCACGATTTGGACTTGTTCCTCACGCTTGCGACAAGGGTGATCGTTCTGCATCAGGGCAGGGCTTTGTACGATGGAACTCCGTACGACTTGCTCTCTCAAGAGAAGATCTTGCGCTCGGCCGGATTGAGATTGCCGATGGCGATGCGGCTCGAGAAAATCTTGGGGCCTTAAAAGCACATCTGTCTCTGATCCGCCGACCCGTCCACCATCTGCTTCGCGGAAGGCGGAGAAGAATCTCAACTAGAAAATGATCCTCTTTGCTCCCCTCAGAGTGACAAAAAGGGCTTTCTATACACCCTCAGGGGGATGAGTTCGGGAACAGGCTTGTGCGCGGTTGCGTACCTTGATCGTACTTTCGAACGTACCCTAAATCCCTCTCTTGAGCGCAGAGAGTGTGTCGCACCGAAACTGAGGTGCAGGATCGTGGGGGGCCGTGGTGATGGACGGAGTCGTGGAGTGCTTTCAGTCTTTGGAGGGTATAACCAGTCTGTCACCCGGGCGGAGCACGTCGGACACGTCGTTGTTGGCTTCAAGGTCACCAATGCTCACGCCATACATCCTGGAGATCTTCCACAGCGAGTCGCCGCTTCGGACCTCGTGATACTGCACGGCGCTTGAGGTCGAGCCCGAAGATGTCGGGATCTTGAGAGTCTGGTTAATCTTGATCTTCGAGGAGGTCAGCTTGTTGTGCTTCATCAGTTCGCTTACTGTGATGCCGTAGCTTCTGGCGATCCTGGAGAGGGTCTCCCCTTTCTTCACCCGGTGGATCCGTTCATCATTGGGTGGTGATCCCTGTGGCGCTGTCGAAGGACCGGAGATCGGTGCCGGCCTTTCGGTCGGAATGATACGCGTTTTCTCTTCTGGCTCGCTGAAGATCTCAAGTCTCTGGCCTATCACGATCTTATCCCCCCTTAGCCCGTTCCAGCGCTTGAGATCATTAACGCTCACGCCATACTCCCGGGCGATCGTTACAAGCGCGTCCCCTTCCTGCACAGTGTACTGAACCCAAATCTGACCGCTTTCGCCGGTTCTCGCTGACGGCCGGGATGCCGGGGCGGTACCGCTCGCCACTTCCCTCCTCTTCAACTCTTCCTTTTGCTCAAACGCCATCTCATCGATCCGGCGGAACTGATCGCCTTTGCCCTGATCTACATATAACGTGAGCTCCTGATCCGGGTGAATGTAGCTGCCGTAGGCAATGTCGTTCCAATTCCGGATGTCGCTCGCCCGGACCCGGTACCACTCAGCGATGTGTCCTATCGTATCCCCTCTTTTCACAGTGTAGATCAACCGCTCTTTGCCCTTCGGATTCCGTGGCGCCGACCCAGAACTCCTGCCACTCGTCGCGTCGACTCGAGCCGCCGCCAACGCCGCTTCCTTGCCTTTTCCGAATGTGACTCGCTTGACATCTTTGTCGTAGTCGAACGGGACCCTTGCGCTGGCCACTTCGTCGGGCGAAACTGGGATAGCGAGCGTAGCGCCGACAGAGAGCCTTCGCTCCGACCGGATATTGTTGACTTCCTTGAGGACCGCCGTCGTCAAGCCGTACCGGCGAGCGATACCAGAAAGCGTCTCGCTTTTGCCAACCCTGTGGACTACCCATTGTTTCTTCTGATCGGGAGGAATTCCGGCGAAGTTTTCAGCAAAGAGCTCGGTCTTGCCCTCGGGGATTCTCAGCCGATATCCCGTAACGCCCGGCGGCGTATGGGGCCGGAGAAGCTCAGGGTTCAGCTCCCGCAGGGTCGCCACGTCGGTTTGCGCGCACTGCGCCAGGACTCGCAGATCTACACAGTCGTCGATCTCAACGGTTTCGAACCTCAGCGGCTCTGCGATCTCCAGATCGGTAAATCCGTACGCCTCGGGATCCATCGCCATCCTTGCAACGGCGATGTATTGAGGCACGTAGTTCCTCGTCTGTTTTGGCAAATACTTCCTGAGCTCCCAGAAGTCGGTTTTCCCGGTTCGACGCATGGCACGATAGACTCTGCCCGCTCCCGCATTGTACGATGCGAGGACCAGGTTCCAATCGCCGAGCTCCGAAAAAAGGTCCATCATATGCCGTGCAGCCGCGCGCGTAGATTTCTCGAAGTCACGCCGCTCATCGTACCAGAAGTTCATCCGGAGCCCGTATAGCGACCCCGTGCCCTTCATGAACTGCCACAGCCCAACCGCCTTCGCCCAGGATCTGGCGTCGGGACGGAGCCCGCTCTCCGGCATGCTGAGAAAGACGAGCTCTTCAGGGACCCCTTCCTCGGCGAAAATCTTGCGCATTATCGGGAAATACTTGCCGGAAAGATACATCCAGCGGACGAAGTGCTCTCTTCCTTTGTTCATGAAGAAGCTAATTGCCCGTTCCACATATTCGTTGAACGGCAAGGGAACCAGTGTGCCTTCAACATCATACTTGGGGATCTCTGTGTCAGCGGGAGCCGGTTTTTCGATCGCGGCGTTGAGTTTCTCACGCAGCGCAAAGATCGAAGCCTCAGGTCCCAGCTCGTCGATGGATCGAATATACTTCTCGTAGTCGTCGATGACGCTCTGGCTGAGATCAGTGAAATCCTTGTTCGAATCGATGTCGGGGAAGTAGCTCAGCTCGTCCAGAGTGCTGATGGCAAGTTCGAATTCGTGCTCGGAGAGGGTCGAATCACTCGCCTCTTGTGCGTTGAGAGCAGCGAGGTAGTGCTGCCGGGCCCGTTCAAGCTTCTGGGCGATCAGGACAGACTCATCACTGAGCGAATCGGCAACAACGGCAGCATCGACAACAGCCAAATCCTGGCCACCGCCTGCCGACGCTGTGTCCGGTGGACGAAGTGAGGAGAGTGAGTCAATGGATGAAGATGCGTAAGGCGAAAGAAGAGAAGTCGAGTCCTTTCTTGCAACTTCCTCCATGCGGGCGAATATGCCTTCCGTCCGCGCAGAACGGTCACTGGAGCAACTCAGGCCGATGAAACAGAAAACACACAGTACAAGTCGCTTCATGAACCCTCGCTGTGCTGCTGAAGTCATTTTCAACAAAGATAAGCCGATAGCAAGAAAAAATCAAGCATTGTTTGAATTGACCACAGGGAACCCATTGAAATTATTACGCGCACGCGGTGCCAGACCGGAGAAGTACAGTCCTGAAAGCAGGACTTGTTGCTCCGTGAAGATCTGGCCGAAGTATGGGTGGTCTTTCCTGATGACCCGGTAGATGGGGACCCTTTCGCTGTCATAAGGCCTCGGACAGGGTTGCTCTCCAAGAAATACGACATCGTCTTTCATATGCGCCCCCCGACAGTTGTTCCACACAATCATTCTCTCGACGGAAACGGCACTCTCCCTGACCGGAGACATGATCCCTCCGCCGCATACACGATACCAAGAATGAGCGCGAAGGTAGGTGACGCAGAAAACCTTGATCGCAGTCATGTGTTCGCGATCACGGAGCTTGCATGAAGGTGTTAGAGTGGTATGTTGCCGTGTTTCTTCTTTGGATTGGAGTCGACTTTGTTCTCAAGGAAACGGAGGGCACTGATGAGTTTGGGGCGAGTCTCAGACGGGAGTATCACTTCATCGATATATCCTCGCTCTGCCGCGATATAGGGGTTAGCGAACTTCTCCCGGTATTCATTCACCTTCTGCTCGATTGCCTGCTCTTTGTCGGCGGCTTGCTCGATCTCTTTCCGGAAGATGATCTCGACCGCGCCTTTCGGACCCATCACCGCGATCTCCGCCGACGGCCAGGCGAAATTCACATCTCCCCGGATATGCTTGGAATTCATAACATCGTACGCGCCGCCGTACGCCTTCCGGGTAATGACCGTCACGCGGGGCACGGTCGCTTCGCAGAAGGCGTAGAGGAGCTTGGCCCCGTGTTTGATGATCCCCCGCCATTCCTGGTCTGTCCCCGGCAGGAAGCCCGGCACATCTTCGAAAACGAGCAGCGGAACATTGAACGCGTCACAGAACCGAACAAACCTCGCGCCCTTGAGTGACGCATCGATGTCCAACACGCCAGCGAGAACCGACGGCTGGTTGGCGACGATACCGATGGGATATCCATCCAGGCGGGCAAACCCGACGATCAGGTTCTGGGCATAGAGCTCCTGCACCTCAAAGAAATCTCCGGTGTCAACGATCCGCCGGATCACATCCTTCATATCGTACGGCTTGTTCGGGTTTTCGGGTACGATCGAATCAAGGCTCTCGTCCATCCTGTTGGGATCGTCACCGGGCTGAGAGCGCGGCGGATCATCGATATTGTTCGGCGGCAGGAAGGAGACCAGCTTCCGAATCCCCTGCAGGAGTTCCACCTCGCTGTCGTAGGCAAAATGAGCCACGCCGCTCTTCGTCGCATGTGTCATTGCCCCACCCAGCTCTTCAAAGGTCACATCCTCGTGCGTAACAGTCTTGACGACGTTAGGGCCAGTTACAAACATGTAGCTTGTGGTTTTCACCATAAATACGAAATCCGTGATCGCCGGCGAGTACACAGCCCCTCCAGCACAAGGCCCCAGCACCGCGGAGATCTGCGGCACAACACCGGAAGCAAGCGTATTGCGCAGGAAAATGTCAGCGTAGCCACCCAGGCTCACCACCCCCTCCTGTATCCGTGCGCCGCCGGAGTCGTTCAACCCAACGACAGGAACTCCGAGCTTGAGAGCAAGATCCATAATCTTGCAGATCTTCTCCGCATGTGCCTCTGAGAGAGACCCGCCGAAGATCGTGAAATCCTGACTAAACACTACGACATCTCTTCCCCCGATTCTTCCCCGTCCGGTCACGACGCCATCTCCCAGGAATTTCTGCCTGTCGAGGCCGAAATCACTTGACCGATGTTGAACAAGCATACCGATCTCCTCAAAACTTCCGGAGTCCAGAAGCAGATCGATGCGCTCACGGGCTGTGAGCTTGCCTTTCTTGTGTTGCTCATCAATACGGGACTGTCCCCCGCCAAGGAGCCCTTTGGACCTGAGGTCCTTCAGGCTCTTGATTCTGTCTTTGCTCATAGAATTCCACCAAGGTGAGGATGTGAGTCTGCTTTGATCCGACGAGCCAATATAGGAAAGGGACAGGCCTTAATCAAGAAAGGGGGTATACAGCCAACAAAAGCAGAAGCGACGCGCCCTCTGTGAAGACGCGTCGCTTCAGGTGGAGCCTCTGCTTTGCCTACTTCGCCAAGACTTCCTCTGGGACGAGCTTCTGCTCCTCCTCCCGATGCTTCGGGGGCTGGACGACCCTCCTCTTCTCGGTCGAGAGATAGGTGTAGAGAGCGGGAACGACGTACAGAGTAAGGACGAGCGAGAATAGCAGGCCGCCGATAACAACAATGCCCATCGACACGCGGCTTTGCGCACTGGCTCCAAGAGCCAAGGCAATCGGCAAGGCGCCGAGCATAGTCGCGAGGCTTGTCATCAAGATAGGCCGCAGGCGCAAGGTGGCGGCTTCGATGACGGCTTCCTTGATCGGCAAACCAGCACGCTGCCGCTGATTACCGAACTCGACGATCAGAATACCGTTCTTGGTCACGATGCCGACGAGTGCGATAACGCCGATCTGGCTGAAGATGTTGAGCGTTTGGCCAAACAACCAGAGCGAAAGGATTGCGCCGGCAAGAGCTAGTGGAACTGTAAACATCGTGATGAAGGGATCCCTGAAACTCTCGAACTGGGCGGCAAGCACGAGGTAGATCAACACCAAGGCCAGCAGGAAAGCGAAGAACAGGCTGGATGAGCTTTCGGCGAAATCTCGTGACGCACCGGCAAGAGCCGTTCGAAACGACTCATCAAGAACGTCCTTGGCAATCTGATCCATCGCTTTGATACCGTCACCCAGCGTGACGCCGGGAGCCAGACCGGCGGACACCGTTGCGGAAATGTACCGATCATATCGGTACCTCTGCGGAGTGGCACTTTCTTCGGTGAGGCGGACCATATTGTCCAGTTGGATGAGCTCCCCCTTATTGTTTCTCACATAGAGAGACCGCAGATCCAATGGTTCATCCCGATTGTCACGAGTCGCAAGGCTGATGATCTGGTATTGCTTGCCGTCCATGACGAAGTATCCGGCCCGCTGGCCGCTGAAATAGAGCTGGAGCGTTTGTGCGACGTCCATCATCGAGACCCCGAGAGCCTTGGCCTTTTCGCGGTCGATCTCCAGTCGAAGCTCGGGCTTGTTGAACTTGAGGTTCACATCGAACATCTGGAATGCGCCGTTTTCCCGTACTTCATCGAGGAACTTCGGCAGCACCTCTCTCAATCTCTCGATGTCGGGAGCCTGTATCACATATTGCACAGGCAGCCCACCACGGCGACCGACACCAACGGTCTGCTCCTGCGTCACGAACGCGCGTGCCTCAGAAAACTGCTGGACGAACCGCGTCAGCCCATCCGCGATCTCCTGCTGCGACCGGTCGCGCTCGCCGGGAGCTTTCAGCGATACGCGGAGGAAACCGCTGTTGGCCCCGCTGCTCCCGCCCCCTCCCCCTCCCCCGATCACCGCCCAGACACCATTCTGTTCAGGCACGGTGCTCTCGATCGCGAACAGTAGCTGATTCATGTAACCGTCCATGTACTCGAACGTTGCACCCTCCGGTGCAGTATTCTGAATGGAGAGTCGGGAGCGATCCTCCATGGGTGCCAGCTCAGATGGGAGGAATGCCCCAACGCCGAAAATAATTGCCAGAGACGCGGCCATGATCGCTACTGCAATCCATCGCCTCCTTATGAAGATCTTCAGCGAATGATTGTATCGGTCGGTCAACTGGCGGAAGAAGCCCTCCGTCTTTCGATAGAACCAGTTCTCCTCCTCGGCTCTCCTGAGCCACCTCGCGCTCATCATCGGTGTGAGAGTCAGGGAGACAAACGCGGAAATCACGACCGCTCCGGCTACGACCACACCGAATTCCCGGAACAACCTCCCCACCAATCCTTGAAGGAAAATGATGGGCAAGAAGACTGCCGCAAGGGTGATCGTGGTTGAGATGATAGCGAAGAAGATCTCCTTGGAACCCCTGTGTCCTGCCTCGATCGGATCGTATCCGCGCTCGAGTTTCTGGTAGATGTTCTCTAGCACCACGATGGCGTCATCCACTACCAGACCCGTTGCGAGCACAATGCCAAGCAGCGTCAGAATGTTAATGGAGAAATTCGCCAGGTACATCATGAAGAATGAGCCGATCAGAGAAATGGG
The DNA here is from genome assembly GCA_016873755.1 of Ignavibacteria bacterium. GTDB lineage: Bacteria > Bacteroidota > Ignavibacteria > UBA10030 > UBA10030 > VGWB01. The sequence goes on along the minus strand of VGWB01000082.1, from coordinate 7,688 downwards.
AATGGCGACGACCGGTATCAGTGTCGTTCTCCAATCACGCAGGAAAAAGAAGATGACGAGCACAACGAGGGAAAACGCAATGAGGATTGTCTCTTCGACTTCGGTGATCGCTGTGCGAATTGACCTTGTGACGTCAAATATCGGATTCACCGAAATGTCGGCCGGCAGGTCCTTCAGGATCTGGTCCACGCGCTTGTAGACCTCGTCAGCGATGGCGATATGATTCGCCCCCGGCTGCGGTGTGACCACAACACCTACCTGGGGCACTCCGCCTTTTCCTCTCATGATACTCCGCTCATTCTCCTCACCCAGCGCTGCATAGCCGACGTCGCCAAGACGGATTACCCGCCCGCCTTCTTCCTTGATGATAAGATTGTTGAATTCGCTTGCCTCACGCAGTCGGCCGATGGTTCTGATGGTGAGCTCCGTTGAACGCCCTTCAATCCTGCCGGAAGGAAGCTCGATATTCTCCCTGTTCAGGGCTGCAACGAGGTCAACCGGGGTCAAGCGGAACGCTGCAAGCCGCGCGGGCTCCAACCAGAGCTTCATGGCATAACGCTTCTCGCCCCAGATCCGGACATCCGCGACACCCGGCACCGTCTGGAGACGCTCTTTGAAAATGTTGTCAGCGATTTGTGTCAGCTGAAGGAGGTTCCGTGTTGAACTCTGGAGCGCAACGGTGAGAATGGGCGACGCATCAGCATCGGCCTTCGTCACGATCGGCAGTTCGGCATCAGACGGGAGGCTTCGCATCGCGCGTGAGACCCTGTCACGCACGTCATTGGCGGCTGCCTCCATGTCAACACCGAGCTCGAACTCCACCGTGATCCTGCTGCTCCCGTCGCTGCTCGACGATGTAAGCGTCCGTATGCCCGCGATGCCGTTGATGGACGCCTCCAGGGGCTCTGTGATCTGGGTCTCGATCACATCGGCGTTTGACCCTCGATAGCTGGTGGAAACGTTCACCACAGCCGGATCCACTGCGGGGTACTCGCGTACGCCCAGGAAGGTGAAACCGATTGCTCCAAAGAGAACGATCAGTATCCCGCAAACACTCGCCAGAACGGGCCGATTAATGAAAACCGAAGAGAGTGTCATAATTTGATGAAGAATTGGGAAGACAAGGATTCGTCGATCACTATTCAACCGTTATCGAAACCGGCACACCGGGACGCAGCTGCAACAGACCCGTTGTGATGAGGGTATCGTTCGCCTGCAACCCCTTGATGACCTGAATCTGTTCCTCTGTTCTGATCCCGGTCTCGACGTTGACGAGAGCTGCCTTTCCGTTCCTTGCCACGTAGACCCTCTGCCCCTGCAAATCGGGGATGATGGCATAGCTCGGAACAAGCACAGCATTGGCTTCTTTTCTGAGCAGCAATTCGATCTTCGCAAACGAGCCTGGTAAGATGAGTTCACGCTCGTTCCGTGCAATTGCCCTCATTTTCAGAGTCCGAGTAACAGGGTCGACCTTCGGCTCGATGGCATAGATCGTCCCCTCGTGCTGCCTGCTCGAACCCTCGAGCGTAAATCGGATCTTGTTTCCCTTCTGAACGAGACCGGTGTATTTCTCGGGGATAGAGAATTCGATCTTGACGGAGCTGATATCGTGGAGGCTGGCAACCAGAGTAGTGGGCGAGATGTAGCTCCCCTCGCTGATGTACCGCAGACCGACCACGCCGCTGAAGGGCGCACGGATTTCGGTCTTGGCGAGTTGGGCATTCAGCAGATTCACCTCTGCCCTGACGGAGTTCAGCTCGTTGAGGCTTTCATCGTATTGTTCCTGACTGATCCCATTCACCTCCCTCAGCCTTCTCTGACGCAGTTCCTTGTCCTCAAGCAGTCTCTTGCGCGATTCCGCTTTTTCCAGCTGCGCTCTCAGCTCGCTGTCGTTGATCTTGACCAGGAGGTCGCCTTTCTGCACATGGCTCCCTTCTTTCAACCGGATCTCTGTCACCTTGCCCGATGTCTCGGTCCGCAGTTCAACCTCCTCGGTAGCGAGCACGTTTCCAGTTGCCAGGATCTTGTTGTCCAGCTCCCGCGGCGTGATCACCACGCCACGGACTGGCATGCGCATTTCTCCGGACCGGGGATTTGACCCAACTGGTCGTCGTTGCCTCTCCTGAGGCCGGGACGATGCGAGCACAATGATCAGGACCACCACCGCCAATGGGGCGGCGACAATCAATGCCTTTTTGTATTTCATGAGACGTGCCACGCTACCTCCAAGAGCTTTTTTCCGGTGCTTCCACCACCTATTCATATCGAAGCGCGTCGATAACGTTCGACATCGCTGCCTTCCACGCAGGATAGATACCGAAGAAGATGCCGACGAGCGATGCGAAGATGAAGCTGATCACGATCGAGTTCATTGAGATGATCGGCGAGAGGTTCCCATATGTTGTGATCAGGTATGCCGCAAGCATCCCCACTCCGATACCAATGAAACCGCCCGTCACACTCATGACGACGGACTCAATGAGGAACTGCCACATGATGTCGCGCCGTCGTGCGCCGATGGCCTTGCGAACGCCGATTTCTCTCGTCCGTTCGGTCACCGACACGATCATGATATTCATGATACCGATTCCCCCCACGAGAAGCGAAACAGCGGCAATGCCGGCAAGGAGAAACGTAAAAGTCTCTTGTGTTTCCTGGAAGGTGGCGATGATATCCGCCTGATTACGGATCGTGAAATCGTTGTCCTGATCTTCCCGAAGCTTGTGCTCGCGGCGGAGAATACGCTCGATGTCGTAGAACGCTTCGTCCATTCTCTTGTCGCTGACAACCTTCGCTGTCATCTGGGAAAGGTAGTCAACACCAAAGAGCCGCCGCTGTGCCGTCGCAAGAGGGACGATGATCTGGTCGTCAGGATTCTGCCAACCGCTTTGGCCCTTTGACTCGAGAACGCCGATCACCTCGAAATTGACGCCGTTGATCCGGACCCGCTTCCCGATCGGGTCAGAGCTCGGGAAGAGATTCTCGACAATGTTTTGACCGATAACACAAACGGTCGCAACTCCTCGTTCTTCGGCGCGGTTGAAATATCGGCCGTAGGCAGCTCTGAAATTTCTGACTTCTTCGTACTCCGGTGTTGTACCGATGATTCTGGTATTCCAGTTCCGATTCTCGTACTTCACCTGCGCGTTGCGATTTAACTCGGGAACGATCGCTTCCACAGCCGACGACTTTTCCTGGATAGCTTCACCGTCGCTGTTCTTCATCCTCACGCTTGTGCCGAATTGCACCACCGTCATCCCGCCGGTGCGAGCCGCTCCGGGTGAGATGAAGAGAAGGTTTGTTCCCATCGATTGAATGCGCTCGATGACGGCCTTCTGCGCACCTTCCCCGATGGCTATCATCGTAATAACCGCAGACACGCCGATGATGATGCCAAGCATCGTCAGCAAGGCGCGCAGTTTGTTTGCAACGAGCGCAGAAAGGGCGGTGAGAAAGCTCTCTTTGAAATTCATGGCATTCCCCTTATCGTCTTCCTCCACCAGCAACACCTGGCGTCCGTCCGCCACCGGTCATTCCACTGATTCCGCCCATGCTCCTCATCCGCTCGTTCATTTGCTCTTGAGCGAGCCTGGCCCGCGAAATGCTCGTGATCTGAATCTCATCCCCCTCATTGAGCCCTCGGAGCACTTCCGAATACTCGAAGTTGCTGGGGCCGACTGTGATCTGACGGGGGACAAACCCGTCACCCTCTCTGACCACCACAACGCGCCGCTTCACGTCGTCCACACTTCCCACCTGGGATTGCCGCCGACCTCTATCTCCTCCTCCTCCTCCCATCATCCCGCCCCCACCGGGTTGCCCACCCTGTGCGCCCCCCATTCGTTGCTGGAACTGTGCGAACATCCGTTGCCGCTCCTCGGGCGACATTCTTTCGAAACGCTCGCGCATCAGTTGCCTCAACCTGTCGCGTTCCTCTTGAGAGGTCGCATTCTGCATCTTCTGCCGGAGCTCATCGATGCTCAATTCCTTTTCCGGTTTTGCATCCTTGGTCTCCTCTTTCTGGGCGACGGTCTGAGTCGTCTGTACCGAATCGCCTTTCAGAGACGCAAGGAGAGCCCTGCCCTGCTCGGACCGGGGATCTTTAAGGGCCTCATTCGGAACGAGCACGACGTTCTGACGCCGGAAGATCTCGATGTCCACCGATGCGCTCATACCCGCCTTGAGTTTTCCCCCGATGTTCTTTACCAGAACAACAACGTTGAACGTCGTAACATTCTGTTGAGTCTTACCAAGTGGCGCGACACGAAGGACTTCCCCAGTGAATGTGTCTTCCGGATAAGCGTCGGCAATTACCTTCGCAGTCTGCCCTTCCTTCACCCTCCCGATGTCCACTTCGTCGACGTTTGTTATGACGTACACCTCCTGCATATCGGCTACAGTAGCGAGCACGGATCCACCACCCACGTTGGAAATGGCAGACGAGATGATTTGTCCGAGATCAACGTTTCTGGACAGTATGATGCCGCTGATCGGTGCGAGAATTCGCGTGTCGCGCAACCTCTCGTCAGCACTGGAAAGCGCCGCCGTCGCCCTGACGAGCTGCGATTGCGCCTTCACGAGGTCGAGCTTCGACTGATCCCGTTCCTGGTCTGAAATCAGCCCTTTCTCATGCAGTTCCTTGGATCGATTGGCGTTGTTCTCCGCCTGTCTCAGTGATTGCTCCGCTGACGCGAGATCGGCCTTCGCCTGCTCGTAATCGTTCTTCGTCTGCGTTTGGTCGAGCGCGACGAGCAAATCGCCTTTCCTAACATACGATCCTTCCTCAAAATTCATCTCAAGGATTTGTCCGCTTGCCTTCGAACGAATCTCGACTTTGTGGATCGGCTGGACGACGCCGTTTGACGAAACGGTGAGGTCGAGATCTCCCCGCTCAATCTTCACGGTGCGCACTACCTGTCCGATTTGCACAGGCTCAGCCCCCTGATTATTTCCAAGGAGATAATATCCCAACGCGGCCCCTGCGACGATCACTACTCCGATAATGATGAATCGCTTTTTCATGAAACGCTGCTCCTTATTATTGTATTCTCCATCAACACTCAATCTGTTCAACCAGTTCTCCCCCCGCCCCGAGAATCAGGACACGACCTGAGGGTGCCTACCTCTCACGCCCCCCACGCCTTCTCCCTTCCCGCTCCTCCATTTCTTTGATGTACCCTTCGTACAACTTGTTCTGTTCCTCGCTCAGCAACCTCCTGATCTCAAGTCTGAGGGTGTCGCGCTTGAAGCGAAACGTCTGCCAGTACTGCTTCTGGAAATCGCCAAAATTCTTCCGATACGCTTCAAAGATGGAATCCACTTGAGTCGCCTGCTCCGGAGTCAACTGCAAACGCTCAGCGAATTGCTCCTGAACATCGGCTCGGGACGGTCGATGCATGTTGGGCTGACTCGCAAAATAGGTTCTTCCGATGAAGCCACCGGCGATCCCGCCGAGGAGGAAACTCACAAGAATAAAGACGAAGGTCTTTGTTTTCAGTTCCATACTCTCATCTGCCTTATCTCATAACTGCCGCGTAAACGATGTCATCTTTTGAAATTTCGCCCTCCTGCCCGAGAACCCGTTGGGTGAGCGAATCCGCCGGCTCAGCAGCGAGATAGCGGTCAACCCGAACCGGAGGCTCAGTCTTGAGGACGGTCCCAAGACCGATCAGACAGATCACAATCACCGATAGACCGAGGACCACATCCCGCGCAAAACGCTCTGCCCCAAGCCAGCGGAGTGCACTCTCCTGCTCCATCCGGGCAGCGCGCAAGACTGAGTACGCGAAGTTATCCGGGAGAGCGGCATCGGCCGCTTCCTGTATCTGCCGCCGTATCGTTCGCAGCTCCTCCAGCCGTCCGGCACACGATGCGCAAACACGGAGATGCTCGGAGACTTCGCTCCGCTGAGGCTCCAGCAGCTCTTCGTCAATATAGGGCGACAGTAACCGTTCGATTGTTCGATGGTTCATGTTCGCTCCTTGAAATATCCTTTCAATAATGTTCTGAGCTCTTCGCGAGCCCTGAAGATTCGTGATTTCACCGCCTGCGGTGAAATATGTAACGTTCTGGCAATCTCCACGTACGAGAGATCCTCGTACTCTCTGAGCAGAAGAACCGCTCTGTGACCCGGTGACAGTTTCTGAAGCGCGTCGACAATCACCTGCTGCTTCTCTTCCCTAAGGAGCGGATCTGCAGCCGTGGCCTTGTCTTTGGATTTCTTTTCCTCCTCCAATCTCCTCTCGGTAAAGAACTCCAGCGAAACCGCCTTGCGGATCTTCCGCCGCCGGATCTCATCGATGCACAGATTCACCGCGATCCGGTAGATCCAGGAATACAGCGAGGCATCGAATTCAAATCGGTCCAGTGACTTGTAGACGCGGATGAAGACTTCCTGACTGAGGTCTTCGATCTCTTCCCTGCTTCCCAGGGTCAGATAGATGATGTTCGCTACCTGATGCTGATAGCGACGGATGATCTGCTCAAACGCCCGTTCGTCGCCACTCCGAAAGGCCTCAACCAGCTGGAAGTCGTCAGCAGTCTGTTTCACGAGCGTCTGTGGTATAAACGATTGCCAAGGCGGAAAGTTTCTCGGTTGCTTGCAGGGAAGCTTCATCTGGAGCCGAAAAAGGCCCGAAAATGCTCCGGTTCCAGCTGCAGGAACGACAAAGCCCCCGATTGGGACTGAGCCGGTCTTTCAGTTGAAAGGTCCAACCTAGCCGAGCACGCCCTCAATAACACCCCCAGCGATGAGGTCGTCGCCTTCGTAAAGCACGACCGACTGGCCGGGAGTAATGGCTCGTTTGGGCTCTTCGAAGAGCACGCGGAATTGACCATCGGTTTCCGGGAAGACCCTAGCCGGTGTCGCGTCATCCTTGTATCGGACCTTCGCCTGCACGGCCGTCCCTTCCCGCAGCTCCGCACGACCGACCAGATTCAGGCTGTGAGCCCGAAGGCCCGAATGAAAGAGGTCTCGCCCCGTACCAATGTGGACGGTGTTTGATGTACTGTCGATTTCCGTCACGTACATCGGCTTGCCGTACGCTCCGATTCCTTTGCGCTGGCCGATGGTATAGAAGGGGTATCCGCGGTGCTTGCCAACGACCTTTCCCTCCAACACGATGTCGCCTGCCCCGGTTTTGCTCTCCAGCTCAGGTACTCGCTCACGCAAGAAGCGCTCATAGTCGTGGTCCGCAACGAAGCAAATCTCGAAGCTCTCTTGCTTGTCCGCATTTCGCAATCCGAATTTCTGTGCAAGCGCCCGCACATCCTGCTTGTCCATGTGCCCGAGCGGGAACAAGGTCTTTCTCAGCGCCGCTTGCGAGAGAGCCCACAGAGCATAGGACTGGTCTTTTCCCTCGTTCTTTGCCTTAGACACAACATAGCGGTTTTTGGTTGAATCGAACCGGACGCGGGCGTAGTGTCCTGTGGCAACGTAGTCCGCACCCAGTGCCTCTGCTTTGCGGAGGAGCTCCCCCCACTTGATTTCCCTATTGCAGATGATACACGGATTGGGAGTTCGCCCCCGGAGGTACTCCTGGACAAAGTTGTCGATCACTTCCCGTCCGAACGCCTCCCGGAAATCAACCACGTAGTGCGGGATTCCAATCTTCGCGGCTACCGTGCGTGCGTCGTTCATCGCCCCCAGACCGCAGCAGCTCGTCTCGTTTGTTACATTCCCCCCCACT
>VGWB01000081.1 GCA_016873755.1 Ignavibacteria bacterium | reverse complement strand
TCCGGTCTTTCAGTGGAAAGCCGTCAATGCGCCTGCTGAGAAGACGATCGACTATGATCTCCTCATTGTCGAACGAGTGGCTGACCAAAAGCCTCTCGAAGCCATCAAGGCAAACAAGGTCTTTCATCAAGCTGTCGTTCATGACACAGGCCGATACATCTATCCCACCGATGGGCCACCTTTTGAGACGGGCAAGGAATACGTTTTCCAGATCACTGCCCGGCCTGAAGACGAATCACTGAAGATCGCCAACGACGGCAGAAGCGAGATCTGGACGTTCGCCTACAAAGGCGAGCCGGCAACCCCTTCCAAGCTTCCCTTCAAGACTCTTACCCTCGTCGATGGTGTCGCGGAGCTTGTCAATCTGAATGAGCTCGTTCTGGCGGAAGAGGCCAATTCTCTCCGCCTCAATGGAAAGGCGGGATTGAAGTTCCTCCTTCCCGACGCACCACCGGAGGCCATTCCCGTCAGTGTTGAGAACCTCACGCTGACGAAGGGAGACTACGCACTGCCGCAGTTTGCCGCCGGGCGAGTCGCGGGAACCCTGAAACCGGGTGACCTGCCACAGTCGTTGGTTGGCGACAACCTTGTAGCTGGGACAGTCGAATTCATCTCACCGATCTCGCTGACCGTTACTGGGCAACTTAAACTCCTTGATGCCGGAAAACTCTTTCCCCTTGACGGAACGCTGAAGCTGACTCAGGCTGGTTTGAGTGGAGAGCTAACGTGCAAGGGGTCGCTCGCTTCACCTCTGGTGACGCTCGGTAGCGCGGACGTGAAGCTCCATATAACGGAAGCCACCCTCCGTTTCTCTTCATCTGTCCTCACGCTCAGCGGAGTCTTCGAACTCTACGGAAACAAGTCGACCTGCGAGGTGAAAGATCTGACGCTTGCCTCCGACGGCACCATCTCGGGATCAGTTGACTGCACCATCCCGCTCTCCATTGCCCTGGTCCCGCAGTCGGACAAATTGATGCTGAACATCTCGAGGGTAAGCGGAGATTTCATGGCCAAGCTCAGGCCAGACACGCTGACATACGATCTCGCGATCTACGGCGCCGTGGATCTCAAAGCAGATGAGAAGAACTATTTCGGCGCTGATCTCGTCCTCGGCGTGAAACCTGCAGGCATAAGCGTTCGCTCGTTTACTCCCAGGGGAGACGTCAGCCTCTCATCGATCGATCTGGGCTGGCTCAAGCTCCTCTTGAGCAGGTTCTCACTCTCCTCGTTGAGCTTCTCCGGCGGCAAGTGGGATTTTGCCTTCGACATGGACATGAGCTTTACTTTCCCGTTGTTCGATAGCCTGCGGCTGCCGACGATCAGCGGTGTCTCGTTTGGGCCGGGCGGCTTCGCATTCCCGACCATCGATCTGCCTGAGCTAAATCTTCCGAAGGTGGACTTGAGCGGATTTGAGCTTTCCCTCGAGTCGTTACGGCTGCCGTCGTTCACGTTTCCCTGGTTGCAGTGGAGACCGGGATCCCCAACAGGCTTCAACTTCGATCTCGGGTTGAACCTCACGATGCCGAACCTCCCGAGCCTCACTCCGATCTCACTCCGTGGCCTGAACATTCAGATCCCGCATGCGAGTCTTGGCGACCTCGGCTTCAGCGCGACGCTGCCATCGTTCAAGTTCGATTCGCCGGGCATCTCGCTGCCGATGCTCGGTGGGATGTCATTCGACATCTCTGAGCTCTTCGGCTCGCTCGGAGCCGATTTCAAGGCGTCGCTGTTCGATCTTCTTCCCGATATCAGGATCGCCGGCAGGTTGAAGCTGCCCGATGTTTTCGAATGCTCCGGAAGCGAGCGTTATCTCGACCTGCTCACGCCGGGCGTTCGGATGGGCGGATTTGGAGGGCTGAGTGGGAAGATCGAGAACATTGTCCCAAAGTGTTCGCTCGTGTTGGGGCCATTCACCCTCTCGATGCAGCAGTCTTCGCTAGAGTTCAAAGTGTCTCAGATGACACAAAGCATCGTCATTGACGGAACGGCTCAATTGCTATTCACGAGCCGGAGTGGGAAGAGTGTCAGTACATCGGTCATGGTTACCTACGATATTACCCAGGGTCAGCTCATCGCCCTGAAGGGGAGCCTTGACACACCATTCGTGTGGGATGTGCCGTCAACAGACCCTGTTCTCTCATTCTCATTCGACAAAGCCACAATCGATCTGCACGTCATCCGCATTGACGGGAGACAGACTCTGTGGCTCGACGGCGGTCAGTCAATCGGCTGCACGTTCAACAAATTTGCGATCAAATGGAGCGACTTCTCCGTCACGTCGGGCGAGGTCATCTTCGATAATGCGTTCGCGCTCGTCGCTTCCGTAACGGACTGCGGCCTGACATATAGGGCTGTCAAGAGAGACACCGCACTCACCGCAGCGACTGGATTTCTCCTTCAACTACCACAAACGTTGACCCTTAACCGCAGCGGGCTGGCTGTAACGGGCACGGGGACGGCAAATCTGAGGCTCGATGGCAAGGATCTTGCTTCCGTGGAGGCTCGGTTTTCCTCGGATTGCGCGTTCCGGCTCAGTCCGTTCAGTCTTTCCACGGGCCAGATCGAGTTCTTCTATAATGAATCACGTGTCGCCGTTCTGAACCCGCAGGGCTTCTTCCCGGATGTCATCACCCTTGTGTACAAAGCTCTTCCAGACACCCTTCCTCTGCCGGTCTCCTCCGTGGCGTTTGCGATAATAAAGTCAAACGGACAGGAGCTCATCACACACACTTCCGTCAGCACCGGGCTGCAACTGCAAACGAAACCGGGGCAGTCAGTTCGCCTGGTAATTCCTGCATTGCAGTACACCAGGCCCGCTCCGCCGGAGATCGATGTCGCCCTCGATATCATCGTCCACCCGCTAACGTTCGCGTTAATCTCCGGAACGATCGAAGCGACGATACCTCCAACCAAAGCCGCTGATTTTGACCTGTCGCAGGACGGGATCCCGTTTGTCATACAGAAGCTGACGTATCAAAAGGATTCTGGACTGGACGTCTACAAGCTCGACGGTGCGCTGAACCTCTTCGGGCAGTCGGTGACAGGAGAGAATGTCCTCCAGCTGACGCTTGCGTCCGACGGACGACTCTCGGGCACGATGGGTTTCTCGACGAAGAAGGGCATTCCGATCTCATCGGGAAGCGACAGGATTGAGATCGTCGTTAATCAGGTGAACGGATCGATCACGTCGCAGGCGATACCCAGGCGGATAGCGTTCGACATCAATCTGGCAAGTGACGTCCGTATGAAGCTCTCGGAGACGCGCCTCTACGGAGCGGCGACCAACATTCGCTTCACGCAAGACGGCTTTGAGCTCAAGGACTTCAAGGCGGATTCTGCGAGCGATGCCGCGCTCTTCGATCTGAAATGGGTGCAGCTCGCTTTCTCCGATCTCAGGATACCGAGGCTCGCCTACCAAAGAAGCACCGGCTGGGACTACGAATTTGGTGTGTCCGTCCAGCTCGTTCTCCCTGATCTTGCCGTGAAGATCCCAAAGGTTGCTGGGATTATCATCGATAAGCAGGGGATTCACTTCCCGGCCATCTCGATCCCGGAAATGAGCGACAGCGTACACACGTATATGGGCTTTGGCCTGAGACCGCTGGCCTTCCGGATGGCGCCGTTTGTGTACAACTGGTACACCGGGGCTGCTGGCTCATCGGGAGGTTGGGGGTTTGCGTTCGACTTTGAGCTGAGCTTCCCGCAATTTCCGGCCGGCGCTGCAGGTGAACTCCGGACACCGAGGGTGAGTATCCTCAACGCCGGATACAGTGACGGCAAGATTACCGCGACGATCGAGGCGAAGGACTTCGCCACTCCCGGACTGCTGCTTCCACTGGCAGGTGATGTGGGTCTCTTCGTGCGAAATATTTCGGGCGATCTGACTGTGAACGGTGGAGTTCAGAACTTCAACGTGCTGTTCAAGGGTAACCTCTCGCTGCCGAAGACCTTCCAGTGCGGTTCCGACGACGGTCTCTATGATCTCCTTGCCACAGCACTCTCTGTCACTGCTCAGGGGGGTGTTTCGGGAAGCGTTGCGAACTTTGTTCCGCGATGCCCGCTCGATGTGGGCATTGGCAAGCTCCAGGTTACGACTTCAACGCTCGCTTTTGCATTCACTAACTCTGTGCAGAGCGCTCTCCTCGATCTCACCGGGACGCTGAAGATCCCCGGTCAGACGAGCGGTGACACGATCAGTGCCACCGGCTCAATCAAATACGATCTTGTTCGCAACGCGATGATCGACGGATCCATTGCAATCACCCAGCCATTCATGTGGAAGGTACCGTCCGATGATCCGGTTCTGATATTTGTCCTGAGAGGGGCGGTGCTGAACAAGGACGGTCTGCTGATCAACGGCCAATCCGATCTGCAGCTTGCAGGAGGTGGATCGGCAGTCGTCAGCATGAACAACCTCCTCATCGACGTCAAAACGTTTGCCGTCAAATCTGGAAACGCGACGTTCCTCAATCAGATCGCGCTCAAGCTTGTCGTCGAAGGCGGTAATCTCGTCTGGAGCGTCGTTTCCCCGACAACAACGCTCACGGAACGGTATGCCGCTCTTCTCACGCTCCCATCAACTCTCAAGCTCGATGTGTCAGGGCTGTTGGTTAGCGGTGAGTCGAGCGTTTCTTTCCGATGGAACGACACAACCTGGAGCAATCTCATATCTCGGTACTCGACTGACTTTTGTGTCCGGCTTTCCCCCTTCGGAGTGAAGTCCGGAAAAGCCGAGATCTTCAAAGACGCGACGCTCGCTGCTCTCGTCGATCCATCAGGCATCCAGCCGGGGAATATCCTTGACGTTGTTCCGCTGCCGGACCGGATTGCCCTGCCGGATGAACAGATCGCTTTTCTCCAGATCAAGGAGAACGGCGTCGTTATGGTCGAGACCCAGCCTGTCCCCAGTGGCATGCAGATCCGTACAGGGCCGGGACGAAAAGTCAAGCTCATCATTCCCGCGCTACAGTATGGAAAGCCGGCGCCTCCATCAGTCGATGTCGCTCTGGACATCACAGTCAACACATCGACATACCAGGTTGTCGGGGGAAGCATCAAGGCAAGCGGCGACTCGATTCTCGCGTTGCGTGATGCAGGCATCCCGATCGTCCTTACTTCTCTCTCATATGAACGCGGACAGGGAGGCTCGTACGGGATATCAGTCTCTGGCTTTCTCGATCTTCCCAAGGTCCTGGGGGATCTCAAAATCAACGTCGACAATCTGACCCTTTCATCGTCCGGTTTGTCTGGATCTGTCACGACCGGTGTCTTCGCCGCAGATCACCAGCAGAACGAAACATATGTCATGCAGAAACGGATCGGCGATCTCGAGGTGAAGATTCAAGGCGTAGCGGCCAGTTTTGACGCACAACAGAGAGAGGTCAAATTCTCAGGCGACGTTGTGAGTGATCTGTTCAAAGACGGGACAGATCCAGCTCCGATCCACTACGCCGCGGTGTTCGATGCCAGCAAGAAAGCGTTTGTGTTCACACTGAGTTTTGCCCACCTGCAGGATGGAGCCGTTCCGATCTCGGTTGCTCGTTTCAAACCGATGGCCGTGAAAACCAACCCGGCAGCGGAGGTCACCGTATCCGGTGATGAGTTTGCCATTACGCTCAGCGGTGTTCTCACGGCGCCAAGACTGTCGCAGACGTTCTCCTTGACCTTCGGCGGCCTCAAGGTGTCGACGAAATCAGGCGTTTCCGTCGCCTCGGTCAGCTATACGCGAGGCGAGGAGCAACACTTCAACCTCTTCGGAGCAGATTTCGTGATCAGCAGTCTGACTCCGTCGTACGAGAACAGAGTCCTCTATCTCGCAATGAGCGGCTCGCTGACATTTCTGAACAACCAATCGACCTTCCAGAACTTCAAGGTTGGAACAGATGGATCGATCAGTCTCGGTGCCGGAGACTTCCTCTCGAGGGATGTGTTCATTGTCCCCGACTACGTGGCGCTGTCGAAGGTTGGGATTCGGCAAGACTCGCTCCTTGTTGAAGGATTCGTACGGCTTCCGCGACCGGCTGACACGACACCGCAGAGATTCAACTTCCAGATCGCACCGGATGGTACTGTCTCCGGCGGGTCGGAAATCACCATCCTGAACGCTCCAGAGGAACTGGCCGGCACAAATTTCTGGATCGCCAAGTTCCATCCGACCTATGCGTCACTGAGCCTCAATCTTGCCAACCTCACCCAAAGCCGTCTGAAGTTTATTGCGGATGTTTATCTGAACAACGACGTGAACAAACGGATTCAGATCGGTTACCGGAACGGGGGTACCGTGTTCCCGGGACTGGAGGTCACATTCGGCGGGTCCGTGAAATGGGGGAACGTCAGGGCGTCGCTCACTGACTTTGACTGGGAATCGCTGAACCTTTCAGGCCTCACCATCACGGCTCCGGCTGACTTGCCGACGTTCGGGCTCTCCATGTCTGGCCTCATGACCCTGTCGGTGCCCGGCGTGACGGGAGGCATCAGATTCTCGGATCTGAAGATCGATGACCTCGAAAATCTTTCCCTTCCGAGGATCGAAGGTGGAGTCTTCTCGCTGGCGGACATCGTCAACCTCGAGGTCAATGAGTTCGGATTCAGCAACACTCCCCGTGAAATTGAGATAAGCAGCGGGACGTCGCCGACTGGATCGTCGGCAGCCGAAGCGCAAACCGAAAAGATTTCCGTGACCAGTTATGTCCGGTTCGGAGCGACCATCGATGTTGCAGGTGTTGGAAATGGGGGAGTCGAGGAGTTCCTTCTCTACAAGACGCAGACCTCAACGAACCTGCTTATACGCAATGCAAGCTTCGGGGTCGTGGGTGTCGCTGATTTCCGCCTGGATATGAAGTATCAAAGCGGTACGAATGGCTTTGCGCTTCTCGTTGGCGGCGAGGGTAAAGTCGGCACCACCGGGATCATGGTTGTCGGCAAAATCGGGCGGATGAACAATGTGACCAGCCTGGGCCTTTTTGTGGCGGCAGAAGGACTGATGGTTCCGATTCCCCCGCCGGTCCCTCCTGCAGTACCGGTGGGCTACCTCACCGGCGTCGGCGGCGGCTTCTTCTTGAATCCCGATCAGGCCGATCTCAATCTCGTGAAACAGCTTGCCGGCTTCACCGGAAAGGACCAGGAAACGGAATCGAAGATCAGAGACCCCGGGAGGTTCGCTGCCCTTCTCTTCGGAAGTGCATCGCTGGTTGAGCCAACCGGCACAGTGATCAAGGGTCGGGTGCTTGTGACGATCACTGAGACCTATTTCACTGTCGATGGGCGGGTGATCCTCCTTACGATGGAGAATGTGCTCGAGGGGTCGATGCACCTCAATGTTCGGCAAACACCAACGATCAGTGCCAATGGAAATATCACGGTCACAGCCACGGTGCCCGCTCTGTTGTCCTTCAACTGCGGTCTGAATTTCTTCATCTATGGAGGGAACGACTGGGGGATCATGGGGCACATCGACGCAAAGGTCTTCCTGCTCTTCGATATGCACGGGAAGCTCTTCATTGGTGCTCCCGGTTTCATCGCTTCGCTGTCAATAGGGCAGCCGATTGAACTCTGGGTCATTAACCTCAACGCAGGCATTGAGATAACGATGTGGTACAAGGCGAGCGTAAGCTGGGGAGCTTATGCAAAATCGTGGATCAGCGTCTCAGTCCTTGGGGGAGCGGCTTCGGCTGAAGGATACCTGCGATTCGCTCTTCTGGGCGGTCCCGATTTCTACCTGTACGGTATCGCAGCTCTCCGGGCGCAGGCTGCGGAGTTGAGGTGGGAAGGGAGTGTCTGGGCAAAAATATCGGGGAGCGGTTTCGATGGTGGTTTCGGCGTTGACCCGGAGCTGGAGCGGCTCATTGCGGAGGCCACGAACACGGCCGCTGACATGAACAAAGCAGCAAATGATGCGGCGGCGGCAATTCAGAACTCCCGGGCAGTACCTCCTGCCCTGACGACGGCCGAGCTCGAAAACGCCTTCGCGACACTTTACTCTCTGACCCTGGGCCTGCGCAGCTCGAACAATGCTATTAAGGTGCTCTGCGTGCTGCTGCTTAAGGAACTGGAGCAGGAGTTCCTCGCGTATGGTGCTCCCGCACCAGCGAGTGAACTGGCCGAATTCAACTGGGTGTTGAGCAACATCTACGCGGCTACGGATGCGCCCAACGTGAACGTACGCGTAGGACTCGGATCCAGCCGGAACAATCTGGAAGCAAGCATCAGCAGACTGAATGCCGACCGCGCTGTGATCGCTGCGCGATTGGCGCAAGTCACCGCCAGACTCTCACCGCCGGCACAAGGGGGCGCCGTTACAGGTGATGAAAACCCGGTCTCGGGTCTTGCCTTATTCGATCCGAACAGCACAGTCGTTCCGACATTGACGTTGGATGAGACGAAGGCGGTGTCAAACGCTTCGCTCTTTGCGGAGGCGGAGCTTTCGAAAGACAGAACTGAAGAGAGAATATCTGCGGCAATTGCGTCGCTCGAGTCGGCGCTGCAGGATGTCGATGGAGCATTGCAGGGAACAAGTGGACAGCAGGGAGTGCGCCAGTTTGGAAGCAGCTACGCGGACTTACTGGAAGCTGATGAAAAATTCTTTGCCGACTACGTTTCATACTTCGCGAGTGAGAACATTTTTGCCGGCCAGAAGATGCTCCTCATCAACGCAAGAGAAGCGGCGCTGACCAACGTCATCAGGGCGAAAACAGAAAGGCTTTCCCCGTCCGACCGAAGAGCCCTTGGTGAATGGCGCTACCAGACCATTCTCACGTTTGCCCAGACCCCGACGCCGGAGATCAACTCGAAAGTGGGCGATTGGATCTTCGCGTGGAGCAACATGACCGAAGCGCAGCAGAAAGCCGAGTTGAATGCCAAGGGGGTCGCGCTCTGGAGTGAAGTACCGCGGTCTGGTTTTGCTGCACTGATGAAAAAAGCCACGGCCTGCATTGACAGTGCCGACCATGCATACATGGACGACCACCAAAACCTGACGACCGGCCAGGCCGCATACACCCGCGCGCTCGATTCCGTCTATCAGAAGAAAACTCGTCTGACTGAAAGCCTGTATGACATTTTGGACCGCTACTCGGCATGGAAGAGGGAAAACGTTCAGCGGGTGTCGACGAGGGTGATTCGTGTGGGTGGCCAGGAGCGTGCCGTTCCCGTTGGCATTGCAGCGCCAGCAGCTGCAACGGGGTACTCACTCGAACAGATCGAGGCGAAAAAGGCTGCGGTGCGCCAAGAGCTTGAAGTCCCGCGAATCACGTCGATACGGGCTGCAGTCACGACGGAAGCGGATTACGTAAAGGGGAAATTCGACTGGAGCGTTTCTTCCGCGGGTGGGATCATGGACTATTCCATGCGAATTGATGCGGAGGGGTATCAGAATGTCGGTGACAAAACGAGCCTCTCCAGGTACTTTTTTGGACAGTCCTACGGTAATCGGATGTTTCACCTCCGCGCCCGAGCCGGAGCCGGTTATTCGAACGAACGATCAGTAGGGTTCGTCGTTCCGTTGATAATGGGTCAGTCTATCGGCGCCCCCGCAACCGCATCCAGTCCAGTTGTTACAGCAATGACGACCGATAACACAGCGCCTCCTGCGCCGTCAGTTCGCCTCTCGACGTACAAGAAATCGCCAATCAACAATCTTGCTGTTTCATCGAACCGGTCCCAGATTGAATGCGGTTTTTCCGCGTACGATCAGGAGTCGGGCATCGTAGAATATCAATACGCGGTGGGGAGCAACCAGTCTTCCACGGACATCCAGGGCTGGCAATCGGCCGGCGGCCGTACCGATGTCGTAATCACCCAACTGGCTCTCACGCACGGACAGCAATACTACGTTCTCGTGAAAGCCCGCAACGGGGCAAACCTCTGGAGCAACGCCGGTGCATCCGAGCCCCTGTTGATCGACACAACAAGACCTACTCCTCCCCAGAAACTGATCGCGGGGAGATCTGGGTTTATGCCTCCACCGCAGCCGATTCCGACCCCCTCGGCGCTGCAGCAACCGGTGCCCCCTTCGTCGACGCAGACCGGTTCGGTGGCCGCTATTCCTCCTATGCCACTGCCTACAGCGGTGCTTCAGGGTTCCGGGGGGGCAGGAGGTGTCAGCGGTCCGTCTGGTAGTGCAGTTTCTCCGAGAGTCGAAGTCAATTGGGGACCAGCAGACGATCCTGAGAGTGGAACCCAGAACTATCAGTACCGCGTTGTGCCGATCTCCGGACCAGGGCAGGTAGCGTCTCAATGGGTGACAGTCGGGCCGAGTGTCCTCACCGCCACCATTGAAGGGGGAGTTCTCACGTATGTCGACTCCTTCCAGGTAGAGGTCAAAGCAACGAACAACGCCGGACGGGAAAGCGGCGTGGCGGTCGTGGCAGCATTTCGTCCGATTGATCCGTCGGCACCGTCGACTCCAAACGCACCGATCGCCGCTGGGATCCAACATCTGGCTGGGAAGATCTTCCTCATCCTCACGACGCGATCCAATGATCCCGAGTCAGGCATCACGGGATATCAGTACGCAGTCGGCACAACGCCTGGTGGCACCAACGCGAAATCGTGGACTTCCTCGGTTGATTTCAGGGAGACGGATCTCGGTCCGGCAAACTCCTGGATGCTACCCAGCCTGCCTCTCACTCCTGGAGGTCGGTACTATGCCAGCTTGCGCGGAGTGAACGGGCAGGGCATGACCGGAGCTGCGTGTGTCTCAGGGCCGTTGGTTTTCGATATGACACCGCCTATCCAGCCGATGGTAACGCCGGCGGTGACTACCGGGCCAGGGGGATCTCCCGAGCTGCGGCTCAATTTCTCCAACATCTCCGATCCCGAAAGCGGCATAGCCCGCATTGAATATTGCATAGGCACGTCAACGAGAACGACAGACATCCTTCAATGGCAGTCGGTTGGCAACGTGACGTCGACATTGGTTGACCTGTCAAGACTCAGCCCGATCCGCACAACCAACTACTATCTCGGTGCTCGGACATTCAACAACGCTGGCATGCAGTCGCCGGAGTTCTGGACATCGGTGCAGATTCCGAGTGGAGGGCGACGATGAAGAACTCTCTAACGATTACGCTCACCATCCTCGCGGCCATCTCGTCTGCCGTTAGTCAGGACCGGCGGGAGGTTTTTGCGCTCTCGCACGGCGATTCCGTGGCGCTCTACCTTATGACACCTCCGTCGTCTCTCCAGGGCTTCTTGGTGTACCGTCAAGGACCCCTGCCGACCCAGGAGGGATACATCCTACTCACAAAGGAATCGCCCATCCGTCCGGTCGTCGATCCCGAAAGAATGATGGCCATGCTCGGGTCTGACTGGGAGCTTGTCGCCCGCGCCGCAGAAACCGATGATCCGTTCATCGCACTCAGAAGAATTCGGGGGAACGAGATGCTCGGCCGATCGCTCTCGCTCCTGAGCCCACGCGTGGCACAGGTGACCGGTCGCTGGTTCTATGACACGGGGGCTCGGCGTGGAAAGGAGTACGCATACCGAATCGTTGTCGTCGATGACGCTGGACGCCGTCTCGATTCGATAGCCATTCGCGTGACGCCCGCTGACTATGTCCCGCCATCTCCCACAAATGTCAAAGTGTCGTTGGGGGATGGTGGCGTGAAAATAGCGTGGGATTATCCGAACTGGAAGGGGTTACCGAACGATGCCGCCGTACGGTTCGATATCTATCGGCGTATGGGAAAGGAGAAGACGGAGCGAGTAAACCTGATGCCGATACTTCGCAGCGATGCAACGCTGAAGCAGTACGTCGACCTTCTCTTCTCATACGGAACCGAGTACACCTACACGGTGACGGCAACCGACCCTCTCGGGCGGGAAAGCAAACCGTCTATGCCAGTGACATTCATCCCGCAGGACAAGATTCCACCGGCAATTCCGTCGGGGCTCCAAACGCAGGGCGCCGAAACGTCCATTCTCCTGAGTTGGAACATGAGTCTCGATCTGGATGCCGCGGGGTACAACGTGTATCGGGCAACGGGGTTGAAGGACGAACCGGTACGATTGACCAGGGCAATGATCAAGCTCGACAAGCCGTTTTACGTCGACAGCACTGTCCAGAGCTACAGGCAATACTTCTATTCGGTGTCTGCTCTTGACAAAGCGAACAATGAAAGCGCAGGATGCAATCCCGTGATGGCGATGACGAAAGACCTGACGCCTCCTGCTCCTCCGGCAAATGTGAGCTTCAAGCTGGACCAGCGTATCCTGAAACTATCCTGGAAGCGCTCGCCGTCGACAGATGCCGTAGGGTACAATATCTATAGGGGAGAGGCAATCGATCGCCAGCCCCTTGTGAATCGCGATGTTATCCGGGCGACAGCGTACGCAGACAGCGGCTACCAAGGCAAAGGTCTTCTTCCGGGTCGGCGATTTCTTGTCAGCGTGACGGCGGTGGACAGCGCACGCAACGAGAGCGAGCGGGTAACAGTCACGGTCGACGTGCCTGACGATGAACCACCAACTCCTCCTCAGTCGCTCCGCGCGGAGAATGTTGAAGGGCGCCACGTCGATATCTCTTGCGGACCCAGTCAATCGTTCGATGTCGCCGCCTATGAGCTCTATCGATCGGACGAGAGGAGGAGCGAGGCGCGATTGACACAATCGAATGCCGCCCCATTCCAGTACCGTGACACGACCGTCGCGAAGGGGATTCGGTATCGATACTATGCTGTCGCCGTCGATTCGGCGGGGAATCGGAGTGAGAAGAGCAGGATCGACACGGTCTTTGTGCGTGATTTCACTCCTCCGCCATCCCCTCGGAACGTGTTCGCTCGGGCTACGCAGCAGGGAGTGGAGGTGACGTGGGAACGCGTCGTTGATTTCGATCTGGAGGGATATGTGGTGTATCGGTCAGATTTTCCGGGAGCATCCGGGATCCGCGTATCAAAGTCCACGGTGAAATCACTCTCGTTCATCGATCCGGAGGGAAAGAGGAGCAGCTACTATACTGTTCGGGCGATTGACACCTCCACGAACGAAAGCCTTGCCACCAACTGGGTGCAGGTCCGCTGATTCATTGCGTATGAGCGCACGATCTTGTCTTCTTAAGACGATTGTTCTCGCGGGGCTGTCCGCTATCTTGCCGGCTGCAGCTCCTGGGCAGACAAACCGCCAGACCAGCATCAACGCTTACTATGCTGGTGATTTCTCGAGAGCGGCAATCGATCTCGAGAACTACCTCAGGACACGACCCGACGATCGGCTTGCGTACGACTATTTGGCCAAGGCGTACATCAAGCTCGGTGACAACACAAGGGCGATCGACGCGCTGGAGCGAGCACTCAAGGTGTTTCCTAGCGAGGTCGCTTTCCGTGGACTGCTGGGCCAGCTCTATGCCGCGGTTGAACGGTACGATGATGCCGAGAGGCAATTGGTGGCTTATCGCAGAGTGCACCCTGCCGACACGGCAATCACACGGACTCTTGCCGCCGTCCTTCTTGCTCGCGGTATCAACGCCGCCCAAGCCGCCCGATGGAGTGAGGCGGCTGCGTACTTCGATCGGTCATTGGGGTTGGACTCGACAGTTGAGGCAGCCAATGTCAACCTAGCGATTGTGCTCACCAATGCGAATGAGTTCAAACGAGCCAGAGCAATTGAGGAGAAGGCGCTCCGGCTTTTTCCGAGGAACCTGACGTTGCGCAAGGCATATGCCGCAACGTTGATAGGGTTGGCTGACCATGCCAAGGCTCGTGAAGTGTTGGAAGAGTACCGAAGACTGGATCCGAATAACATTGAAGCAGGACTCCAGCTCGCCGCACTGTACCGAAACCTCCATGCAGCAGACAAAGCTCTTGCGTTGTACGATGAGCTCATCGTTCGTCACCCAGGAGATCGACGTGCGTACGAGGCCTTGATCCAGTACTGGTCGAATTTCTTCCGGTACGACAAAATGCGGGAAACGTACGAGCGTCTCGCCCGTGAGTATCCGTCTGACATGAAGCTTCTGAAGTCGATAGCTGAAACGTATGAAAAAGTGAAAAAGTGGGGTGATGCGCGAAATGCCTATCGACGTTGGACTGAGCAGGACTCCCTGGATCCGGAACCACGTCTGGCCGTTGCATCGACATTTCGAGGTGACAGCAACGACGCGGCAGCCGCTTCTGAGCTTGAGGAGTTGTTCAAGATCGCACCCCGGCATGAAGCCGCCCTCACAATGATGGGTGACATCCTTGAACGGCAAGGGAGACTCGATTCTGCCCACGTCCTCTATGCCCGATTCGCACAGTGGCATCCGAACAATCCGAGACCGCATTTCAGGATCGGTGTAGTCTGCCATCGCCTCGGTCTGAACGACTCTGCGCGTGCAGCGTTGGAACGAGCGTACACTCTCGATCCCGCGGATCCGTATCCTATTGCAGAATTGGCAGCGATTGAGTCTTCCACAGGGGGTTCTACATCCGCCCTGAAACTGTACCGTCGAGCGCTAGCAACTACTCTCCGATCCATGCAGCGTCAGCAGCAGCAACTGGTAACACAGATGCAGGCCGCGGAGGATCGTGTGAGGCTCGATGATCTTCAACGGCTCTCCGTGGCAGGGGAGGGTGTTTCGGGCCTTCGTGATCTCTACGATCTTTGCCTGGATGCCCTCCGCCGGGGGATGACGGCACAATCATACAAGGTGATGCTGGATGACTATCTACGGGAATATCCAACCAGCATTGTGCTTCTTCTCGCCGAGGGTGAATGGTACGAGCGGGAAGCGGCGTCCGAGCGTGCTCTGGGAATCTACACTCGGATTCTCAACATCAATCCGGCGGTTGCTCAGGCAGTGGCTGCTATGGCTCGACTGCACGAACAGAAGGGCGATGTGGAATCGGCGATCCTGGACTATCGGCGCTTGCAGTCGATGGACGCGGCCAACACCGTTGCCTATGACGGCCTGCTCCGCCTGCTCGACAGGCTGGGCAGGCTCGATGAGTTGTGCGACGAATGGAAACGACTCTACGCGGTGCGATCTCAGGACAAGATATTGAGAGAGAGATTGATCGAGGCTTTGCACAAGGCAAACAGGCGGGAGGAGGCAAGAAACCTCATGCATTGAGAACGGAGGATATTGCCTAGTCCCGGTATTCTCAATTCTGCGAAAGCCCAAAACGTCCAGTGGGTGCCGCAGGGCTGTCGGACAATCGTCAAGATGATCGGGTGGGTTTGCTCAGAGTTTCAAGTTTGGAAACGAGTTGAAACTG
>VGWB01000080.1 GCA_016873755.1 Ignavibacteria bacterium | reverse complement strand
AAACAGACCGTGATGGCCCAGATCATCAGGCTGGTAGAACAGGCTCAGGCCTCCAAAGCTCCCGTCCAGACGCTTGCGGACCAGATCGCGGCGGTGTTTGTACCTGTGGTCATTTCACTCGCTGTCTTGACTTTTGTCTTCTGGTACTTCATCGGCGGACTCCCTTTCACCGCCGCCATGATCAACTTCATCGCCGTCCTCATCATCGCCTGCCCGTGCGCACTTGGTCTCGCAACACCGACCGCCATCATGGTTGCCACGGGTCTTGGCGCATCAAGAGGCATTCTTATTAAGAACGCGGAAAGCCTGGAACGCGCACACAAGGTGCAGACCGTCGTGCTCGACAAGACAGGCACCGTCACAGAGGGAAAGCCGTCGGTTACCGATGTCCTTCCGTTGAACAGCTCCGACGAACGCTTGCTCCTTCAGCGGGCAGCGTCCGTCGAAAATCGATCTGAACATCCGCTGGCGCGGGCAATTGTGGACGCTGCTCGAGAGCGCGGCATCTTGCCCGGTGTCGTTGAATCGTTCCAGTCGAAGACCGGACTCGGCGTAGAAGGGAGAGTCGATGGCCAGAGAGTGCTCGTCGGAAGCCTTCCGCTTATGAATGAATACTCCGTCGCAACAACCGAGGCCGAGCCGCAGGTTGCCGACCTCTCCAAGGCGGGAAAGACCTTGGCTTTCGTTGCCATAGATCAGATGCTCGCCGGCGTCATCGGCATCGCCGATCCGATCAAGCCGACCTCAAAGGATGCTGTTGCTGCGTTGAAACGCATGGGGATAGAGGTGGATCTCATCACCGGAGACAACGTGCAAACCGCAAACGCCATCGCAAGTCAGGCCGGTGTCGACAGCGTCATCGCGGGTGTGATGCCTCAAGACAAGGCAGCACACGTCAAAGCGCGGCAGCAGAAGGGAAGAATAGTGGCGATGGTTGGCGATGGCATCAACGATGCCCCGGCCCTTGCGCAGGCTGACGTCAGCATTGCCATGGGCAGCGGCACAGACGTGGCAATGGAGACGGCAGATGTCACTCTGATGCATGGGAGTCTGCAGGGTGTCGTCGAGGCAATCAGGTTGTCCAAACGGACTATTCTCACCGTGAAGCAAAATCTCTTCTGGGCGTTCATCTACAATGTCATTGGAATCCCCGTCGCAGCACTCGGATTGCTTAATCCGATGGTAGCTGCCGCCGCCATGGCGATGAGCTCCGTGAGCGTTGTGACGAATTCCCTCCGCCTTAAGCGAGCGAAGATTTGAAGGCACCGAGCCGTCTCAAGGTGTGACAGGCCGTATCCTCGGGCTTGCCCAATAGTACTCCTTACGGCCCCGTTTTTGTTGATTCCAGCTGATGGCTGCCATATATTGGTGCCAAAAGTTCTTCTGTTTCTTAAAGAAACAAAAACAGATAGTGCGGATCGGGGTGTGACGCGGTAATCCATGTAGCAACACGCATGGCGGCGAGAGAATGACTATATGCCTTCTCAATCTTCATGAGAGTGGAAAGCAAGAATCGTTGGTTTCATCTACTACCCGGTTTCTCGCTGGCGATTGTGTTGATACAGATTCTTGTCGAGGGACACCGTTGGCAAATGTACCCTATCTATGTTTATGCAGTTTTCCTATTTGCACTCACTTTCAAGAACATGAGATTCGCACAACGTCCGAGTGACAAACCAAAATCAAAAGGCAACTTGCTGTTCCGGATCGTCGGTGGGATCTCAAACGTCTTGTTATTGGTCGTCATAGCAATGCCTCCTCTGCTTCTACCTGTATTCAAATTGCCGATCCCTACGGGTCCCTACAACGTTGGAACTAGGTATGACTATTTCATCGATAAGAATCGCCCCGAGCCTCTAACACCAGACTCGACAGATTTTCAAGAAATATCCGTTCAAGTCTGGTATCCTGCGGAAATTTCCAGTGATGACAGACCTGTTGCTTATTGGGAGAACGCAAGTGAAAAGAGCGAGATCATTTCAAGATTCTGGGGTGGTTTGCCAACATTTTTCTTCAGTCATTTCTCTCTCGTCAGAACGCATTATTATCTTGACGCAAATCTTTCAAAAACAGAATGGACTTATCCAGTCTTGATTTTCAACCAGGGGTCGATAGGATTGCCATCCCTCAACACAGTTCTCATGCAGGACCTAGCAAGCAATGGCTTCATCGTATTTGCTATTGGCCACTCCGATCATATCCCGTTCTTTGTCAAACCTGATGGAACAATCAGAGCTTTTGATCCTGCCAGCGAGGCGTTACAGGCAAAAATGAGAGAGAATGATGGTCCCGAGGTAAGAAGTACTGCAAAGCAAGAACTATTGCTCAGGAAATTTCTTGAGAAAAATCCTCACAATCAGAAAAGCCTCTTCCGCTGGGTGGAGGACATTTCTTTTGCGATAGATGAACTCGAAAGACTGAATAGTGGGAAAGGCTTCTTCATCGGAAAGGCTTGACCTGGGGAGAATCGGTGTGTTTGGTGTGTCCTTTGGGGGAGCAGCCTCCACTCAAGTCTGTGTTCGCGAGAAACGGTGCAAAGCAGCGATAAGTATGGATTGTCCGCAATTCGGTGATCTTCTTGACCATGATGTGAGCCAGCCGATGATGTTCATGAGTAGTGAGCAATACAAAGGCATGAACGACGTCTTTTTTGAATCGAAGGAAGATCCACTCTATATGGTCACGATCAAGAATTCGACCCATCAAAATCTTAGCGATCTTTCAATCTGGGGAAGATTGTTCAGAATGCAGATGCTAGGTGAAATCGACGGCGAAAGATGTTTACAGATTCAGAACACGTATATTCATGCATTCTTTGAGAAATATCTGAAAGGTATTGACAGCAGACTCCTGACCGGTTTATCACCAGAATATCCAGAAGTAGATATTAAGTTGAAGAACATAGAATAGGAAGAGATTGCGCCGATGTAGCCACTGTGCCGATCGACAGATCAGCTACTACCTATTGTCCGAAGCCAGCCTGAAGCGGTCACCGCGTAGCTGGAAGCAACCATTTCGCAACCAGAAGCAGGCGCCAAGTCACTCTAACATGAACAGGACGAGAAGAACAATGACTGACGACAAGAATTCGTCCACCCACGAGCATCAAAGGAGAAAGGCAACAGGAGATACCGGCATTCTGGGCGGTATCTACGGTATGGCTTTCATCGGCGCGGCGGTTTATTACATCTCGCATGCTGCCACATTCTGGGAAGGTGTGCTCGGTTTCCTCAAGTCCCTCGTTCTTCAGGAGGGCGCGGAACGTGAGTTCGGAGGCCAGTGCTTTGTCAACGGCTTCAGGGTGGGCAGGAACATACCTGGCCTTGTTCGCTTTGCCCACAAGCCGTACGACTCCCTCCCGTTCAAGGCGCTGCAGGATTCTATGCACATATGCCCTCGAAACCCAGGATTGACGATCCGACAGAGTTGACCACCTGAAAACTCCGGGGAACAAAGAAGTCGTCAACACCGATCGGTGGAGCGTCCAAGAGGCGGGAAAACCAACGTGCGCGAAGTTGCGGCCTGATGCAGGACCCATACCTCCCGTGAATCCCGCGGCCCTGATGGAAGTGCCCGGAACGCACAGCCGGCGCAGACCCCTGCGACCGGGGGAACACCAACAACTGTCAAGCACGACAACGGGGCTCGGCGCGCCGGCGTGATCAGCGGGGTGACGGTGTCGCAGGAACGCTGACAAGGCGGACAGCCGCACCCCCTCCCGGAGCAAGGCGCAGGGTCAGCGTGTCGCCCCGCGCCACAGCTATGCTTCGCTCACGGAGATCAGTGGCCACCCGGTCAGCGTCCGGCCCGTCCTCATACAGCCGGGCAAGGAATTTTCCGGGCCCGAGGAACCGGAGGGGCACGCGGAGTTCGCGCGGGGTCCAGTCGGTCATCGCCCCCACATACCAGTCAGCACCGGAGCGGCGCGCGATCACGATGTAGTCGGCGATCCGGCCATCCACGACCACGGAGGTGTCCCAGCTCGCCGGCACGTCTTCGATGAACGAGAAACCAGGCTGGCCGCGATACGCGGACGGCGCGTCGGCAACCATCACTAGCGGGCTCTCGTACACGACGTACATCGCCAACTGGTGGCACCGCGTCCCCTGAACCATCGGCCTGTCGTGGTTGGGACGAAACTCCGCGACCGTCACGTTACGGAAACCTCCCGGAGTGAAGTCCATCGGACCTGCCAGCATACGGGTGAACGGGAGGGTGACCGTATGCTCGGGGGTCACGTGCCCCGCCACCTTGTTCTGCTCGTTTCCCAGCACTCCCTCCACGGTCATCAGGTGGGGCCAGGTTCGCCGCGATCCGGTCGGCTTGGATGCGCCATGCAGGTACACCATCAGCCGATGTTTCGCGGTCGCCCGAAGCATCCCCTCGTACCAGCGAATCATGTCCTGGTCGTCGCGATCCATGAAGTCGATCTTCAGTCCCACTGCCCCCCACTGCGTAAACAGGGGGAGCGCGCTGTCCGCCTGGCGGTCGAGTGTCTTCCAATGCCCCCAGAGAAAGATGCCGACGCCGCGGTCACGGGCATGGGCGAAAAGATCGGGGAGACGAAGCTCGGGCACCGGGCGGGTGATGTCGTACCGCTCCGGGTGCCGGATGCAATCGGCTTCGTCTCCGTACCAGGGTGGCTCCATCTCCAGGTACCGGATGCCATGGTCGGCTGCGAAGTCGATGTAGTACTTCTGGTTGGCGAAGTCGAGCCGGCTGGGAACGCCCGGTGCATCGGCCAAAAACTTCGGCCACCAGGGGAACATCACCTTCCCCGGCCGGATCCAGGAGACGTCCTCCAGCGCACAAGGGGAACTCAGGTTTTCGATGATGGTGGATGTTATCAGATCGCCGGCCCGGGCCCCGATCATCAGGATTCGCCAGGGCGACGGAAATGGCGTACGCCCGCGGACGCACACTGGTTGCGCGTCGGGCAGCGGAGGAAGCGCGACGCCGAGCGCCGCACCGGGGCGCCCGGCAAGATACATCCCCGCGTAATCGGTCAGATCTGCTTCGGTGAGGGCGAGGGCCACCCCGTCGGCTCTCTGAAGGGTCAGCGGCGGGTGGACCAGCGCCGTGTCCGGTATGGCATCAACCGTCGTCGGCAGGTAGAGTCCTTCGAAGGATGATCGGAAGGTGTTGACCTGGAACGCCCACGCCTGGATATCGGCGGGGAAGCGGAACTCCGTCAGCTCACGGACGATCGCAATCGCCTCACCGTCCATCGTTCCTCCAATCACGTAGCGAAATGCGGCGCCGTCATCGTAGGCGCGGAAGCACAGCTCCAGACGCCGCGCGGAGGGAGCCCGCTCCTGGAACTGCACCCGCAACTCCCGGCACCGATTCCGCGCGAGCCGAGTCTTCCCCGTGACCAGCTCGTACGACTCGTCCACCTGGCGGCGGATTGATCGCTCGATCGCCATTGCCCCCCGCAACGGGGGAGATCCCTGCAACTCAACGCCGAGCGGCGACCAGGCAAGCAGAATGCTGCCACGGAAGGCCACCGACCATTCGGGCGCGCCCGTCCGGTCGAGCCGGACGGCAACGCTGACTGCGCCGGACGGAGATGTGATACGGAGCTCGGGTCCGGCAATCGCTCCAGCTGCGGCGAGCACAACGCCGGCACCGATTCCGATCATCCGACGCGTCAAGGAGAGCCGCGGACAGAGTGCCGAAAGGAACGTGAGCGGTGAGAGGAGCGGAAGGCTCCGTCTCCAAGGAGACCCGCGGGGATTTGCCATACGTCACCTCTCGACCGTGGTACGCTCGGCTGGACCGCTGACCATTGCTCATCCGAACGTAACCATCCGCTTTCAGAAAAGCAAGATCGAGCCGCGCCACATTCAGGCCAGGGCGCGTCCTGCGCTGCGGTCAGTTGTTCCGCTGCGCATTGTGGGAAAGGCATAAGGGAAGGAACCTCTACATGTTCACGTAGACGAGGGAGATCGCCATGCCAAATTCTGGCTCTCCCGGGTGGGTCTGGCGGCATCCCGTGGGTTTCTCAGCCATAGTGAGTATCTCAGCGCAACTCCAAATCCTTCAATATGTTCCTCCTGAACTTCTCAACAATCCTGACCCCATTGCCGTCGGCGCATTCCTAAGGAGGAAAGTTCGTACATTGTCTAGGCTAAGGACCGCGATGATTGTGGCATTTGCCATGTACTTCATTCCCCTCTACATCTTTGATCTTCTGCCGTTGATATTGTTTGCAGGGTTGGCAGTCGTGTTTCATATTCAGCGGAAATGGTTTTCTCTTACACAGCCTGAATAAGGCCGGATGGACGGCAGGGGTCAGGAATTTGTGGTAATGGATGTTGGTCGCACAGAACCATTCTACGTTAATGTGAGTTCACGTCGCCGCAGGTTAGTTGCGGCCGTTAGCCGTAGCGGTCTTGCTCTTTGCCTTCCACCTTTCTTCACTTCCGTGGGCATCCACAACACAGAGAAGTATGAAGAAGTGCTCGTGATACTCGAAGGACAGGGCGAAATGAGAATCACCGGCGGGCCGACGATGGATCTGAAAGTCAACTCTGTTGTGTATTGTCCGCCCAGAACGGAGCATAACGTCGTGAACACCGGCAAAACACGATTACGGTACGCCTATATTGTGGCAGTTGCGGAGGATTAGTGAGTTCCAACAAGCGAATGAAGCTGACGAGGCCTGAGTGTACGGGAGCCTCACAACCTATGCCTGCTGTTTGGTGGGTTTTCAAAGTCATTGTTCCGGCAAGTTAGCTGCCATCCGTTAGGCACTGATCGAGCGATAGTATCCGAGAACAGTCAGATGTATACGAAAATCATTCACTATCATATTGTAGTATCGATACTCGCCCTCCTTCTCTCCTGTGAGATGAAAAGAACCGGTATCCACGCAGCGCTTACTGAAGAGGATGCAAACGAGATAGTCAAGAAATATACCAACGTCTTGGCAAGTGCGGATTCTGCGCGCGCCCTTGGGTTTTGGAGTTCCAAATCTGTAAATGATCCTGATTTCTGGTATATGCATGCCTCTAGAGGATTCCGCATATCATTCTCCAGGTGGCGAGAGTTCTTGGCATCATACTCGCCTCGAATCGATAAGGTCAGATCTGAAAACGAATATGCTGTGATTGAATTGACGTGGACACTGAAGGAACCCGCGGCCGCTCAGAACCAACAACCTAGGATAATGCGATTCTATGTTGTTCGCGAAAAGGAACGATGGTTGTTCATCAACCCAATTGATCTTCTGACACGAGATTGGCAATCCTATGAGAGCAAACATTTCATTTATCATTTTCCCAAAGAGTATCGTTTAGAGGATCACTTGCATGAGATCAGAGCAAACGATCAGTCTTTCGAAAACATGCTGCGGTTCTTTGATCTGGATCTGACCGACAGGCTCCGCTTTTATAAGGCTCGCAGTGCTCCCGAATGCGGCGAGCTCATACTTCAGCCCCCCGCCAATGGCTTGGCGCCCTTGCCTTCAAAAGAAAACACCAATCCCCCCTTTGGAGCATACAACGTCATATCGACTTCGTTCTATCATCCCCATGAAGTGGCTCATTGTCTCGCCGCTGTAGCAGGTATTCCGTATGACAACGCTGTCGTGACTGAGGGATTCGCTGTTGCGCTGGGGGGTGTGGCAGGCGCCACAGAGGAAACGACGCTGCAGGAGGCGAGAAATTTGTTGGAGATTTCCAAGCTGCTGCCTCTCGAGACCTTGTTTATTATTCCCCTCTCTGAGTTTCTGCGACAGAACTATATCACATATTACGAATCGGGCGCCCTCGTTCGATTTCTGTACGATCGATTTGGAATGGGCAAATTGAAGGAGGTATGTGAGTACTTGAACCAACCTTCCCGTGCCGACGAAAGCATGGAAAGGGTCCTGGGTGTTACAATCAGTCAGTTGGAGAAACAGTTTCACGCGTACTTACTGAGGCAGCAAAGGAAGAACATCGGATTCTCGATTCCACCGACTGCTACCGAGATGTTTTCCATGAAAGATCCCGAGAACGACGACACAGGCGATGGCGACTACGTCTATCCAAGACATCAGAACTTCGCAAAAGGTGTGTTCGATCTCAGGCAGTTTGCCGTCTTGAAAGATCAGCACAATGCGTATTTCAAAATCACGATGTCGAAATTGATGACACCCGCATTCTACGGATCGAGCGATGAGCAATTCACTCCATGTATCGTCATCGCCATCAATTATGGTCGAAATGGAAAAAGAACCTTGGCCCGCGATTGTCACGGTGTACGGTTCTCTCCCGACGAAGGTTATGATCTCAAACTGAATATCGGCTCCGCGGTGTCTGTTTCAAACAATCTGGGCAAGGTCTGTTATACCACGCCTGATATCGTTTACAAGTTTGTGAACAAAGAGGCTCATACGATAGAGGTTTCCATCCCTGTAGGTATGATTGGCGAGCCTCAAGAGGATTGGAAATACTTTGTCGGCATAGGTTTGACGAGCAACCGGACAATGAATTTTCTTTACAGCGGCCCTATGCCTGTACATCAGAACCATCCTGTATTTATTAGCGGCGGGAACTTCGCCTTTGGAAATCCTGATTTCATCGACATTCTGCATCCCGATACCGACGAACAAGTGCGGATTCTCAGCAGATACGACGCAGCAAAGAACGTCAAGCCGATTGTTGTAATGATCGGGCATTTGAACTAGGCATTCATGATCCAGCTCGGCGGGAAAATGCCCCTTGGAACTGTCTCAGGGATCGCTTCGCGATACGCTGGCCCACCACAAAGAGGGAAGGCAGCCAACAGCAGCCCTTCTAACAGGCGAAGCACTGAGCTTGGAAACCAAAGTCGCGAGACATCGTAAGTACAGGAAGGACACATCATTGCCGTGCCTGAAGACTCCTGTGGCAACCTCATACAGGTTTATCAAGAGTCATAGGTCATCCTGACTCTGCAATTCCACCTTTCACGTGAACGGCGGGCAGCCGACGAGATACCCTTCTGAAAGGAAACGATCTTCAGGGCAATAGATCCCGCCCAACACTTGATAAATCAAGAGAAATAGGTGTGTAATCATGCCTTCTCAAGTTCCAGCGTACGAGCTCAATCAAGGCACGCAGCACTCAATCCTACTTTCCATCACTCTCCACCTGTTCCCGGGTGCACTTGCCACCGCCTTGTACGTTATCCTTGCGCCAAAGCTTAACCTGTTGGGACTACCCTCCATCCTTACCTTCTTGGTCATAGCGGTGCTGGTAGTAATCCCGATTGAACTGAGTGTACTATTTGTAGCTGGATATAGACTTCAGAAGAAGATTTCTCTTGATAAAGTCATCTCCTATCGTGAACCTCTTCCTCGGTCTCAATATCTCATTCTTGTCCCCTCCCTGTTGATTTGGGCCATAATCGGTTATACAGCAGTTGCCGCGCCTATAGATGCTCTTATGCTTAAGCATCTCTTCAGCTGGTTTCCTGACCAACTTCGATTGGATGAGATAATCACAAATCTGTCGAACTACTCAGAAAACACTCTCATACTGACTCTGGTAATAGGATTTCTGGTCAATGGACTTCTTGGCCCGATTGTCGAGGAGCTCTACTTCCGAGGTTATTTGCTGCCGTGCATTTCAAGGTTTGGGAAATGGGCACCATTGCTGAACACTACCCTATTTTCCATTTATCATTTCTTCACTCCATGGCAGCTATTCAGTAGAATTGTTGGGCTTCTGCCACTGTATTATGTGGTATGGTGGAAGAAGAATATCTATATCGGGATCTGGGTTCATTGTTTGATGAATTCTATTGCGACAATATTCATGGCACTCGCTGTGATGATCTGATGTGAATCGTCACTTCAAGCATGAATAGATCATACTGATGGTCTGACCGTCCGGTCTAAGTATATGTGAGGCCCTCATGGAAACACCACTCATGATAGTTTTCCTTCTCGTTGGAGCAGCCGTGTGTTGGGTTATCCCGATTATCCTCGGCGTTAGGGCAGCAAGAAAGAGGAACCGCTCGCCTCACTGGATGTGGCTCGGCACCTATCCAGTCCTCGGCTGGATAGTCGTTGCGGTGATCTCATCTTTGCCTCCGTTGAGGGAATGCCCACAGTGTGCAGAAAAAGTCAAAGCGCACGCGAAGGTCTGCCGGTATTGCGCGCACCGCTTCGACGCCTGATCGCTCAGCCGCAGGTATGGCCGCCCGAGTCCAGCCGGGCAACCCACCAGATCTGCGACTGGACGGTCATCTGCCCTGGCGCTCATACTGACGATACACGAAGTCTTTCAGTCCCACCCCCTTCAGAGAGTTCTTCGCCGTTCTCCGATTGTGTTTGACCTGCATTTTTTTTTGTGGAATTTCAGGCAATTTTTTTGCATCCTTTTAGCTCATTTTGAACGGTTTTTCTCCCAAATGAAATGAGGAACACAGCAGAGTCGCGTGAGCAACGGTAGCAACCGATCACTTTCCGAACGCCTCCACACCCTCGCTTTTAATCTCTGGTGGACCTGGAACCCTCAAGCTCAAGAGATTTTCAGGGAACTCTCTCCCCTCACGTGGGAGCGCTCCATCCATAGCGCTGTTGAGGTTCTGCGACAGATCTCACCCCAGGAACTTGCTGCGCGGCTAAACGATCCGGATTTCAAGGAAAGAGTTTGCAGCGTTCTGGGGGAGTTTGAGTTGTACATGCAGGAGGAGAAGACCTGGGCCTCTCAACATGTTCCGCATCTGAAGGGCCCCGTAGCATACTTCAGCGCGGAGTTCGGTCTTCACGAATCGCTCCCGATCTATTCCGGCGGTCTCGGCGTTCTCTCGGGCGACCATACGAAGTCAGCAAGCGATCTCGGACTTCCCTTTATCGGCATCAGTCTGTTTTACAGCCACGGATATTTCCAGCAGCACATTGGCCCAGACGGCTGGCAGCAGGAGCACTATCCGGCCTATCGGCCTGAGCACCTTCCTCTTGAGGTCGTGAAAACCCCGGAGGGAGCCCCGCTGTTGAATTCCGTGGAAATCGGCCACAGTACCGTCCATTTCCGGGCGTGGCGCGTGCGCGTCGGCAGGGCAACGATTTACCTTCTCGACACCAACCTCCCCGAGAATGATCATCACTACCAGGGGCTCACTGCCTACGTCTATGGTGGCAACATCGACACACGAGTCGGTCAGGAGATCGTTCTCGGCATCGGCGGGGTGCGCCTGTTGCGCTCACTGGGCATTCACCCGTCGGTCTATCATATGAACGAAGGGCATTCCGCGTTCCTGACGCTGGAGCTCCTGCGTGAGGAACTCCGATCCGGAAAAGACCTTGTTCAGGCCAAGAAATCCGTTGCCAGCCGCTGTGTCTTCACGACACATACACCGGTACCGGCAGGACACGATCGATTCAGCTCTGAGCTATTGCTCTACGCCCTTGGGACCTTCTGGTCGGGACTCGGGTTAAGCCATGAGGAGTTGCTGCGCTACGGAAGGGTCAATCCTGAGGATCAAGGGGAGCTCTTCTCGATGACGGTGCTGGCACTCAGAATGTCTCGTGCTGCCAACGGTGTCAGCGAACTCCATGGCTGCATCAGCCGCGAGATGTGGGCGGATTTGTTTCCACGGATGCGCATACAGGAAGTTCCCATCGGACATATCACAAACGGCGTTCATACGCCCAGCTGGGCGACTCTGAAAGCTCATGATTTCTGGAACAGGCGGTTGGGTTTTGACTGGACTGAGAAGCTCTTGGATCGCGCGTATTGGAGCAAAATTGAGGAAGATGGGCTTGCAACCGATGAGGAGCTGTGGGCGCTGCGGTACGTCCTGCGGAGAGATCTCGTCGAATTCGTTCGCTGCCGCCTCCGCGAGCAGTATACCCACCTGGAGACCGACGCCACGTTCTTCGCAGATCACGCCCTCTCCCCCGATGCCCTGACCATCTGTTTTGCCCGGCGCTTTGCAGCGTACAAGCGCGCGCCGCTAGTTTTCCAGGACCTTGATCGGCTCATCCCGCTGATCAACGACGCGAAACGACCGGTTCAATTCATCTTCGCGGGCAAAGCACACCCCCGCGACAACGAGGGGAAAGGATTCATACAGCGGATCCACGAAATCACCCGACATCCACAGCTCATCGGCAAGGTGATATTTCTGGAGAACCACGATATGAATCTCGCGCGCCACCTGATCGCCGGAGCAGATGTATGGCTCAATACACCGCGGCGTCCCCTCGAGGCGAGCGGGACGAGCGGGCAGAAGGTTGTGATCCATGGAGGACTGAACCTGAGCATCATGGACGGATGGTGGCGGGAAGCGTACAACGGCTTCAACGGCTGGGCCATCGGGGGCGACGCATCTGAACCGGATCCGGAGGTTCAGGATAGGAAAGACTTCGAGAACCTGTTCCGCACACTGACTGAAGAAGTGATACCTGAGTTTTACACGCGAAACGAGCAGGGCATACCGGAACGGTGGATCCGGCGCATCCGCAACGCCATGCGGGTGCTTATCCCCGTGTACAACACGGAGCGAATGGTCGCAGAGTATGTGAAGCGGTATTCCAGCCCGACGTGATACCTGTCCCCCCAGGCCGTAGCCGTCCCATTCAGTGCATGGAGCTACCCCTTCCCAACCGCGATGTTGATATTCCAAGAACCCTTGATTATCTTGATTCGGCTTAGGTGGCTCGCATCCTTTCTGGCCCATCCTGAGGGGATGTTTCAAGGGTGCGACCCGGAACGGGCAGCCAACCCCTAGCAGCTTCTCAGCCCCATTCCGTCATTTGCGGCTCGTCACAATCACGGTTCGGTAGCAATGGCCTCACCAGAGGACGTCGGCACTCGGAAACTCGCTGCGATCATGTTTACAGACATTCGCGACTTCTCCAAGAAAATGGGAGTCGACGAGATCGCGGCCATGGAGTTGCTGAAGGTCCATGATTCCCTGATTCGAGAGGTGGTCTCCAAATACGGTGGCACCATCATCAAATCGCTTGGCGATTCGTTCATGGTGGATTTCACCAGTGCCGTCAATGCGGTCAAGTGTGCCACTGAGGCACAAGAGAGGTTTTGGCAGCACAACCAGGACAAGAGTGATTTCGAGAAGATTGAGATCCGCATTGGCATCCATCTCGGCGATGTCATCACGGTTGGCCACGACATCTACGGCGACGGGGTAAACATCGCAGCTCGTATCGAAGCTATCACCGAACCGACCCGCATTTGCGTCTCCGCCGACATCTACAATCAAGTCAAGAACAAGCTTTCACTCCGAGCGTACAGCATCGGCTCCATCGAGCTCAAGAACATCACTGAGCCGGTCGAGGTTTTCGAGCTTCTTATCGATACGATCCCCGAATTATCAGTTCCTTCACAATCCGCGCAGCAAGCCCCCTCTAAACGCAAGGCAGAAGCGATCTCCAAAAAGGAGGAAGAAGAAGCGAAGCAGGTGGAGGAGGTGAAACAGAAGGTCGACGAACAGAAGCTTCGAGAGGAATCAGACAAACAAGAAC
This sequence comes from Ignavibacteria bacterium, assembly GCA_016873755.1. Classification (GTDB taxonomy): domain Bacteria; phylum Bacteroidota; class Ignavibacteria; order UBA10030; family UBA10030; genus VGWB01. The sequence goes on along the minus strand of VGWB01000080.1, from coordinate 1,882 downwards.
GGGCACGCGTGCACTTTGTGAGAGCTGAGGAGTTCTTCCAGGCGGGCGATCTCGAGAAAGCCGAAGCAGAGATACGCGAGGTCTACAACATCGTCGATGTGCACTATGATGCACAGATGCTGCTGCTGCGCGTTGAGGAGGAGCGAACGCGGAAGGAGGAGGATGATCGCCGCCGGCGTGTCATCGAAGAAAGGAAACGGAAGGAAGAGGAACGAAAGCAGCGGATTCAGGACTGCATCCAGCGCGCGATGCAGTATGTTGAGGAGGACCAATTCGCCGAGGCCGCCGCTGCCGTTAAGGACGTCTATCGGCTTGACCCCAACAACGCGGAGGCGAAACAACTCGAAGAGCAGATACGGCTGGCCGAGCAGGCCAAGGCCGAGCTTGAGCGACTCCAGGGCATCGAAGAACAGGAGAAAGCTCTGCAGGAGCAACAGAGGCTCGAGCAACAAGAAGCTGAAGGGGCCTTGGCTCGAGCGAAGGCGGCGCTCGTCGAGGCGCAACGGGCAGCCGCAGAGACACCGAGATCCAGACGGGCAGTCTACGCTGCAATCGCCGTCGGGACAGTTGCTGCTATCGCAGTCGTGACGCTGCTTATCACGCATGTCACAAGCAAGCCGGCTTCATTTGTGATTCCGACGTTTTCTGCCACATCGTCTCAAGATGCCTACATCGCGACAGCACTCTCTGCCTTCGTGGCGGAAGAACTCGGGCGCGATGAGCGGATGATCGTCATCTCCCCCAGCAGTGCAAGAACGATCGACCTTCAGAAGGCCGATCTTCAGAACATTGGCTCCGCCTTCGACGTTTCCTACGCCCTCACCGGCTCGGTCCAGACAAGTGCGCAAAAAGTGGTTCTCTCTGTTCGCCTCACAGATATCGGAGCTCAGGAGACTCGCTGGGAGTCCCGGCTTGAGAGCGATCTCATCGGTATGAATGATCTTGCGGGCAAGCTCAGTACCCAGATCCATATTGCCCTGGAGATGGAGGCCCCTCCAGAACGCCCGCGGCGTTCAACGTCAAACACGGAAGCGTATGACCTCTTCCTTCAAGGACGGCATCTCGTCCAGTCGTCGACAACTGCAATTGAAGAGGGTCTCGTTCTCCTGCATCAGGCAGTAGAGCTCGACTCGACGTTCGGGCTCGCATATACGGCAATTGGCCAGGCTGAGCTGGAACTCTACGAACGCGGAGGAGAACGAGACAGAGCACATCTCAACAATGCGCTGGCAGCCGCCAGAGCGTCGCTCTCGTTTGATCGTAACTCTGCCGCGGCATACGGGCTGCTGACCAGAGTGTATCGTCATATGCAGCAGTTTGACAACGCGTGGCAGGCAGTCAGCAACAGTTTGGTGCTACAACCTATCAGCGCAGAATCCTATCGCCAGTCAGCACTCCTTTCCTTGATTGACGGAGATCCAGAGACAGCGGCGGCGGACGCTGCATTTGCTCTCCGACTCGACCCGAGGCACTACGATTCGCACGTCGTGCAGGGAATCATTCAGCTCTACACAAGGCAGTACGAGGCGGCACTACAATCGTTCAACGTCGCCACCAGCCTGGGAGCTGAGGATTCGCTCTTGACGGTCAACTACAAATTCAAGGCGTGGACAGCCCTCGACCAGGACAACCTCATTATTCAGTATTGCCAGAAGCTCGCTGATCGGGCTGATGATCGAACGAAGGTTGCTCTGCAGTATTGGATTGGACGCGGGTACCAACTGAGTGGAAAGATCGAGTCGCTCCCTGCACTTAATCGGGGAATTGAAATCAGCGAAAGGGTTGTCGCCCAAAATCCGAACGATGCCGTCAGTCTGGCCTATTATGCGCTTCTCCAGGCGCGCCGCGGAAGGAACCCAGAATTGGCAACCAGGGCCATTCA
>VGWB01000079.1 GCA_016873755.1 Ignavibacteria bacterium | reverse complement strand
ACATTTACGTTCAGGGACTTCCAGCGGGCTTGCCAGGGAGTGAGCTACTCGACTCTCCGAAGGGCACTCGATGAGTTGAGAAAGCAAAAGCGCATCACAAGGCTCAGTCGTGGCCGAGACGCTCAATGGAAGAAGATCTGAGGCTTCGACTCTGCCTCCGCATCGCTCCTAAGCTTTGTCGAAGGACTGATCACTGGGCAATTAATCTGCTCTCCAAAGCGGATTTTGAGTACATTTACGTTGAAATTGTGCGAATTTCGGCAACTCCTGAGCGTGCTGACGGCTTCTTGTCGAATCTACTCACTGAGCCATTAATAGGCTCACGAATCAAGATTTTGAGCAGATTCCTGAGGTTGAGCGTCTGGAACCTGAAACTTGGAACCTGAAACTGTTTTCATGACCCCCCAAAGAATGCAAACGCCTCATTGAAGTTGACTTTCCCCTTGCCGAAGTTGGTAGGCAATCGCTTGCTGAGAAGACTAGACGATCAGGCACTCCTCACCAACTGCATCTATGGTGGTCGCGGAAGCCACTGACGGCTTGTCGCGCAATACTGCTGTCACTCTTGTGGCCGGACCCTTGTGACGCCCGTTGCCCGGACAGCTTCAAGCAGAGAGCGCGGCAGCTTCTCCCATCTGTGGTTGGAACAGTTGGACCGACGGACGAGGACATGCAAAAGGCCCTACTGAGATTTGTGGGTGATGTCGCCCGTCTGGACCTATCTACTAACCACGACATGCTTGAGATTTGTGAGAAACTTATCCAAGAAGCTCACGGCATTGAACCTCCATTCGTCGTAGATCCCCTCGCCGGGGGCGGATCCATTCCGCTGGAGGCAATGCGCCTGGGTTGTGATGTGTACGCTGGCGATCTAAATCCTGTCGCTTGCCTCATCTTGAAGGCAAAGCTCAACGATATTCCCCTGCGCCCCTGGATATTCCGAGTGACTGATGTATATTCACACCTTCTTGTACCCTTGACAGACGAGCTCCCAGCGGTGATTCCTGTTTTCGCGCCTCGGCTGTTCTACGTATAAAAGTACTCCGTACTTCTACGGATTGACACTGACTGTTCGATTCTCTACTTTCTTATTGGAGCCATTTCACCGACCAGCGATCAAGGTCCATTGATTCCAGCATCTGGCAACGCACAATGGTCACTGTGCGGTTCTGTAGAAATACCGAATTCTCGGTATTGCGGATTGCCGCATTTCCCTGCTAAATAGCTCAGACCGTAGAGATTTCAGTGCCAACCTATCGCATCAGTGAATCCGAGACCAGGTACAGCCTGATCGACCCGCAGCTGAGCAAAGCGGGGTGGAAGATTTCCGATCGCTCGCAGGTGGGAATCGAAATACCCGTCGAAGGCTATGACGCCGCGCCTTCAGGCGGATTCACAGACTATTGCCTTTACCGGTCCAATAGTGAGGTTCTAGCTGTCGTTGAGGCGAAACGAACAAGCCGCGATCCTCGGGTTGGCAAGCAGCAGGTCTTGGACTACATTACAGCTATTGAGAGAAACCAGAGCTTCCGACCGTTCGCATTCATGGCCAATGGGGAAGACGTCTTTTTCTGGGAAAGCGACGCTGCCGCCCAACGACACGTCGCTGGCTTCTTCTCTCGCGAGAACCTCGAGCGCCTTCTCTTTCTCAAACAGAATGGCAAGCCGCTCAACAGCGTTCAGATCAAATCATCGATCGTAGACCGCTCGTACCAGACCGAGGCCATTCGCCGGATCAGCGAGGCGATTGAGAAAAAGAGAAAAAGAAAAGCGTTGCTCGTGATGGCCACGGGCACGGGGAAGACCCGCACAATCATGGCGCTCATCGACGTCTTCCTGCGCGCCCACGCGGCTCAGAAAGTGCTTTTCCTTGCGGATCGGGATGCCCTTGTTGAGCAGGCGCAGACGGATGGTTTCAAGGCGCATCTGCCGAACGAATCGCGGTCGCGCATACGAACTTATTCCATCGATCGGACTGCGAGAGTTTACGTTTCGACACTTCAAACCCTCGAGCTTTGCTATGACAAGTTCACGCCGGCCGATTTTGACCTCATCATCTCGGACGAGTGCCATCGGTCGATTTACAACAAATTCACGGACGTTCTCGCCTACTTCGACGCGATCCAAATCGGCCTCACAGCAACTCCCGCCGAGTATGTCGATCGTGACACCTTCAACTTCTTCGATTGCGACGACCGGATACCGACGTTCAACTATCCGTTCAGCCAGGCGGTGGAGGAAGAGTACCTGGTCAATTTCGATGTATATGCGGCGCAGACGAAATTTCAGCGAAAGGGGATCAAAGGGATAGATCTCACCGAAGAGGAAAAGGAATCTCTCAGGAAGCGAGGCATCGATCCTGAGGAGATCGACTATGAAGGGACCGATCTTGAGCGAAAGGTGACGAACAAAGAGACGCTCAAGCGCCAATGGGAAGAGTTTATGGATGTGTGTATCAAGGACTCGACCGGGCAACTTCCCGGAAAGAGCATTATCTTTGCCATAACGCACAACCACGCTCTTCGGCTTGCCGAGGCGTTCGATGAGATGTACCCGGAGCACCAAGGCAAGCTCGTGCAGGTAATCACGTCGAAGATGGAGAGAGCGCCGACGCTTCTGGATACTTTCAAGAAGCAGGATTTGCCTCGCATCGCGATTTCTGTCGATATGCTCGATACCGGAGTGGACATCCCTGAGGTCGTCAATCTGGCCTTCATGAAGCCGGTGAATTCGAGGATCAAGTTCTGGCAGATGATCGGTCGTGGAAGTCGCAGCGACGAGACGTGCAAGCACTTCGATTGGCTTCCGAATCGGAAGAAAGAGCGCTTCCTCATCACCGATTTCTGGGAAAACTTCGAGCATTTCAACATGATGCCGAAGGAGGAGGAAGGCGCTGCTCAATTGCCCGTCCTCGTAAGCATCTTCAACGCGCGGCTTCTCAAGCTGCAATTGCTCCTCGCCCAACAACCCCAGCCCCAGAGTCACGGTGAGTGTAGTCGAACCGTGCAAGGCGCAAGCGAGCTCGTGGACGACATCTCCCGTACCATTCGGGATATTCGAGGACTTATCAGGCGCATTCCGCTTCAATCCTTTTCTGTGAAAAAGGCCTTCAAGGAGGTCAGAGACGCTTGGGAAGACGACTTTTGGAATTACATCACCTCGGACAAGATCGGTTTCCTCAAGCTGAAAGTCGCCCCGTTGCTTCGGTTCGTGCCACACGTAAGGCCAGCCGAGGAGTTCTTCGTGAACAAGATGGAGAGGTGTGTGCTGGCGCTGCTTCAGGGGAAGGAGCTGAAGCCGCACATCGACTCGATCCGAGAAGATGTCTCACTCTTGCCTACAAACCTGCAGCAAGTGGCAGAAAGGCAAGTGCTCATAAACGAGATGCTTGGCTCCGATTTCTGGGGCGGCCTGACTCTGAAGCGACTCGATGACGCCAGAGACGCCGTTGCCCCCTTAATGAAGTATCGTCGCGAGCGGCCGTCGCTTTTGTTTGAGTTGGGACTTGACGACATCATCGACTCGAGGAAGTGGGTGTTGGTGCGAAAAGGTTCGGAGGGCGGAATGTCGATTGCAGAGCGGAAGCGGGCGTGTGTGAGTTGTGGGGAGGAGAATCTGATCGGTGCGTTGTATGAGACGTGTCGGAAGATCTTGGGAGCAGGAACAGAGCGTGAGGCACGCGAACGCTACAATGCGCTGTGCGAGAATGAAAGGTTCACGGCGAGGCAACATCGCAAGGCGGTCAGGCTTTTGACCCGCCGATGGGATCACCTGATGATCCACCATCGAGTACCAGGTCTTCTCCGGACCATCAACCCGGTCTCTATTACCTCTGCCCTCGGCTTGTTTCTTGGTCGAGGCTTTCTTGGGCTTGCTTCTGATCTTGCTTCAGATAAGACAATGTTTGTGTCCAATACGGCCTCGAAATCCGTGGAGAAACTACTGACTCACAGGAGGAAGCTCTGGGAGCACAGCATCTCCGCTGGAACCCCCATTGACGTCGATCGGCTCAGGCACTCGTTTCAGAGCGCTTTCAGGGATTTCAAGGCAAAATACTGACAGACAGCAGGGCCACTTCCTCAGTGAGGCGAGTGCCGATGCGCAAGCCTGGACCACACGCAAAAAAAGCTCCATCCTTTCACGGCTACAAACCGGCGTCACGCATCAGTTCGGCCATTAAGCGAGCGAATCGATCCAGAAACACACGACACGAACTCATTTTGTCGCGAGAGCTTCGTCGCCTTGGGCTACGCTTCACTCGAAATGATGTATCACTGCCGGGAAAGCCTGACATAGTATTTCTGTCGGCTCGGTTACTTGTGTTCTCCGATGGGGATTTTTGGCATGGAAGGAGTTGGAGGGACCTCAGGACGAAGTTGGCAAGGGGATCGAATGCTGATTACTGGATAGCCAAAATACAATCCAATATCCTGAGGGATATACGAATAAGAAGAAAATTGTCCAGGCTCGGTTGGCGAGTGTTACGAGTCTGGGAGAAAGACATCAATCGCGACCCCAAAGAGGTCGCAATGAAGATCGCATCTGCGCTCTCCCGCCGACCATCGGGGACCTATCAAAAGCACAACGCTGATCATCAACATATGGGCTGCAAATGAAGTTCATCGATCTGTTCGCAGGTCTTGGGGGGTTTCACATAGCTCTTCGGCGGCTTGGGTACGAATGTGTATTCGCTTCCGAGGTCGACGATGTGCTAAGGAAATTATACCAGCGCAACTTTGGCATTCCCGCAGAAGGGGACATCCGGAAAATTGCAGTTGAGGCAATTCCGCCTCACGACATTCTGTGTGCTGGGTTTCCTTGTCAGCCGTTTTCCAAAGCGGGTGACCAACGTGGGCTGAACTGCCCGAAGTGGGGGGACCTATTCGGCTACGTACTGAAGGTCCTGCGGTATCATAAACCTCGCTATCTCATTCTGGAAAACGTCCCAAATCTTGTTAACCACGATAATGGCAAGACTTGGAAAAGGATGAGTGCCGCGCTAAAGAAATTGGGATATGGCATCGATGAGGCGCGGTATTCTCCTCACCAATTTGGCATTCCTCAGATTAGGGAACGAATCTACATCGCCGGCAGGCTAGGGGGTCTGGATGGATTCCGTTGGCCAACAAAAAAGCCCAATGCTAACACCTCAATCGTCTCGGCCCTCCAGAAGAATCCCAGGAGTGCAAGAAAGCTATCCCCTCAGGTTGTGGCTTGCCTTGATGCATGGCAAGACTTCCTGAACCGGTTCCCATGCGACGAAGAATTACCTTCCTTTCCAATCTGGTCCATGGAGTTCGGTGCGACGTACCCATTCGAAGACGAAACTCCATATGCAATTGGAGCAAAGCAATTGCGGAGATTTCGCGGCAGTCACGGGAAGAGTCTGAGGAATCTTAGCACCGATAAATTGTTACAAAGCCTACCTTCCTACGCTCGGGTGAAGAAAAAGAGGTTCCCTTCTTGGAAAATCGAATTCATTCGTAAAAATCGCGAGTTCTATTTGAAACATAACAAGTGGCTTCGCCAGTGGATTCCAAGCATTCTGAATTTCCCTGCATCGCTTCAAAAACTAGAGTGGAACTGCAAAGGTGGGCACCGAGATATCTGGGATTACGTCATTCAGTTTCGAGCATCAGGAGTGAGGGTCAAACGCCCTACAACGGCACCCTCACTTGTTGCAATGACAACGACCCAGGTGCCGATCATAGCGTGGGAGCGTCGATACATGACGCCTAGGGAGTGTGCAAAGCTTCAAAGTCTCTCGGAACTGAAGTTTCTTCCCTCTTCTGACACACGAGCGTTTAAAGCTCTCGGCAACGCTATCAATGCAGACGTGGTGGAACACATAGCGAGGGAGTTGCTAGCCACCAAGTCGGAAACGCAGAGATGCTAGGGGGAATGAGAAGTGAACGGTCTGAGCCAGTCCAAAAAAGAATCAATAACAGGAAGGGCCGCTGATGCGTAACACAAGCCGGCTTGACACGGTCAATATCCGACCTGGCGTGAGCATTCTTTCTTTGCTGCAGCATCTCAATTATCGTCCCTGGTACGCGCTTGCGGAATTCGTTGACAATGCACTGCAGAGTTTTCTGACCCACCGAGCTGAGATAAGAACGATTGACGCGGTACTGAAGGTTGACATCGAGTTTGACCCAACTGATCGCGGGCGGCTTGTTGTGCGCGACAATGCTGCTGGTATCTATGAATCAGAATATGCCCGTGCCTTCAGACCCGCCGAGATCCCACCAGACCGTAGTGGGCTGGGCGAATTTGGGATGGGAATGAAAAGTGCAGCTTGCTGGTTTGCAGGCAAATGGTCGGTGAGGACCAGCGCGCTTGGCGAACCTTTGGAGCGCACCATCAATTTTGATATCAATAGGATCGTTGAAGATAAGATAGAAGAACTCGAAATAACCTCGCGACGCGTGCCCGCAGAAATGCACTATACGGAAATAGCCCTCAATGAACTGCATCACCCGCTTCAAACTCGCACCGTCGGCAAAATAAAGGAACACCTAGCGGGTATCTACAGAGTGTTTCTTCGTCAAGGAATATTACGATTGACCTTTAATGATGAAGAGTTGCAATATGGCGAACCCCCGATTCTCAGCGCTCCTCATCACCGGACACCGTCGGCCCCGCCTATCTTGTGGCGTAAAGAGATCAACTTCGACTTCGGTGAAGGCCAGCGTGCGAGTGGCTTTGCCGCTCTAAGACAAACTGGGTCCACTTCAACCGCAGGCTTTGCGCTATTCCGCCGTAATCGCCTAATACAAGGAAGTGGTGATGAAACATACCGTCCGCAGTTCATATTTGGCCATACGAATAGCTTTCGTTATCAACGTCTTTTCGGGGAGTTGCATTTGGAGGGTTTTGACATAAGTCACACGAAAGATGGGTTCCGATGGGAAGAGCACGAGCAGCCCTTTCTTGAGTTGCTGAAGGAATATTTGGACAATGAGCCCGTGCGTTTGCTGGAGCAGGCCGACTACTACAGGGTTCGCGCTTCTCGCAACGAGCTAATGCAGAGTGCCGAGACGGCAACCGAACGAACAGCTGAGTGTATAGAACGCGACGTTCCTCCTGTGCTCTCTGCGCAACTCACAGCCGAACCAGATGGTGCCCCACCAGCGGCCCAACTTCCCAGAACGACTCCACCGACGTCGGTTCGCCAAATAAATGTTGAACTCAATCAACAACCTTGGCAAATTGTTGTTGAAGTGGTTACTGATCCTGCGGTCGGGGATTGGATTACGATCAGTGACAGCCCCGACTTCGTGGATCCCGAGCTTCATATACCTCGACGCAGAGTGTGTGTTCGAATGTGTCTCGCACATCCTTTCATGGATCATTTCTGTGGTTCAGATGCTGGGACAATGGAGGCGCTCCTGCGCGTTGCAGCCGGCCTTGGGTTAGCCTACATCGCAGCTCGTGATGCCGGGGCTATGCTGATAAGTACAATGATCCGAAACCTGAATGATCTGTTGCGAAATGGACTCTCGAATCCGTAGCACCTTGAAATCTTCTGGAGGTAACTACCGTGACACAAGTTCAAGATGGCCCTGCTCCCCAAACGACAATTGTGCAAATCATACGGCCACAGCATGATTTGGCGAGATGGCAGCCAGAAGTGGGGCCTGAGACTATTGCTCTGCTTGAGCACACACGAGTTCCAGTTCAGAGCCGCTCGAGAATTGTGCAGGAAGCAGTGGACATCCTTAGTCGTTGCCAACCGCCAACGGAGGGAAGTGGCCAAGTCACGGGCCTAGTTGTCGGCTATGTTCAAAGCGGCAAGACGATGTCTTTCACGACGGTAGCAGCGCTCGCCCGCGACAATAAGTATCGCTTGGTAATCATCATTGCTGGTACATCCGTTTACCTTCTTGAACAATCGCGGTGGCGTCTGTTAAATGATCTCCGGTTAAATGACAGGATGCAGCGTCGCCCCTGGCGTCATGTGCCCAATCCAAGTGTAGCTGATAACAATCACCGCCTCATCCGCGATATTTTGGCAGAGTGGGATGATCCTGATGTGCCACCGAGTGAACGCCGAACGGTCCTGATTACTGTGATGAAGCAGCACGGATATCTGCAGAATCTCATCGCAGTGCTGCAGTCTCTTGACCTTGCACGAGTTCCCACGCTAATAATTGACGATGAGGGAGACCAAGCAGGCCTGAATACCCTAGTCCGTCGAGGCGGTCGAAGCACCACATATCGAAGACTGCTCGAGTGCAAAAGGGTAATTCCGCATCACAGCTATCTGCAATATACCGCCACGCCGCAAGCTCCTTTGCTTATCAATATTATCGACGTTTTGTCACCGACCTTTGCTGAGGTTATTACGCCTGGTGAGGGCTACACGGGTGGTCGCGAGTTCTTCATTGAAGATCCTAATCTTGTAAGGTTAATTCCAACAGGTGAGATTCCGTCGCAAACGAACCAATTGAATGGCCCACCAGCGAGCTTGCTGCAAGCGATTCGACTTTTTCTATTGGGTGCCACGGCACACATAGTGACGAATGATCCTTCGCCAAACAGATCAATGATGGTGCATCCCTCTAGGCTCGTTTTTCGACACGGTCAATATCACGATTGGGTTTCTCGTGCAATTGATGAATGGAAACGAATCCTAGGATTTGCGCCCAATGACCCGGCCCGGGCAGATCTGCTGGATTTCTTCCGACGAGACTATGAAGATCTTAGAACAACCGAGGCGAGCTTGCCTGCGTTCGACCTTCTTGTTCCGCGACTCCGTCATTCATTGCTTCGAACGAATGTCCGCCCGATAAACAGGACACCCAGCGGGTTGGTCCCCATAAACTGGAATGATGCACCGTACTGGATACTTGTCGGGGGACAAGCGCTCGACAGAGGGTTCACAGTAGAGGGACTAACGGTGACATACATGCCACGTGGGACAGGTCTGGGCATCGCGGACACTATTCAACAACGAGCGCGGTTCTTTGGATACAAGCGGGGTTACCAGGGTCTTTGTCGCATTTTTCTCGAGGCATCCGTGAATGACGCGTTTCGGGAGTACGTGGTGCACGAAGAAGATATTCGCTCTCAACTTGTAGAGCACAGAGCGACGGGCCGGCCCCTCTCTGAATGGCGCAGACAGTTCTTCCTCACCAGAAATCTTCGCCCAACGCGGGATGCGGTTATTGACATCAACTATAACCGCGCTATCTTTGGAACCAGGTGGGTCTACCCTGAGGGTCCGCACGACTCGCTTGAGGCGATTGAGGCCAACCGCTCTGTCTTTCAGTCATTCAGACAGCTAGTCAATTTCGCAGAGCACGACGGACTCGATCGGCGTGCTACCTCGCACAGAAACCTACTTGCCAAAGCTGTGAGGTTGAGTCTAGTGCATTCGGAACTCCTGACCAGACTTCGCGTTCGTCGACCGGAGGATTCACAACTCATAGCTGGATTGCTGCGATTGATTCAGTTCTATCTCTTTGACCATGCAGACGACGTGTGTACAGTTTTCCTGATGTCCGGAGGTCACCCTATTAGGCGTGCCTATGAGAACGATAAGATAAAAGAACTGTTCCAAGGTGTTCAATATGACGCGTTGGGGGAGACTTACCCGGGTGACAGGGCCTTGCGGGATGAAACAAAGACCACTGTTCAGCTAAGATACCTTACGCTCGGGGAGTTGAACCAGCCTCCCATTGCTGAGAACGTGCCTCACGTTGCGGTGTGGGTCCCAGCTAACGTCGCGAAGGATATGGTGCAGCAACGCCAGGGTGGTTGAAAGATGAGTTCCCTCGCGGATTCTACAGTGCGCATCTTTGAGCGACTGCAACTCTCGGGCTGCCCGCCCGCAGATCCAAACCTCTTTGTGGCAGCGCTTATGCCGGGGAGGTCTGGTGATTACATAGCAAAAGACACCAACGGCCGACCAGCATTTCTAATTTCGTCAGTGCAGGATGGTTCTGAACCCAGAATTCCTCCAATTGCTCTTGAACATCTAAGGATCGACCATGGCCTTGCGTGCCGGCTGACAGAATCAAATGGAAGCGTTCAAGAGGGGCTATACTCGGTGATCCGTTGCATTTCTGGCGATGCAGCGCTCCAATTGTACTTTGTCCGTACTGTGACGACAATCATCGAGTCACTTCCAGCTTCGCCCACTCAACTCGAACTGGAAAAGGTCATCAATTGCGTCGTTGAGTTGTTTCGTCAGATGTCGTTGGCCCCTAGGAAGACCATTCAGGGGCTTTGGGCCGAACTACTCTTGATCGCAAGGGCCACCGAGCCATGTTTGCTTATCGGATGTTGGCATGAGAATCCGGACGACCTCTATGATTTTGGGTTGGGTAAGGAGAAGCTTGAGGTCAAAAGCACTGCAGGGGGAATTCGGAGGCACCATTTTTCCTTCAACCAATTGAATCCGACACCTGGGACAACGGTTGTCGTCGCTTCAGTTTTCGTCGAGGTAGTAGATGACGGCGTAAGTGTGTTTAATTTGGTCGAATCGATCAAAGCTCGAATCCAAGGCTGCCCTGAACTCGCCAGTCGCATTGATCAAATAGTTGCAGCTACGCTTGGCAGTGGGTGGCGCCAGGCGCTTGAGGCAAAGTTCGATCTTGAATTGGCGAATAAATCTCTGCGTTTCTATTCCTCCTCAGCAATCCCCTCGGTTTCTGCGCCTCTGGACCCCGCCATAAGTGATGTCCATTTCACCTCAGATTTGTCTGACGTCAAGTCGCTGGATGGCGCATCTCTTGTAAGCAAAGGCATTCTTCTCGGTTGTGCACTAGACTTTCCACACTAGGAAAATGTGGGAAACGCACAAGGCAACCTGGTGAGTTCCACAGGTGTTTCCTCAAAATCCTCGCGGGCAATCGATGAGCTACTGATTCAGATCTTCTTCGTGCGAGAAGTCCCTCGAGTGAGAGAAGGGGAGCTTGCATGTCATCCGGATGATGGTGAAGCTGGTGGACCCGAAGGTGGGCGACCGCATCTGCGACCCGGCTGCGGGCACGGGCGGATTCCTCGTGAATGCGTATGAGCACATCCTCGAATCGAACACGAGTGCGGACGTGCTTGAGTACGACGACGAGGGGAAGGCGCACCATCTCATCGGTGACAAGATCGCTGATAAGAAGCTGCTGAAATTCCTCAAGAGCCAGGCGCTGACGGGTTACGACATTGACGCCACGATGACACGCATCGGGGCAATGAACCTGATGCTCCACGGAATTGACAATCCGAATCTTCGGCATATGGATTCGCTCTCTAAGGCCTACAAAGAGCGAGAGATGTACGACGTGATCCTTGCAAATCCGCCGTTCAAGGGATCGATCGACAAGAGCGACATCAACGAACGGTTCACGCTGAAGACGACGAAAACGGAGCTGCTCTTCGTCGAGCTGATGTATGACCTCCTTGTCACCGGAGGTCGATGCGGTGTGATTGTGCCCGATGGCGTCCTCTTCGGGACAAGCAACGCTCACATCGGCACGCGGAAGATCCTTGTTGACAAGTGCAAGCTCGAAGGCGTAGTCTCGATGCCATCGGGTGTGTTCAAGCCCTACGCCGGTGTATCAACAGCCGTTCTTGTCTTCCAGAAGGGGGGCACGACCGACAATGTCTGGTTTTACGACATGGAGGCCGACGGCTTCTCGCTCGACGACAAGCGCCAGAAGGTGGCGGAGAATGATATACCGGATATCTTCGCACAGTGGAAAAACAAAAACGCGAGACATCCTGAGCGCAGCGAGTCCCGACAGGAGTCGGGGCGAGCGAAGTCGAAGGATGCTCTGAGAATAGCAGCCGAGCCTATGACCGCGTATGCCGGCTCGGAAGATGCTTCGACTCCGTCCCGACAGAAAAACGTCGGGACTCCGCTCAGCATGTCTGGGGGTGGGAGTGGGCGAACGGGCAAGTGCTTCCTCGTCCCCGCCGACGAAATCCGCGCCAACAAGTACGACCTCTCCATCTCACGCTACAAAGAGATCGAGCACAAGGAGATTCAGTACGAGAAGCCGGATGTGATTATGAAGAAGGTGCTGAACTTGGAGGCGGATATAGCCAAGAGCATTTCCGAGATCGAGGGCTTGGTCAAGTGATTGCGACAAATGGGAAATGGCCTCTTGTGACGCTGGGTTCGGTGATTGGGAGCGATGGCCTGTTCACAGATGGTGACTGGATTCTCTCTCAGAATATGGATGACGAAGGGTCTATCCGTCTGATTCAATTGGCCGATGTTGGAGTTGGAACCTTCCTAAACAAATCCTCAAAATTCATAACGCAGCACAAGAAAGAAGAACTCGGTTGCACTCTGGTCAAGCCCGGCGACATTCTAATTTCAAGGATGGCCGATCCAATAGCCAGAGCTTGCATTGTACCAGATCTACATCAGGAGGCTATAGCAGCGGTAGATCTTTCCATTGTGCGAGTTGACCGGAGAATCGTCGATCCGAGGTATGTTGTCATTATCTGCAATTCGTCTATTGTTAGGAACCAAGCAGTGCGTCTAGGACGAGGGACAACACGCATGCGGATCAGCAGGACGCACCTTGAAAGCATCAGGATTCCTCTTCCTCCACTTCCCATCCAAAAGCAAATAGCAGCCATTTTAGAGAAAGCTGATGCGGCGCGGGAGAAGCGTCGGCAGGCAAACCAACTCACAGAGGAGTTCTTGCAGTCGTTGTTTCTGGAGATGTTTGGCGATCCGGTCACGAATCCGAAGGGATGGCAAACTAAGAATCTCGGAGAGATTGCACGAAGAGAAAAATTCTCAATTGTTGATGGACCCTTTGGGTCTCATCTAAAGGCCAATGAATACACAGACTCGGGAGTGAGAGTAATCAGGGTGAACAATATCAAGCCTAATTCCTTCAATTTCGACGATGTCCGATATGTGTCCTTGCAGAAGTACGATAGCATCAAACGCAGCACTGTTCGTCCAGGCGATATCATAATGGCGAAAGTAGGGAATACCATCGGCAAGACTTGTGTCTTTCCGAAGTCGATCGATTTTGCCGTGCTGACAGCCAACGTGTGCAAAATAAGCGCCGATGATGCCATCTCTGACGCCGTTTTCATCTCGCGACAAATGAATTTCGAAGCGGTGCAAACAACAATCAGAAACTTATCCGGGGACACGGCTAAGCCGATGATTATTCTACCGCGCCTCAAGCAATTGAAACTAATAGTACCTCCGTTGTCAGAACAGCGGAAATTCACCCACTCAGTCGAGAAGGTCGAGTCGTTGCGCGGCAAGCAGCGGGAATCCGAGAAGGAGCTGGAGAATTTGTTTAACAGCTTGATGCAACGAGCGTTCAGAGGAGAGCTGGTAGGGTGAGCACCTATGGCTTATGATCCACTGAAACATCATCCGCCAAAACGCTGGCGGACAGGTCGTCAGTCAATACGATTGCAGGGGTATGATTATTCAAGTGAAGGTTCCTATTATATTACAGTCTGCACACACAACCGCGAGTGTCAACTCGGGGATGTCGTAAATGATGAGATGAGACTGTCAAGGATAGGGGAGATTGTCTGGGAATGTTGGCTGGAAATACCCAAACATTTCTCGGATGTGACATTGGATGAATATCAGATCATGCCGAACCACGTGCATGGTATTGTGGTGATATGGGGTAATCATCGTAGGGATTTGATTAATCAAATCCCTACGGGTATTCATCCCGCCGGTTTCCGAACGCAAACCAATTGGCCGTTAATGAAAAACCCGAAACAAACATTAGGCAAGGTCATTCGGCATTTTAAGGCATCTGCTTCAAAGATTATCCATGACCGTGGGTTCCCCGAGTTTGGTTGGCAATCTCGGTTCCATGACCACATTATTCGCAGTGATGAGGAATTGGATCGAATCAGGCAATACATCAGAAATAATCCCTTGAATTGGTCACTCGACGATGAAAATCCGGTTAATCGCAGATCGGCTGCGAGATAGCAGGAGAAGGTCGAGTCCCTGCCCGCCTCTTATGACTCAATCAGGCAGGCGGGGCTGCGGGCCAAGCAGTGGGAGAGTGAGAAGGAGTTGGAGAATTTGTTTAGCTGCCTAATGCAACGAGCGTTCAGAGGAGAGCTGGTTTGAGCAGTGATCTGATCCTTCGACTTCGTCCCGACAAAGAGCGTCGGGACTGCGCTCAGGACGAAGTGCAGAGGGCGTTTAGGGGGGGAGTTGGTTGAATGATGTCTCTGGGGCAACAGCAGAAGCTTGTTCAGGAGTTGCGAAGGGAGTTCGGCCCTGGTATCCTTGAGAACACCCCCTTCCCTGAGCCATATTGCGCAGACAAATCCAGGGTGAAGGCTATCTACTTGGGTTGCGACCCAAGCAACAAGTATTGCCGAGATCTGGAATACGTTTTCGCCTTACCAAAAGGAAATCCACCTATGTTCCGACGAATGGTCAGCCTGATTGGCGAGAACCTACGGCGAGTCGGCCTTCGCTGGGATTCAGTCTATGCACAGAATCTCTGTCGCAACTACTTCGCTCTGGAAACGGCAAAGAACGTTCATCTGTGGAAGGCCGTGGCAGGGAGGTGGATTCCAATTCTTCGGGATGAGCTCGGTCAATTCAAGTCCGATATTCCAGTTCTGCTCAGCGCAGAAGTATTGTATAGTGTTCTCCTCAAGAGCCGTTCTCAGCCGAGGACGCCAAAGGAATTCTACAGTTGCAGCCAAGGAGCACCCATTCCTGTTCCCGCTGACGAAAACCAATTGAGTCGACCGCTGATACCGTTCTACCGCCACTGGTATTACGATCTCAAGAGGCAGGAATGGCGTCGGTACAGAGCTGCTGTAGCGGACTGTCTGCCGGAGGTCACGAGAGGATCCTAAGCGAGTTTTCTGCCGATACGGAGGGCATCCCAAAATGGCCGATACGAAAGCGCAAACCGAAGCGGAGAAATGGATTCGAGAGGCGTATTTGCCGGAGAAGTACGGGCAGCTTTTTCGTCAGAAGAATCTCGACCTTCGCGCTGGGGGCCAGTTCAAATTCGATGCCGTCTCCGGCGACGGCACGATCGTGGGAGTGATTTCTACCAGCGCGGGCAAGACTTCAAGTGGAAATCTGGCCACAGCGAAACTGCAGAAGATTCGATCCGACATGCTTTGGTTCTATATGCTCGAACGACAGCCAGATCGAAGACTCCTGATTTTCAGTGAGCAATCGATGATTGATCTGATCAATGAAGAGAAGAAGAAAGGGCGGTTCCCGCCAGAGTTTGAGCTGATCAAGGTTGCTCTTCCTCCAGATCTCGCAACAAAGGTTGCCGAGTCTCGGAGAGTCGCCTCCGAGGAGGTCTCCCCAGGAAGAAAATCCAGCTGAGGAGCACAACATGGCAAAGAGAAAGCATCGCCGACTCGTGCAGGGGAACCTGGAGAGGATCTCCAGCAAGGTATTCGACATCTACCATGACGAAATCACGCAGCTTGTCGGCCGTCAGCACGGAGTCTATGCCCTCTACAAGAAGAATCGGCTCTACTATGTAGGACTGGCGAAGAACTTGC
>VGWB01000078.1 GCA_016873755.1 Ignavibacteria bacterium | reverse complement strand
CGATGATATCGCCGAAAACGGTTACAAGGACAGCCTTGTCAGAGCTCGTCCCCATATCGTGCGCGATGATATACTTGTCCGGCATTCGTCTAAATCGGGTCGGGTTGTCGTTGGCTCTTAGCCGATAGGTATGATTCCCAGGAGATCAACGGTGTGGTGTTCGCCAATGTAGAAATATGCATCGGCATAGTCAAAGCAAAAAGAAGCTCAGAGCAGCGCGCGATGCTGGGAAGAATGGAATCAACGGGAACCAGCGGGAAAGCCGAGACCCTGGAAATTACCCTTGAAGAATGCGCAGGTAAGCTTTCCATGGCCCCACGGCCTCATCATATTGCTTCGCCATCACCCTGACAATCTGGGCGATGTGGGTGAGATCGTGAACCGCCCAGGTCGCCAGAAGCTGTTTCAACGTGACCTGGCCGAAGGCGGGATGCGTTCCCTTGAGCTCGAGCTGCGGGGCCTGTAGCTTGAAGCCGCGAAGGCGCTCAAGGTTCTCCCGGCGAAGTGTCGCGAACAGATCGATGAGTTCGCCGATCGATTTTGCCTGGTACTTCTCCTTAAATCCGACGCGGTCGAACGGCGCAAACGGTTGAGCCTCACCGTGCTCGAGGATGATCTGGATTCGGGGTATCCAGTCGGTCTCTTCCCCGTGGATGAGATGCCCGACAACGTAACGCGGGCTGAATGTCTCAGGCCCTTCGTTCGCAGAGAGCCACGTATCAGAGAGATTCGCGAGCAGCTCCCTCACGACCGCTGGAGTTCGTTCCAGTATCTCCAGGGCTTGAGGTAGGGTCAGTTCCATGGTTCGAGTTCTCCAGTACGATTGCCGCGAGCCATTACGTGAGTTTGTCGGTGGCAGCGGCGACAAGCATCCTCTCCAGAGCGCGTGCCGCGTTCGCACGAATGTCTTCCGGGATTTCGATCACATACTTCATCGACCTGAGCGACTCCAGCGTGGTTTCCAGTGTGATCTTGTTCATATGGGGACAACGCACGCTGCAAAGTCGCAACATCCCTTTCTCCGGAAACGCCGCAGCGACGTTTTCACCCATTGCACACTCTGTGAGAAGAAGATAGCGTTGAGCCGCCGACTCGCGAATATATCGGACCATCGCCGAGGTCCCGCCCGAAAAATCGGACGCTGCAACAACCTCCGGCCGGCACTCGGGGTGGGCAAGGATCAGAGCATCGGGGAATTGCTTCCGAACGTTTTCGACATCCGTGGTCGAGAACTTCTCGTGCACTTCACAGCGTCCGTGCCAGCTGATTATCCTGTATTTTGGGCCGCCCCCGCTTCCAGCGCGGCGTTGCGATCGAACAGGGACGATGATCTGCCTGCCCGTTTCTTTTGCGACGTTTCTCGCCATATACTCGTCCGGCAAAAAAATCACATTCTCTGCGTCAAGCGATTGAATGACGGAAACGGCGTTCCCTGACGTGCAGCAGATGTCGGCCTCTGCCTTCACGGCCGCGCTCGTGTTGATGTACGCGACCACCGGAGCCCCAGGGTATTCCGCCTTAAGACGCCGAACATCTTCAGCATTGATCTCGTCTGCAAGCGAGCACCCGGCTTCATCAGAAGGAAGGAGCACGGTCCTGCCGGGATTCAGGATTTTTGCCGTCTCTGCCATGAACCGCACCCCGCAGAACACGATGATCTTGTTGTCGGCTTGAGCCGCAGCGCGACTAAGTTCGAGCGAATCGCCTGTGATATCAACTATCGAGTGATAGAGGGCCGGTTCCATGTAATGATGGCCCAGAATCAGGGCGTTCTTCTCTTTCTTGAGTCGGATGATCTCATATGCAAGCTCTGCTTTGTATCGGAGCTCGATTTCGGGTACGACATCTCTCAACTTCGACCTCAAAGAGCTATAGATCTCATCACGCGTCATCATGTCCTCTTTGTGCTTCTGGAATCTGACGTTGTTTCCTGATGAGCTCCTGCGAGTTGCGCTCAACCATCGCCACGTACATTGTCACCACTTCTTATCTGAACCGGCAATCTTGTCGGTCGGCTCAACAAGAAAGCTTACGTCCAGAGCCTTTGGCGAGTGCGTCAGTGCGCCGACCGAAATGAAGTCAACACCGGTTGCGGCGATGGCTCCTACGTTGTCCAACGTAATCTTACCTGATGCCTCGAGCGGAACGCGACCACCAGCAGTCTTTACCGATTCGTTCAGCTCTTCCAAGCTCATGTTATCGAGCAGGATTCTATCCACGGCCAATCCCAGTGCTTCCCTGAGCTCCGCAACGCTCTCTACTTCCACTTCAACAAGGAGATTCCGATCGTGCATCTCTCGTACACGACGAACGGCCTCTGAGATGCCACCGGCCACTGCGATGTGGTTCTCCTTGATGAGCACCATGTCGTGCAGGCTCATACGATGGTTCTGCCCACCCCCGACTCTCACAGCCCACTTGTCCAGCAGGCGCAAGCCCGGAGCCGTTTTCCTCGTGTCGAGGATGATCGCCTTTGTGCCGCGCACCGCCTCAACAAATTTCCGTGTCATCGTGGCAACGCCTGACATTCGCTGAAGAAAGTTCAGTGCAACACGTTCTCCGGTGATCACTCCACGACCATCTCCTTGCACCGCTGCAAGCACCTGGCCCGTTTCGATTGTGTTCCCGTCCGTCACACGTGCGCGAAAGTCGATCGTGTCATCAAGAATTCTGAATGTCCTCGCGACAACCTCAAGCCCCGCAACAACTCCCGGCTCTTTCGCGACAAAGTCGCCGTTCAGAATCGCCTCAGGCGAGATCAGAGCCGTCGTGGTTACATCTCCTCCACCAAGATCTTCCTCAAGTGCTAATCGTATGATTTTATCAATCTGATCAACATTCATAGGAGATATTCTGCACCTCCTCATAAGATCATCGCTTCCAGGAAAACGTCACGAGCGGAAGAACAACCTCCGCCAGTGACTCGAATCGCAATCGAGTTTCATCGAGCTGACTCATATTGCGGCAGAAGTACGCGAAGTATCACGAGAACCGCAACGGTCCAATTGCGAACGCAGTGATTCCGATGTCGAAGCGACAGTGATTTCGGAATCGTTCCTGAGATGCCATGGCAATTCGCAGCGGCTCACACAGATGTGTAGAGAGACCGTGGGCGAGAATTGGCGATGAGCCGAAGGCGCAAATTCCCTCCCTTCCCAAGAGAGGGATTGAGGATGGGTTCGAAGGCCCGAACAAGGTTGCAACGCTTGAGGGACGGAGCATTCCGCCAAGACCTTGGCTAAAGCCAAAGGACTCGCTCCGGAATCGCCCCTGGTTATCGAACTTGAAGATCCTATCCTGCGCGGCATCAGCGATGAAGATGTCGCCGCGCGCTCCATCAACCACCACTCCCTCAGGCCTGATGAATCGATTCGGTAGTACAAAATCGATGAAGCGCTGCTCCTGCCGGCCGGGATCATATTACCGGACGGCAGGATCCAAATACGGTGTTGCTGCTCTCATTTTTTTCCTGAGATACAAGTACTTTCCCTTCCAATTTCTGCTCATGCTCCGAGGCACGACCTCCTTCCAAAGGGAGAGCAAGCAGCTCCCCACCCGTGAGCTCGGGTCACTGGGAGTCAGAGTCCTGACGTTGCGATAGCGCCGAGGAATCTGCCCAGAGCAAGATCCGGCGACAGCTTACACACCGAAGGCTAGGGAGCGATGAAGACGTGCTTCAACAAGACAACTTCGATTACGTTCCTGCAACTCGGTGAGGTATACTTGGAGAGACGCTTTTGGACCGGGATCTGAACACGCAAGTCAACGCTCGTCCCAATTCGATCGCGCCGTTCGTTGTTGCGACTATAGCTGAGTCAATGCTGATAAGCCGGCGGCTGATCTGGCTTACCAAGACTGCGGTGTGGGAATCCGCCGCTGGAAAGCTGCCGGTACGAAATCCGCTGGCTAAGGAGCACAAAGCCAACGAGGAGCCACGTGAGCACTAGCGGCGGAAATCCCACCTACTCTTTTCCGCTGACATGAGGGAGATGGGCCCGATACGCCCTCCCTACATGAATTATACCTAAAATGGGGTCGTGCGTAAATCGGGAATCCACAAGCGTCGGAATTCGTCGCCAGTTCTCCGAGACGATAAGTAGGTCAACGTTTATTGGCGACCTCGTTTCGGATAACTTGGATAATCGAACTTCGTTCTACGACAATGTTCTGAGTTTCCCCCACACCATCACCCCGCTAACATTTACCTATGGCCCAATGTACGAGAGGGCACTCGAGCTCAATGCCTTGGCCGATTTTGGCATCTCGACGGTCATTCCAAATGATGTTCTTGCCACGAATGAGCAGAAAGCAGAAGTCTTTTTCTACAAAGGCATGGCGCTCCTCATACTCGGGGAGAACTTCAGTCGCTTTCCCGTTACCGAAAAAGGTCCGGTGCTGACGGCGCGGGAGGCGATCCAAAACGCGCTCAACGCGTTCGACGAGGCCTTCGGTCTTTCGGTCCAGAATGCTATGAAAACCAACTGCAAGCTCGCGCGGGCTCGAGCGTTCCGCATATTGGGCGATAAAGCCAACGCCGCTGTTGAAGCGAACGCCGCTCTGGCCCTGCCCGGAGCCGCTTCGCATGTCTTCCTAGTACCGTTCGACCCGGCAGCTCCCCTTACCTCAACAACGTATGCAGCGATGGTCGGCCGCACGTCGAACGACGTTCAGCCGAACCCGCGGCTCGATTTCCTGGATCCCAAATACACGACGAATGGTACACCGCACCCGGCATTGAAAGCTGAGGAAGCACATTTGATTCTCGCTGAGGTCGCATTGGCGAACAACGACCTTGCAGGCGCACGCACCGCTTTGAGAAACGCCATTACTACTGCGCGCGGGCGACCAACAGGGACATTCAACGATCGCGATAAACGAACCGGCCGTCCGAACGATCCTAATATGAGAGTTAAATACGATGGAGACTCGCCGTCCGTGGCGGGCTTAATCCAGCGGCGCGGCGGTTCCTCGGTGGTGACCGTGTACCCAATTTCCGGTACTTCCCTAACAACGACGATGATTGATACACTTTCGACGAAGTACCAGCACATCCATACGCTTTACTTGCTCCGTCAGCATATCTTCTTCCTGGAGGGGCGTCGGATGAGCGACCTGGGAATTCGGCTTCCAGTCACCCAAAGACAGATCGATGGCAACCAAAACGTCGTCGATGGAGAACCGGGTACACGAGTTGTCGTGCCGGATTATATACCACCCAGCGACGAGATGAGACACTTTTCGGTCTCAGGGTCGGTTGTAACAATCAAATGGGACATGAACAAGGTTGTTGCGAATAACATCAGTCGGGTTTCACCGTTTGGTATTCAGTGAAAGCAAGCAGCAATGAGATAGGCCACTTGACAAGAGATATCAACCCGCCTGCTTGCTTCCTCTCTCAGAGGGGGAATCCTAATGACTTTCTTGTGCGAATCCCGCGGAGGGGGAGCGGTCGTAGGATACTTCGACTTCCGGGACACCAACGACAGAGAGTTCTTGGGCTCTTTGAATTTCGCAGGCTTTGGTATCGAGCTCACGCACTTCATCATGTGTGCTCATGGTGAGTACTTACATGTCTATTCCAGCGAGCCCTTTGCTCGCGTCATCGAATACAGAGTGACCGCATCTACCAAGAAGTGGCGAGGATGCCAGCGACTCTGCATCCCACTTGGCCGGCGGATTGGATATCCAGGAAGGAAACGGAAGTTCTGTGATATTCCTTTTTGAGAGAAAAAAAAGGGGACCAGGCCGCCCCGATGCAGCAGTCGGGAGCCGAGGCACTCATTGCCGTGCTGCGTTGGACGACGGACCCGTTCGGCGTAATTGTCGCTTGATCCACCCGCGGGCAAGCAACGGCAACAAAAAGATCTGGTAAGCTGCCGCAATGAGGCCGGGAAAAAGCGCGGCTGTGAAGCACAGCATGTAGTTTGTCGTCACTCTCTTCGTAATGAGAACGAAAACGACGAAAAAGGCCCTTCCGGCAACCAGAGCAATCACTACCGACAAGAATGGATTGCCATCAACCTTTTCACGGAATATGCCGGTTACGAAGCCATAGGTCGCAAGTTCTGCCGTCATAGAAGGAAGGACGCTCAGTGAAGGGGATCCGGAAAGAAGGAAGCTGGCAATTGGTGCAACGAGCCCAGCCAACACTCCTCCGCGCCAACAGTATATCAGGCCGGCCAAAATCACGCTGCATTGCATGGGCAAGAGAAAGCGCACGGGGGCATCAGCCAGATGGGCTAGCGCTGGAAAAACAATGGCAGCAGCAATGAGAAGGAGCTCAACAAGAAGTGCCCTGGAGGTCGACAACGACAGTGTACGCTGGTGAAATGCAACCACGTTCTCGTCGGCAATCAAGATCATTTGTTCTCCATCCGGTTGTTTCTCAGTGATTCATCTGCCTTTTCGATTCCAACCTTCACGAGAAATGCTCAGCTTGCTCCTCGGCATGGTGAAGAGCGAATCATCTATTTCAGGATCAACTTCAAGCGTATCCAAGATCAACCTTCGGATGGTCTGCCCCTTTCTGACAACCCATTCTTTCACTTATCTGAGGTCACAAGATCTCCCTGATAGTGCCTGCACTCATCCCGGACGGAGATCCCCGGCTTCTCGCCCTTTGCTCACGCCTACCAGAACGGAGGTAAACTGCCTGTTGAGGTGGATGGCGACAAGAGCATGAAAGAGAAAATCTGCACGATCGACGAATTCCAATCCGAAACAGAAAATTCCCAGGATATATGTCGCTATAGAAAAATAGAACTCATCCCAGCCGATCTCCTGTGCATCCCCGTTTTGGAAGACTTGTGCACACACGTCCACATCGGACGGCCGACACGGAGAAAGCGTATGTCGGCACATCGTCAGATGTATCCGAACAACGGCGGAAAAACGATCACGACGATCGCCGCCCACACGGCATAAATCGGCACGTAGTTCGTCTGCCAGCGTTCGAGGTCCCCGAACGACCCGCGCCCGCGCATTTCGGGGGAGGCGAGGAATTTGACGTGGAGAAGGAGGTCACGTCCGCTTATTCCTGCGACGTCAGGGAGTTCTTGAGAATAAGAGCTGATGCCTATCGCCGCCAATACAACGACCACGGCACGGCACTGCGAGAGTACTCCCGCTCTGAGTCTTTCAGGTGTTCGCTTCATGGCACGTTGCTTCCAATCCTGCAAATTCCGTAACGAACTATGGAGGCACACCAAACTTGCTGATTTCCGCGGCTCTAAGGAATCGGTAATCGACGAGCGTGTTGATTCATCGCCGAAGACGTCAACACAGCGTGCGCGATTTTCGGTGGGCGAGAATACTAACGAGCGTGACGAAGTGGACGTCAAGTGCTATGAAGAACGGGTAACCTGTTTCTCACCGATCCACGGCGATCTCACTCAGCGCGGTGTAGGATACGAAACCTGGACGGGCGGGTTGCGTCAGGCGTTGGGAAGAAGAGTGATTGGCGGGTTGAAAGAGCATGATTGTCACGCTGACCCGCTACAAGCGACAAAAGAAAGGCCAAATCTTTTCAGATTCGGCCTCCGGCGTAGCGGGGGCCGTAACTTCGCGGCAGCTGCAACCTTGCATCGCACGTTTGAAATGGCACTGCAATAGCAGCTTTGCCAACCACACGTCCGGGTTTCGTTGGTGATCCTGCGATACTTGAGCCCAAGATCGGCAGATTTGCCCTGTGTCCCTGTTCTATTGGAAGACCTGAGATGACTGTTTGCTCCAGAAAAGCACGTAAGAACCATGACAGTATAGCCAATAGCGTATTCCACATGACCTGCAAGTGTAGTTCAGTGAGCCTGAAGATCCTCGCTTGGCTATGGAGAGCCGAGCTTGATCACCAGCCCGGTGTTCGATCGGGCAGAGGTGACCGTGTCTGCTGTGCACTGCACACGAACAGGGCCACGGCGGCAAAAGGCTGAACGTGATATCTTGGAAACGGCATTACACGCGCATCCTGGCAATCACTAGGCGATACGCCGGTGAGACATTAAAATCCTATCTCAACGCTCACAGCGCCATAGCTCAATGAGAAGTCAAGCACCATACGATGATTCTTAGTATCCCAGGAAGAGTTTGCCAACGCACGCCTCGGTGTCGCTACCACTTTTGCCGGCTTCTCCAATCCCCAAAGTTCTAGAACTTGGCGTTTCTCTGGCCTGCCGTTGAGGTGTATCCGCAGAACACCTTGATCCCATCCCGGTAGAATGTAGCTGTTCACGGCGATACGGCCAGAAATCCTTTTGATGGTTCCTCCCATCAAAACATCGAATGTCTGATCCTCATCCCAATTTTCTCGACTGTTCATGATGAGGACGCGATCGTCGTAGTGAACAATCCATGCATTTCCCTTGTCGGCGCTCGCATACCGTGTGTCGAAATACCTTTTTACCTCCTCGCTCGAGGTGAAAGTCTGAGCCCGTACCTGGACTGGAAAACTCTCCAGTGCACTCTGCGGTGTCCATTTAGGTACGATAGGAATCCAGAAGTATCTGGTCCTTGACGGGATCATCTGGAAAGGATGCTCAATGCCGTACGTCCCCTCGTAGAGAGCATGCATTGACCCATAGTCCATCGACCAAGCCGAGTCAGGGCGGTCGGCAATGTATGCCGTACGAATCTTCCGAAGAAGCTCTTCTCTGCTTGGAATCCATTGATGCTTGATCATCTCGAGAAGCAGCGGGAACGTTATCGTCTGAGAGATGTCAGAGAGCCCGGCATCTTTGTCCCAGATATCGCCGGCTGGCTCAAAGGAATAAACGCTTGCACCACTCGAGAGGCCCAACAACATCATCTGCCCGTAGAAACTCGGTGGAAAGTCCTCGGTGTTTCCTTCCTTGAACCAGCCTTGCTCATTGAGCTTGCGGAATCCCGCCTCATACCAGTACCATCGCTCAGGTTGAACACCCCAGTTGTCAACTGCTTCGCTGACCCACAACCCGAAAAGAGCATCGTGGACGGAATATGCAGTCATTGAACCGTTCATCTTCCATAATGGAATGAAGTGTTGTCGGTTCCGCCGAATGGTCTCCATGAGTGTTTTCTTGAGGCCGACGTCGATCCAGAGGTTTCTGCCCCAGTGCCCATCGGCCCACACGACGGTCTTTCCGTACTCGGCTGCGAGAGCGATTAACCGCTCGGCGTACTGCACCATGATTCGGTTGTTGATGGGCGAATCGCGAAACGCCTGCTCGCAAATGTAAATCCCTTTCAGCGTGGAGAATTCCTTGAAAAACTGCTCCACTTCGGAAAGAGAGATTCGCGATGACGTCCGCCCGTAGTAGTCGTGAGGACCCGAAGTCTGAATGAGGAGCGGAATATGATTCTCTTGCGCGGTTCGCAGCAGCAGTAGAAAATTCTCTGATGGTAGTACTTCGACCCTGAACACGACGTATCGCTTCAGCTCGTCCGGTACGGCTTTCCAGTTTTCTACAAGACGCTCGGCGTCTGCAAACAGAATGACGAGAGGATCATCGGCCGAAACGTGCAGCTCCGGAGGTCTTGGACTTGCTGCCTCCCTCACGCTGAACGTGTTAGTCTCTGACCAGTCGCCGGGTTGGCCGTCGATGTTGAATGCTCGGACTCGCCAGAACCATCTCCCTGGCGCCAGCAATTCTTCAGGTTCAGGAAGGTAGGGCAACTTGTCTGCCGGGTATGGCGGAACGACTTTGATCGACCGGGACTCTACGAAATCCCCACGATTGGAAACATGAAGCTCGTATTCAAGAGCATTCGCCGACTGATACCAGGTAAAATGAATTGCCAGTGGACTCACGACGAATCCGTTCGAAGGCGCGGAAAGCCTCGGTGGCCCTGGTTTCTCTCCCGTAAAGCGGACAGCCTCAAGCGCATCAAGCTCCACCCAATCGCGGTTGCGCCCTTCGACGGCAACTATCAGGGCGAATTTCTGTTTGCCGCTCCAACCGGTAATCTCTCTGAGCGGGACGATGAATCCGCTTTCTTCCGCAAATCGTTCGATGAGGCGAGTCCACTTGTTCCTGTCGAGGGATGGTGAATCACTCTTCTCGACCGCCACCATCCACCGCTCCCGTCGGATAGACTGTGCGACACGAACAAGCATAACAGGGAATTGGTCAACGTCCAGCTCTACCGTTTTCCAGACTATTGCGACTCCGTCTTCTGTCAAAGAGATCCGGCCATCATCCCGCACCTTGATTGCACCTCTTGTGCGCCATCCGGTTCGAGCACCAAAGTCGATGCTCGATACTTCTTGTTGAGGTGGATCATCAGCATGATAACAGAAGCCAAAAGAACTAACGATCAGCCATAGACAAATCATTGTTCGTAGCATGATTGCATCCCTTATCGTTTCTCCATCCAAACCACATAGATTTGCCCGCGTTGCGCATCAGGAATCAGAATGTTTGCGTCGGGAAGAATCCGGAATTCTACATCCCTCCCTTCCTCCGTCTGAACTCTCGTTGGGCAAACCTTCCGAAGAGGGACGATAAGGTCCTGTTCTCTTGTACTCAATACGAGAGCTCGCCCTGCGTCGGGATAAACGATGAAAGCCGTCCCCTGGTGGAATGATTCTGCTACGACCTTTCTACCGCGTACAAATTGCCAATTCCCAAAACTCTTGAAAACAGGACGTCCGGGCTTTTTCATAGCGGCAAGCCGGAAAATCTTCCCGGTGACTTTATGCATCTCGTCCGCAATTGGTCCGTCGGAGAAGCGAGTCAGATTATACAGGGACGGCGTTCCGTACGACGAGCTCACGATGTGATGGTAGTCTGCCAATGACACAAACATGTCGGCTCCATCCCCGTCGATCAAAGTGTTGGGCGATGAGAGCGCACTCACACGTGCGCGATATTGGCGCTGAAGACTATCTCGGCCGGCATCGTTGATACGCGACATATCCTGAACCAGCGAGAAGTGTGGATCAGGTCCGCTGAACGTGATCAGGCAATCGTTCTTGATCTTCTTCGCCTCACGATACCAGAGGCTCGTGAACCGATAGACTTCTTTGAGCCCAACACCAAGTGAAGGCCGGGCATAACTGGCTACGGTAGGATCACGGACATCGAAAATGTAATCGACCTTGAAACCATCGGCATCCAGCTCACCCGCATCCTTTCCCAGCATTATTCGCATCGCTTCCTGAACGTATTCCTCAAAAAGAGGATGGGTAGCATCGATGTAGCCCTCGTCTAACAACCCCATCTCATCGGGGAGTGAGCCTGGTTCCCCATACCAACATCGCCACCAGAGAAGAACTTTGTGACCTCGGCGGTGAATCCAGTCAATGAGCTCGCGCATCTTAGCAAATCGTGTTGGGTCAGGGCGGGGATCACCATATTTTCGCTGCCACTTGTCATCAATGATGAGCGTGAATCGATCGAGACCCAGAGCTTTCTCTTGTGCATGCACATAGTGCCTGACCCATTCGGTGTTGAAACGAGGACTTGCTTGAGCCGCTGTATCCACGCATTGTTCGCTCCACGTGCAGATCAATGGATCCATCCACCAATCGGGGATGTGCTTCTTTTCGATCGCAGTATCTGAGATATACTTGTTCTTGAGCAAGTAGGTTCTGTAGTCTTCAATCGCATTCCATTCCGACTGGTTGAATGTGAAGCAAACCGGAGCAACCCAGTAGAAACGATTCTCTGCCCGCTTCAGCTTGTCCCAAGGATAACCGATGAAGACTTGCCCGTGTTGAAACCGAAAGCCCGTCGCATCGGGAAGTTCACAGAGACCGACCGAAAACCAACCGGCTTGTGTCTGAAAGGAAAGATTCAGAGGGGCGGGGGCGAAGAATCGTTGACCATCGATATTCTGTCTCACCTCGACCATGACTGCTGAGTTCGAATAATAGATGTCCGGTTCCGGCGTAAACATTTTCGTCCACCCTGCTGCGTCAAACCCGTGGCCATTAAATGAAAAGAGTTTGAGACCTTGTCGTGCCTCGGAGATGAGGTCACTGACATAGATAGTGTCGCCGATGTCCGAAATGAATCTTGCGTTTGCCCAATCGGCGTGGTCGTTGCCTTCCCCATCTCCTGCATCCTTCACGATGAGTTCAATGGCCTTGGCTCCTTTGATAGGCACCTTGAGCCGCATCGGTTGTTGGCCTCCGGCGATGACTCCACTTTCGGCGGCTTTCTTGCCGTCGGCAACGACTTGAAACTCAACAGAGCCGCTCTTCCCCACTTCGTCATCGATGCCAACGAGAGCTTCAAAAGAGTGCAAATCTACTGATTTCCGAAATGAGAGTCTGATATTTGAGTACGCGTGTGCACCCAATCCTTTGCGATATGTCTTGGTGGCGAGAGAAATAGGATTGCGGGCGAAGGACGTATCCACTCCAAGTCCCCAAGGCCAACTGCCATTCACGATGCTCACGTCATATCCAGGATCTCGTACCTTCGGAAATATGCCGAAACGAACTTCAAACGCGTCGGGATAGAAGGTGACCTTGGCTACAAGGAACGTTTGTCGAGTGGCGCGATCACTTGCAGTCATTTCTACAACGGGAGGACGTACTTTCCAGGAAAGCGTGGGTGATAAGCTGATCGCAGGCGCAGGTAGAGGCTGGGCGAAGAGTGGGAATCGAGTATAGGACTGGCGGACTGAGTTTTGTACTGCGACCATACCGGTGGTGCGGCCGATTTGTACAAGGTACTTTGAACCTCGCACAAGAATTGTATCACCTGCGGTGTAAATTGACTGCGCATACGTTGCCGAGCAGGCCAACAAGTGTATCAAGAAAACCACGAACGGTACGTACCGACTGAAATCAGACTTCTTCATTTGAGAGGATAGTTTCGCTTGAACTTATTTTCCTTCTCGTGAAGATGGCATAAGAGTCACTTCAAGCTTGACCTCTTTCCCTTCAGGAGGGATGACGTAGCGTTCCTTTGCGTTAAAGGACGTCCATCGTTCACCGTTCATTTTCACTGCGGCGATTTGCACTGAAGGGTCCTCGACCAATGAGACGAAATGTTTGAATTGAGATTTCGTGTCTCGTAGCAGGAAATGAAGCACCGCAGGCCTGTGATTCACATGAAGGTTCAGATAGAGATAATTCAAGAACGCGTGTTCCATCTCGTGATAAGAGGCCTTCCATACCACTGCTTTCTCGCTGTCGATGGGCAGGCCATCGGCTGAAACTGTTCTGAATACCCCACCAAATTCGCTATCCAAAAGGTATCGGTTCCAGAATGCTGCCATTTTCTGGAATTGATCCAGATGCCGTTTCTTTCCCGTGATGTGATAGAGATGAAGTTGGAGAAATGAGCCGTAGCACTGAATCCACCACGAGACTGTCGGCCTACCTCGTAGCAAATGAGGAGGCATTCTCTCAACAATGTCATACCATCCTCCCCGCGTAGAATCCCACGCGTAGCGCGTTGTTTGCTCTCCCAGTCTCATTCCTTCCATCCGATAGACTTCCTTTCCCGTCAACTGATACAGTCGCAACAAGGCCAAGGCGCCGGTGAGTTGCGCTCCGGCCGAGATCACTTCGTTCCCATCCATTATCACTGGAGCAAAGTTCCATCTCCGATCGAAGCGGCTCGGGAATCCACGGAGCCAAGCATATTCAGGATCTTTCATCCGCTCTATGCTGATCTGCACCAGCTCTTCCGCGAAGCGGAGAATTTCCGGGTCACGAGTGGCCATCCACAGATTCAGCAGAAGAGAGCTCGTGTATCCGAAATGTGAATGTTTGCTCTTTGAACTGTCCTTGACGCCCAAGTCTCTACGAAGGACCTGATAGTATCCACCGAATTCTTTATCACGGGCATAAGTCCTGCGGATTCTGATCGATTCTTTCACGTAGGACAAGACGTTCTCGTCACCCGTCACAAAGTAGTAAAGCGCAAGGCCAACATCGGTGTAGAGCTGGAGGTCAACACTCTTGGAAGGATCCTTTGGCTCGCCTGTTTGGGTTAGCACACCGAACCACCCACCGTACTGCTTGTCCCAGGCGTGTTTCAGCAGATAGTCTACTCCCTCTCGAGCCACATCAACATATTTCCTGTCACCTGAGAGAAGATATGCAGCAGAGAAGCCGTACACCTGCCGACTTATCATTGCAGGGTACTTGTCCCAGGGAGGAGCCGGCTGCCACGACCGGGTAAGACTCATATAGAAAGCGCCATATTGCCTGTCCCTGACATGCTCATTCCAGTAAGGGATAATGTTCGTGAGAGCTTGCTCACGCCAGAATTCGCCGTTGAGAACTTCTTTGTGCTGGGAATTCGTTACTTCTGCAGTCAGTAGTAGTGGGAGTAAGACGGTCCGCACTTTTTTCCAGATTGAAATCACGTTGGTATGCCTTTCTTCCTTGCTGTCCTGAGCCCTGTGCTTGTTGTTCACCAGTCATCCGAGGTGTATTGAATTCCGTTGGCGTCAAGCCAATCGATTGCGATTTCTTCAAGTGCGGACTGACGAAAGAGATACCAATCATCGACAATTCCCAACTCACGAATTGCGTCCTTGAAAAGCCGAAAGGCCCCAGTTCCGTGGATGTAATATAGAAGTCTTTCTCGCACGTCGCGATCATCACGAGAACGGCAGAACCGTTCCATATTGGCATATTCGTGGATGTCAAACTTGCTCGGTAGTGGCAAGTACTCATCGGAGTTCACAAGTTCCTGAGTCTTGCGGATAGCCTCTCGTTGCCATTCAGGGTAGTCCTCAATATTTTCTCCGCTTTCGACGATGTTGATCTCTTCATCACCGATAGTGACCAGTTCCCCCGTGCGCTTATTAAGATAGGCATGGTGTTGATCGCTGTGCACATCCATCTCCTGTACGACAGCCCTAAGAGAAACGATAGCAGTCATATCGCTGGCACTCTCCAAATTTGTGTGCGTGGCGAATTAGTACAGTTATGTTGGTTCTCGAGTGTAGTGAACGGATTGAGCGTTGGTCCACGAACGTCGCGTTCATTTCTACCGAGGCTGCAGGACCTTGCTCAAAGGGACTATGATGTTCGGAGGGATAGTAGCAGTCAATTAGGACAGAGTCAACGCACTCAAAGCACAGTTGGACGTGCACATAAGGTCACTGTTGCGCGTGACAGAAATAGTTCCATAACACGAAATAGGAGAAAGTTCAAGTTCAATGTGACGTGGGTGTTTCTTTCAAAGACACAGGAGAGACGTGACTCGGACTTCAAACTAGATTGGGCCAGGGCTCTTGAGCAGGTTCGGCCCTGCTACAAGGGGCAAAAAATTGGCCGAATCTTTTCAGAATCGGCCTCCAGCGTAGCGCCTGTCCGCCATTTCTTTGGCGGAGGGGCGTGCTACTTTCGGCAGCCGCAACCGTGTGCAAGACCTTTGAAATGACTCTGGAGTAGATTCACAAGAAATCATGACGGAGCCCCGGCAGGAGACTAAAGCTTGTTTATCAACTGGTGAGTTCGTAGTTTTTCAGACTGCTGATGCGAGGAGCCAGACAAGTCTCAACAACGGTCTCCAATTCTGCGTAGATGTGGAGGAACACATAGAGGCTCTTCGCTCCCCCGAAGGATACCGTTACCCCTATCCAACTGAGGAAAGATGGGGTCAAGAAGTGAGCTCCTTTGGATCAGGAGAAGAGAACGACGGATGGACGAGAACACGCCGC
>VGWB01000077.1 GCA_016873755.1 Ignavibacteria bacterium | reverse complement strand
CCACGGCGTCTTGACCGAGCCATTGAAGAGAGCGTCAAAGGTCACCCTTTTCGTGACATCCCTGATGGTGAGGTCGCCCGTGATCTTGTACTGCTTGTCGCCCACCTTCTGGAACGAGACGCCCTTGAATCTGATCTCGGGAAACTTCTCGGCGTTGAAAAAATCGTCGGACTTCAGGTGGTTGTCACGCCGTTCATTGTCTGTGTCAATGCTGGCAACTTTGATCGTGGCTTCCACGGATGCATCGGAGAAATCATCCTTCGAAGATGTAAGCCTGATGTCGAAATCCCCAAAGTTGCCCGTGACGTCGGAAATGACCATATGCTTGACGCTGAAGCCAACGTTCGAATGAGCTTTATCCAGCTTCCACCCCTCGTTCTGAGAAAAGGCAATGAGCGTGGTGAAGAGCGTCAAGAGCAGCGCGGTTGTGAATCGTTTCATGTGATTACCTCCGTTGAGATTTATGTGGTAATGAGGAAGAGGTTCTGGCCGTTCTTCTGGTTTCCAGCAGCAGCTGTGTCAGTTGAGCGAGACTTTGATGAGCGACATCATAGACATATGATGGAACGTCAGCGGGTAAAGCCTTACCTGGAAGTACCTGAACAGTGGAAAGGTGTACATGATCTCCATCGCTTCCTGCTCTGAGGCAGCATCAAGCGTGACCCAGAGTCTCGACCTGTCCAGCGAAAGGCTATAGCTCGTCACGGTTCCGCGTTCAGCCAACGCATTCACGTGCGCTCGCTGACTCGGTATCAAGGAGATGAATTCCTCATCAAAATGTCTGGGAAGAGTGATGTCGGCCATGAAGTGGCTCATATCGTCTATCCTTGCTCCTGGGGTTCATGGATGGTGGCCAATGAAATACCCGGCAGGGATACCGGCGGCAACAGCTGTTCGCTCAGCTTCCGTTGTGGCTCCAGCCAGGGCGGAAGCTTTAACCGTGTGCCAAGCTGTCCTTTACTTTCATCTATCAGGAAGCCCGGTGGATCGGTCGCAATCTCGAAGAGCACCCCTCCCGGTTCATTGTAGTAGATGGAATGAAAATACTGGCGGTCGACAATTTCGGTAACAGGTAAACCTGTATCCGCAATCTTCTTCTGCCAAAGGCGGTGTGTGGAATCGTCCGGGACGCGCCACGCGATATGGTGCACAGAGCCGGCAGATTGTCGCGCAGGGGGCAGCGTAGGTCTGATACAGATATCCACAGCGGCCTGGCCGTTTCCAGTTCCAGCCAGAAAGCGCACAAAGTCCCCGTTCGGGTGTAAGATTCTGAATCCCATCGTATCGGTTAGAAGTGACGCCGTCGGTTGCAAGATACCGAGTGTTAATGTCACGCCGTGGAAGCGTCGCAGGGCAAATTCGACTGGCACGGGCCCGTCTTTCCAGATCTGACCGCTCTCCGCGGATTCAATGAAGACGAGCTCCAGCTGCATGCCATCGGGATCGTGGAAAGCGATCAGCTCGTCGTCAAAGCGCTCTAGAGGGCCATCAAATGGGATACCGTGTTGTGCAAGCCTGCCGATCCAGTACTCCCGCCCTGCCGGCGGAACCGAAAACGCCACAGAGGAGACTTCTCCTATCCCGCGTTTTCCCCGGCCGGCGCCCGGAAAAGGGAAGAAAGTCAGCAGTGTGCCGGGGGTGCCGACTTCGTCTCCGTAGTAGAAATGATACACGTCCGGCAGATCGAAATTGACCGTCTGTTTGACCATGCGTAATCCCAGCACGCGAACGTAGAAATCAAGATTTCGTTGCGGATCGCTCGCGAGCGCTGTGATATGGTGAATGCCCGAGATCGCGTTCTTCATCCTTTAGTCTCTCTGTGATAGACTTAGTTCGAGGCCGTGCTGGGGATGCTGTTGATGTGATGCGAGGGATTGCCCCATTCCTCTGTGAAGACAAAGCTCTCAAGCGGCTTGCGAAAGCGGGGCGCTTCTTCGCGAACGCGCAAGTCATCCGGAAGAACCTCGGGGCTATCAGCATACCCGATGCAAAGCATCACGATAGGTTCGTAGCCATCCGGCAGGCGGATGATCTCGCGTGCTTTACCCCGATCGAATCCGCCGAGCTGGTGCACGGCAAGGCCGAGGGCGGTCGCCTGCACGGTGAGGAAGGCCACCGACTGTCCTACGTCATACCACGCGAACACATTCGGTTCACCAGTCCTCGCGTTGTGCAGTTTTGCAGCCGCAAGGAGCAGAACGGGGGCCCGGTGCACCCAGCGTTGATTCGACTTCGAAAGACACTTATATAATTGGCGATACGCCTCCGGGTCGTCGTGCTTGGCGGCAAGCATGAAATGCCACGGCTGTTCATTCATGGACGATGGAGACCATCGCGCAGCCTCGAGCAGAGCCAGAAGGTTCTTGTTTTCAACCGGTCTGTTGGTGAAGGCACGTGGACTCCAACGCGTGCGGAGAACATCGGCTATCGGCACGCGCGTTCGGGCAGTTTTCTCAATGGTTGTTGTTTGCATTTTTCTGTAATCGGGTCTCTTTCAGTGATGGTTTCTTGCCGGCAGAGGATCAAGTCCCTTGAGCGCGAGGCCGAGCTTCTTGAGAAGCGCCGACAGCTGCACTTGCTCCTCCTCCGTAAGCACGGACGCCAGTTCCGTTATGCGCTCCGCGTGCCGTCTGAACATACTATCGAACAACTTCTTGCCTTGCGCAGACAGCTGTACCATAACGATCCGGCGGTCCTCAGCGCTGCGTACGCGTTCTACAAGGCCATCCTTCTCAAGATTGTCGAGGATGACTGTCACGCACCCCCCGGTGACGAGAATCTTTCTCCCAATATCACTAGTTGTCATCGGGCCCAGGTGGCCGAGGGCCTCGAGCACAGCAAACTGCGGCTGGGTGAGCCCATACCGCTCGATATCTCTCCCGGAGAGCCTACTGAAAGTACCGAATGCCCGGGCGAGCTTGACCCACAGACTCAACGCAAGGTTGGCTTTCTCACCGTACTGTTCGGTTGTCTTCACGTATTCTCCTCTGGATAGATCTTTGGTCCCAAAATAGAGGGGGCTGAAGAAATATTTTAAACTTGAACGATTTTGACTTGAGATAAGTTCCCGGTCAGCCAAATGGCTGAGAGAAGCAAAAAAGGCAACAGTTCTGGGAATCGTAGAGGCGGTGGTGTGCGAATTCCACCAGAGACGATGTGGTGTCGGGAGCCCGCTGCAACGATTGATCATCCAATCGGGCGGATTTACCTCCCGACTGCATCTACCAATCCACAGTGCGGGGGCCTTCTCGGCAGAGCCGGTCGAGTGCTTCCCTGCCGAGTTGGGTTATGGTGTGGTTCTTCTCGAGTGTCAGGTAACTGAGGAGGATCTTGTAGCTTTCATAGTCGAAGCGGTGTTCTCCCCTGATATGCTGATTACATGAGTTGTCGCGCAAAATGAAGCTTGCCAGAAGACACCAGTTGTCGACGAGGAAGAGCTCTCGTAATGCGTTGTCTGCCGAACGCTCCTCGATGATGATCCCGCCTCTGAATGGCCAGGCGTGAATTCGGCGAGCATGGAACGCCGCATCCAACCGCCCATTGTAGCGCGCTGGTGCTTCTTCACCCATGCATGCACCGTTGCACTGACCAAGGTGATACGAGAAACAATGCCGCTTTGAGCTCTCGAGCCGAAGGAGCTTCGGGCACAGACGGTGAGTTTTGGCAACTGTTGAAAGGTACTCTTTCGCTTGTGTCTTGTGCTTGAAGATCCCAAGGATCGGTTCAGTCTCCCGGAGGTCGATACGGTCAACTGCCTCCAACGCGACGGTCGCATAGCCCTCTTTGTTCATCAGCCGCCGGGCGATGATGATCCGACGACGACTGCGCGCGGCGACGTTGAACATCGGGCGCAGTTCTTTGATGAGCTGGGACTCCAGAAGTAGGGCTCCGAGCTCGCCCGCCGTTTCGCGCACCTCAATCCTGCGCACGCGGCGGCGAAGGCGCGCCTCTTCACCAGACACGAAGTGCGAACGCACCCTGGTTCGAATCGTCTTGCTCTTGCCCACATACAGAAGCTCATCGTGAGTGCCGTAGAATAAGTACACTCCCGGCGTGTCGGGCAAGTTGTTGAAGGATAAGGAATTGGCGTCACTTTTCACAGATGGCTCGCTGTGTTCAAGCCAAAGATACAAAACAATGGCCATATTTGTACCAGGCGCAGGGTTTCTCAACCAAGACGGGTGTGCATCCCTCAGAAATCATCCCTTGACACTCAGCACCGCGTGTGGTATATTATATACCACACCACCAGGAGGTGACCAAGAATGACTTTTGGCGAGTTTGTACGCACCAAGCGCCTGGAAGTTGAGTTGAGCCTTCGGGAATTCTGTAAGCAGGCTGAGACCGATCCAAGCAATTGGAGCAAGGTGGAGCGGGGAATTCTGCCTGCTCCAGCTAATCGTGAGTTTCTGGAGAGCGTTGCGAAGCTTTTGAAGCTGAAGAAAGGAGAGCGTGACTGGTTTGCATTTTTCGATCTCGCTGCTATTTCTCAGCAGAAGATTCCGGACGACGTCTACGAGGATGAGAATGTCCTTTCCGCGCTCCCCGTGTTCTTCAGAATCGTTCGCGGTGAAAGGCCCTCAAGCGAAGAGCTTGACAAGTTGATCGCCCTCCTCAAACGGAGATAATTCGGTGCCAGTCGACTTTACGGAAACCCGAATACCGTATCTTCGTGACGAGCAAATCCGCAGGCGAGCTGACGACTTCCGCACTCAGTACTGGGGGAACAAGATTCCAGTTGATGTGGAGTTGATCGCTGAGCGCGCATTCAACTTACTCATCATTCCGGTTCCGGACCTCGAGAGGCAGACTGACGCGGAGGCGTTTCTGTCAGGTGACTTGCGGGAGCTTCTGTACGACCAGGATTCTCCAGAAGTAAGAGTTCGGTTTTCAATCGCACATGAGATTGGTCATATTGTGCTTCATAAGGATGTACTTGCCAAGCTCCGTCCTTCTTCCGTAGACGAGTGGAGAGAGTTACAACGGACAATGCCTGACGCGACCTGGGGACGTGCAGAATACCAGGCACGCGAATTTGCAGGGCGCCTTCTTGTGCCTGTCAACAAGCTTATCGAAGCCCTAAGGAACCTACAGCCGCAAATTGCGAAAGCAATGGAGATTTCTCCGGACCTTGAACTTCCGGTCCTCCGCGATCTTGTCTCACCAAAGATTGCAAAGATGTTCTTCGTTTCGGACGAAGTGATCAAACGGCGGTTGGAACTAGAAGGAATCTCCCCGATGCAACAATAGAGCCTGCAATGGATGTTTCTCATAGATACCGTCAAGAAGTTTTGAATGTGATCCTTGCGCAACTACTCGAAGAACGAGGCATCGTTTCAGCCCCGGAAGAGATCCTCCACACGTTGGCAGAGAAGACACGTCAAATGCCTGCTGTGCTTGTTGATTTCCTGGGTTTGCGCACCGCGATCGAGGGAGAAGTCGATGATCAGCCCAACTACGCCAAGAAGGCCTTGGAGTCCGCACAAGGGCGCGTGGAGCAGGGGATTGTGCACATTGCAGTCGCCATTGTCTACCCTTGCTCTCTCAGGGAACATCCTTTCCAATATGTGGTGGACTTTCGCTGTCAAGCGCACGAAAGCCTCTGCGCAGTGGGAGAAAACGCTCGCTGTCTGGTTGAGTTCAACTCTCGGTTTCCTCATTTTGCTCGCTAACAGGGAAGAAACTGAAGGTGCTTGGATAGATTTCAAAAAGCCTGTGCTTGCTGATCTTCCGGTTCTGAATGTCCTGGCTCTGTCCGGAGATCAACTGCTCGCTCTCACAACATGCTATGATGAGACCGCGCGCGAGTCACTTCAGCCATTCCCTCAAATGGCCAACGATCGAGTACGCGCTCAAATTGACGCTGCAGTGGCGAAAGCGTTCAAACTTCCTGATTTTTCCATCCTGCGAACACTCCTTGCTCATGAACCCGTCGTGTGTCTGAACAGACTGTAGGGAAGGAAGCGGTGGAAACGTATCCCTTGCCTTGACAAGAAACGCGAGAATCTTCCTATCCAAGCATGGCGAGCAGCTCTCTCACCTCAGCGATCCTTGCTCTGGGATGTTCATGGTGATCCACTCTAGTCACGAGCTTCAACTTCTTTCCCTCCTGCTTGAGGTTGGCGCGATATCGCTTGAGATCGCCGATACGACTCGTGATGGCCTGAAAGGGGGGAATGGTTCCATCAGTTCTTTCGTAGAATTCTTCGATATCCGGTGAAGGCAAATGGAGCGACAACTCGTTGTTTTGAAGCTCGACCTTTGTGAAGCCGATCCGCGCGGCGAGGACCTTAAGCTCAACGAGTAGGAGAAGATGCTCAACTTCCTCCGGGTATTCTCCAAACCGATCCTGAAGTTCGTCACGCATTGATTGGATCTCCTCGAGGGATGTCGCCTTGTAGAGCCGCCGGTAGAAATCGAGCCTCTCACCGTCAGATTCAATGAAAAAGTCGGGAATGAACGCTTCAACGTCTGCCTCAACAACGGTTTCTACGGTCTTCCGTCTCACGTCTACCCTTTCAGGCTCAAACAATGAATCGAACTCCTGGCGCTTCAGCTCGGCCACGGCTTCCTCCACGATGCGCTGGTACATCTCGAATCCCATTTCCATAATGAAACCGGACTGTTCTGCACCCAAGAGGTTGCCCGCACCCCGAATCTCAAGATCACGCATGGCGAGGTTGAAGCCTGAACCGAGCTCGGTGAATTCCTGGAGGGCTTGAAGCCGGCGGATGGTCGCTCGCGGCAAGCTCGAAACCGGTGGAATTAGAAGGTACGCATACGCCTGTTCGTTTGAGCGTCCAACGCGCCCTCGCAGCTGGTATAACTCGGCGAGGCCGAATCGGTCGGATCGATTAATAATGATAGTGTTTACGCTCGGGATATCGATACCCGATTCGATGATCTTCGTACAAATGAGCACATCGACCTTCCTTTCTAGGAAGGACATCATGCTCTTCTCCAGGTCGTGGCCTTTCATCTGACCGTGAGCGATAAGGAATCGGGCCTCAGGGATGGTGCGTTTGAGAAAGGCCTGTATGTCCTCAATATCGTGCACGCGATCGTGGATGAAATAGATCTGTCCACTCCGATGCAATTCCTTCAGGACGGCCTCGCGGATAAGCTGCGGGTCGTACTGGGCTATCTCCGTGATGATTGGCAGCCTGTTGCGAGGGGGTGTATTGATGAGGGAAAGATCGCGTGCCCCCATCAGCGAGAACTGCAACGTACGGGGGATGGGCGTGGCGGTCATTGCCATGGTATCGACCGTGGCGCGGAGCTGCCGGAGCTTCTCTTTGGCAGAGACGCCAAACCGATGCTCCTCATCGATAACAAGAAGACCCAGATCCTTGAACCGAATATCCTTCGACAAGAGACGATGGGTGCCGATGATGATGTCAACCGTCCCTGTTTCAAGCCCGTGAAGAATCTCGGTCTGCTCTTTCTTCGCCTTGAACCTCGTCAGGCACTCAACACGGACCGAGTATCGACCGAGCCTATCCATGAAGGTGTTGAAGTGCTGCTGGGCAAGGATCGTGGTCGGCACGAGCACCGAAACCTGTTTTCCGCTCATCACGGCCTTGAATGCTGCGCGGACAGCGACTTCCGTCTTGCCGAAGCCGACGTCGCCACAGATCAGGCGATCCATGGGGGAAGGGTGCTCCATATCCCGTTTCGCGTCAGCTGTCGCTTTCGCCTGATCCGGTGTGTCCTCAAACATGAATGAAGCTTCGAGCTCCTTCTGCCAGTGCGTATCCGAAGCAAAGGCAAAGCCGTTTTCGTGCTTCCGGCGGGCGTAGAGCTGGATGAGCTCCCGGGCAATATCCTTGATGCGGCGCCGAGCCCGCGACTTGAGTCTCTCCCAATCAGGCGCGCCAAGCTTGGTGAGCTTCGGGACATGACCTTCTCGTGAGGCATATTTCTGGACGCGGTTCACGAAGCTGAGGTTGACGTAGAGAATGTCGTTCTCGTCGTACAGCAGCTTCATGACCTCTTGTTCAACTCCGCGCAGCCGGATCTTCTCCAGCCTGGAAAACTTACCAATGCCGTAGTCCACGTGCACGACATAGTCGCCGCGCTGGAGCTGCTGCGCCTCCTTCAGAGTGAACCCTTTGAACTTCCTTCGTTTTCCCAGACCTCTGCGCTTGAGACGGCCAAATACCTCGTGCTCGGTTAGTAAGGCCAGTCCTGAAGGGGGATAGACAAAGCCGCTGTGGACGGCCTCACGCATAAGCCGGTAGGTGACGGCACCATCTTGAAGCAGATCGACGGATGGAGACTCTCGTTCAGGTCTCGGAGATTCCGGAGAAGTCAGCTCTTCTTCGATCAGCTCCCCGAGCCTCTCTCCCTCTTCCTTTGTATCGCAGGCGATGTACACCTCGAGACCTTGCCCGGTGAGCTCACGGATATGCCGGATCAGGAATCGCATGCTTCCGTGGGATGGCGGCTGGAGTGAGCCGAGGAAGTCCACGAAGAGCGCCGGTTGCTGCTTGTCCGCCTGGTCGAAGAGCGACGATTGGATAACACGTGCATGGCGAGCGACCAATTGTTCGAGGGTCTCCCACGTGAGGATGTTCTGGATGCCTTCGTGGACCAGTTCTTCGATCTCTCTCTGGATCAGCACTGGTTCTTCAACAACCAAGATCGCATCCGGATCAAGATAATCGAAGAGGGACCCCGAGGGCTCAGCGTCGCCGTCAGGCTCCAGACTGGCCACAATGTTGGCTGACTGAAGCTCGCGGATCGAGCGCTGCGAGAGAACGTCGAACTCGCGGACGGACTCCACGGTGTCTCCCCAAAACTCAATCCTGAGGGGATGGTCACCGACATATGGATATACGTCCAGGATTCCGCCTCTGACGGAGAAGTCGCCGTGTTCCTCGACAAAATCCTTGCGCTCAAATCCGAGGTTGCCGAGGGTCTCCACCAACTCCTCAAACGGATGGCTGCGGCCCGCGTTCAGTTGCAGCGAGCGCTGCCGGAAACGCTCCGGCAGAGGAACCCGGCTTGCCAGAGCCTGAGCCGAAGTGATGACCAGAACCTGGTCACCGTTGGTAAGTGACTTCAAGGTTTCGACTTGGGCGATTGGCGCGGTCATGTCCAACAATGTCGCACGGTGCCCTGGTCCGTGGCCGTAGAGACGGACACCGTGATCACCGATGAGGAGAGCGCAGTCATCACGCAACTGCTCGGCTCGGTCATCGTCCGAGACAATGAGCACGGTTTGTTGATGCCGCTGCTCGTGGATGTGCGTTGCCACAAAAGCCATCAGCGACCCGCTCGCGCCCCGTATGGCAAGTGCTTCGCCTGGGTGGGCTGTGGCGATCCCCTCACGCAGCCTGCGGAAGGGCTCAGAATCTACAATCCTGTTCCTTATCGATTCAAGCATTCTCTGTCTGCTTCTTCAGCGACGTCAATTCGCTACTCGTCAACCGGGAACCGTTAATCTCGCGAGCTTCGCTTCGATCAGAAACACCTCACCCCGACCATCGCAGCGTAACCGGATAGTCAGGGCGCAAGAAATTAGCCAAAAGTGGGAAGAGTTGCAATTGGACGTGGCGGAGCTTGCAATCGGGAGCGAATTCAACTATTATCATCGTGCACAAGGATCAACAGGTGGTGTCATGGCTGAGTTCGTTCTCTACGATTATCATTCGATCTCCGAACAAGAACAACGTGAGCGTGCAACTGCATTCTATGAGCTTTGCCGATGTCGCAGAACCGTGCGAGAATTTTCGGACAGGCCGGTGGCTCAAGAAGTGCTTGAGCTGATCCTGAAGACCGCGGGAACAGCCCCGTCAGGCGCGAACAAACAGCCGTGGCGATTCGTTGTGGTGACGGATCCCGAAGTCAAGCGGGAAATCCGCGCGGCAGCTGAGGGGGTTGAGCGGGAAGCCTACGAACACCGTATGCCCCAGGAGTGGCTTGATGACCTTGCTGTTTTGGGTACGGACTGGCACAAGGAGTTCCTGGAGACTGCGCCGGCGCTAATTGTCGTTTTCTCCATTCTCTATACACAGGATGGAGGCCGAATTCGCAAGAACTATTATGTGAAGGAATCCGTCGGTATCGCTGCGGGATTCCTGCTTGCAGCAATCCACAACGCGGGCCTGGTTGCCCTCACGCATACGCCAAGCCCGATGGATTTCCTCCAGAAGATCATGCAACGACCTGAGAACGAGAAACCCTTCCTGCTCATTCCTGTCGGTTATCCGAAGGAAGGAGTGAAGGTGCCCGACATTCATCGGAAGTCGATTCAAGAAATCGTTCTGTGGAAGTAGTCAGTGCTCCCCGGGAGTCTTCGATATCTGTGGACAGCGGTTCGATGAAACAGTCATCAAAGGGATGAGGTGATACGGCTAAAGGGCGCCGGGGTTCCTTCAGTGAGCTCTACTACCACTGGTACGTTCTCATCCCTCGATCGCACCAGCTGACATTTGAGTATGCGCTATCTCAAGAGCACCCTGTCATGCCCGCGGATTTCGCGTTTTTTGCGTCCGCCGTTCTGTGGCGGATAAGCGGGCATCCAGACTTGGCCTTGTTTTGGATTCTGTCTTGAAATCCGACGGAATGACTTTCCCTTTTTCTGGATGGCTTTTGGTCACACTATCCTGAAAGCTCCGGCATCGACTGAAGTCGACGCCTCCGTGAAATGAGGTTGTCCAAAAAGGAGCAAATATCATTCTTCGTCCCACTAGGGAAGCAGTGGGACTCAGAATGACTTTTTGGTCAGCCTCTGTGAAAGCTGTCCGATTCATCGGATGGCGGCTCATAAAGGCATAGGAGATAGTCAATGAAACTCACCGTAGGCATAGCACAATTTGCTCCTGTAGTGCTCGATCTGCACGACTCTGTCCGGAAGGCGTGCCGCCTTATCGCTTCGGCTGGAAAGCAAGGGGTCAGGCTTCTCGCCTTCCCCGAAACGTGGCTTCCTGTCTACCCCGTGTGGGCCGACATGGGATCCTACAGCCAGTGGGGAAATGACGCTGCGAAGAAGCTCTATGCACGCCTTCACGGCAATGCCCTAGAAGTGAGATCGCCTGAGGCCAAGCGAATTGCGGAAGCGTGCAAGAAGGCCAGAGTTCACGTCGTGCTTGGGGTGAATGAACGGGCTGGAAAGACGCTCTACAATTCTCTTCTCTTTGTCGACGACAAGGGAAAGTTGGTCGGCCATCACCGCAAGCTTGTGCCGACGTTTGGTGAGCGTTTGGTGTGGGGGTATGGTGGCGGTGAAGGGCTTCGAGCGGTGGAGACCAAATACGGGAAGGTCGGCGGGCTCATCTGTTGGGAGCACTGGATGCCGCCGGCGCGACAGGTGCTTCACACTGAAGGTGAGGTCATCCACATTGCTGCCTGGCCTCACGGCAAGGAACTCCACCAGCTTGCGAGCCGCCATTACGCATTCGAGGGGCGTTGTTTTGTGCTCCTGGCTGCAATGTACCTTGAACGTGGGATGTTCCCGAAGGACTATGAGCTGCGGCATGAGCTGAACGGCCAACCGGAGGTGCTCCTGAATGGAGGCAGCGCAATCATCGGACCCGACGGTGCCTACCTTGTTGAGCCGGTGTTCGGCAAGGAGGAGCTGATCGCGGCTGAGATCGACACGCAGCGTGCTGTCGAGGAAAGTATTACGCTTGACGTTGCAGGGCACTATTCACGGCCCGATGTGTTCGAGCTGATCGTCCGTCGGAGACGGTCGCCATCAGAGGGGTGAAACTGGCTGGTGTTGGAGCAGGTGAAGGTCGGTCGTCGGAAAGACAAAACCGCTGCAGGATTGATCCGCAGCGGCTTTTTCATTAATCTCGCTGGCAGGAGCGAATCTGAAATGATGATCAGCTCTTCTTGGCCGGCTTCTCTTTGTTCTTGC
Source organism: Ignavibacteria bacterium (assembly GCA_016873755.1). Taxonomy (GTDB): domain Bacteria; phylum Bacteroidota; class Ignavibacteria; order UBA10030; family UBA10030; genus VGWB01. Next base: position 3,837 of record VGWB01000077.1, on the reverse strand, counting down.
AGCAGTCGTCGTGCTTCGCTGAACCTTCTCCGTGCTTGTGCTCGTCCTTGCCGCTGCAACAGTCGCACTTCTTTTCATTTGCTGGTGGGGAGTCTGTAGATCCAGCCTCTGCGGAGTAGCCTGCATCGCTGACTGCCTTCAGAAGGGTCTTGTTGGAGACGGAAGAGGAGGCAAGTGTCACCGTGGCAGTGCTGCTTTTCAGATCGACCTTTACGTCCTTGACTCCCTCCACCCCGCGTAGGGCTTTGTCGACTTTTGTGACACAATTGTTACAGTGCATTCCTTCGATTGAGAGCTTGACAGTTGAAGGTGATGTCGCTTGGGCGTACAGAGTCCCAGCTGAGAGAAAGACGATGAAAAGGGTAAGAAGAAATGTGCGCATGCTATCCCCTCGGTTTGTGAAAGATTTCTGGACGGATTTGTGGCCGCAAAGATACGACGAAAGGAATTGAGTTGCAAGCCATTTCATCTTCAGTGAAAATTTCATATCTTGAACAAAAGGGACGACGCTCGTAGCCTCAGGTCAGGATTGGATGGCCCGAGGCCTTTTTTTCTTGAGCATCTGATGCGGTTCCGATTCAACCCTGGATTGGCGTGCAATCGGCAGCTTCCTTCATGAAGACAAGAGAAGAAATTCGAAATATCGCAATCATCGCTCATGTTGACCACGGCAAGACAACGCTTGTCGATCACATGTTCCGGCAGACCGGCACCTTTCGTGTCAACCAGGAGGTGCGTGCGCGTGTGCTCGATTCAAATGAGCTGGAGCGTGAGCGGGGTATCACGATTCTGGCCAAGAATACTGCGGTCTTCTACAAACCGAAACACGGCGGATCAATCAAGATCAACATCGTCGACACGCCGGGACATGCGGATTTTGCGGGAGAGGTGGAGCGAACACTGAAGATGGTCAATGGAGTACTGCTGTTGGTGGACGCTGCGGAAGGCCCCCTGCCTGGCACAAAGTTCGTTTTGAAGAAATCTCTGGAGCTGGACCTGCAACCGATCGTTGTCATCAACAAGATCGACCGAAAGGATGCCCGGCCCCACCAGGTGCTTGATGAGGTCTTCGAGCTTTTCCTTTCGCTCGGGGCGAATAACCACCAGCTTGATTTCCCGACGATATACTGTATTGCAAAACAAGGCGTTGCCAAGAGGGAACTGGATGATCCGAGCGCTGACCTCGAGCCCCTGTTCGATGCAATTGTCAGCACGGTCCCAGCCCCGCCGGGAGACGCCGAATCGCCGTTCCAGATGCTGGTGACAACGATCGACTACAATGACTACCTCGGTCGGCTCGGCATTGGTCGGGTCTCTCGCGGAACCATCCGGCTGGGATCGCCGATGAAGATCGTTCACCGCGATGGCTCCGTTGATGATGCGACGGTGACGAAGATCTATGCCTTTGAAGGTCTCAAGCGCGTTGAAGTGGAAGAAGCGCGAGCGGGGGAGATTATCGCCCTTGCAGGAATGGAGGATGTTGATATCGGTGAAACGATCGCGGACGCGCGTGACCCGGTGGCACTTCCCTTTGTCTCAATCGAGGAACCGACGCTGTCGATGAACTTCATGGTGAATAACTCCCCATTCGCGGGGCAGGAAGGGAAGTTCGTCACGACCCGGCACCTTGGAGAACGGCTTGCCAAAGAGCTGCGCTCCAATGTGAGCTTGCGCGTAGAACTGACGGATTCACCCGATGTATTCAAGGTCAGCGGGCGGGGTGAGCTCCATCTGGCGATACTGGTCGAGACGATGCGGCGTGAGGGATTCGAGTTTCAGCTCTCCAGGCCGGAGGTGATCTACAAGTGGATTGACGATGTCCACTGTGAGCCGATGGAGCATGTCATTATCGATGTCCCTGATGAATATGTGGGTGTGGTGATCGAAAACATAGGTCGGCGGAAGGGCGGAATGAAGAACATGTTGCAGTTCCAGGGGAACACCCGGCTGGAATTTGTTGTGCCGGCAAGGGGGCTGCTCGGATTCCGCTCTGAGTTCCTGACGCAGACGAAAGGTACTGGCGTCCTGCACCATAATTTTCACGGCTATGAACCGTTCAAACGTGACATTGAGCATCGCTCGCGTGGCGCATTGGTGGCTCTTGAGGATGGCGTCGCGGTTGCCTATGCAATGTGGAAGCTGCAGGAGCGCGCAACCCTCTTCATCAACCCGGGAATCCGTGTCTATGGCGGCATGATTGTCGGAGAAAACTCCCGCGAGCAGGACATGGTTGTCAACGTCTGCAAGACCAAACACCTGACGAACATCCGCGCCTCGGGCTCCGATGAAGCGATCCGCCTCGAGTCCCCTCACATCCCGACTCTCGAACAGGCAATTGAATGGATCGCAGAGGATGAGTACGTTGAGGTAACGCCGGTGTCCATACGCCTCCGGAAGAAAGATCTCGATCACATCGAGCGAAATAGGATATCAAGAAGAAAGGTGGATGTGGAGGAAGAATAAGTGGTAGAGAATCTGCAAAGCCACGCCCGTTTCTGACTTCCGGATTCTAACTCCTGAATTCTCTCCGCGCATTTCACAAGCCATGTTCTCCAATCGTACAGCCTGGGACTTGCGGCCGAGCCGGCTCTTTGAGCTGCTGCAGCGGAAGCGTGACCGCCGGGAACAGATTATCGATCTTACGGAGTCAAATCCGACACGATGCGGATTCTCCTACAATAGCCGTGGCATTCTCAATGCGCTCTCCAGTGAGGATTCGCTTCGCTACGAGCCCCATCCCAAGGGTCTCCTCTCGGCGCGTGAGGCGGTAGCCGGATTCTATCACCGCCAGGGCGTCGACGTTGACCCTGACCATATTGTTCTCACCGCGAGCACGAGCGAAGCCTATTCGCATTTGTTTCGACTCCTGTGCAACGAACGGGAGGCCGTGTTTCTCCCGAAACCCAGCTACCCGCTCTTCGACGAGCTCTGCCAGATCAATGACGTGAGCTGCCGTCTGTACCATCTTGCCTATGACGGTGAGTGGCACCTCGACCTTTCCGCAGTCCAGGCATCCTTCTCAACAGACGTCCGCGCGATGGTGCTAGTTCATCCCAACAACCCGACGGGATCGTTTATCAAGGTGAACGAACGAGAGGTCGTCAGTGGGCTTGCACAAGCACATGCTGCCGCGCTCATCGTTGATGAGGTATTCGGAACCTTCGGCTTTGAGGCTGAGGGCTCGCGGGCGTCAAGCTTTGCAGGAAACCAGACCGTCCTTACCTTCACATTGAATGGTCTGTCGAAACTTCTTGGTCTTCCGCAGATGAAGTTGGCTTGGATTGTGGTCTCAGGACCGCCAGACGAGCGCCGGGAAGCTCTCCAGCGCCTGGAGATGATTGGAGATCTCTATCTCTCTGTTGGCACACCCGTTCAGGAAGCTCTGCCGGCGCTGCTGCGAGACTCTGAGCCGGTGACCCAGCAGATCCGTCGTCGAGTTCAAGAGAACTATGTCTTCCTGAAAAGAGAACTGCGCGCTGAGTCAGCAGTGAGCCTGTTCCACTGCGAGGGAGGTTGGAACGCTGTTCTGCGTCTGCCCGGCACACGGTCGGACGAAGAATGGGCACTTGAGTTGCTGGGCACTCAAGATGTCCTCGTTCACCCGGGCCATCTGTTTCGCTTCGAACAGGGGTCCTGTATTGTTCTCAGCCTGCTTCCGCCGGCGGAGGTCCTTCGCGAGGGATTCAGGAGGATTGTCTCAAAAGCTGACCTGAACGAACCGGCTGGCTAGTCTCGTGTCTTTGGATTGCCTTGGACAAGCCAACTGGTCGAGACAGAGGTCTGTACGTCTCGAAAGGATGCCTTCGGCAAGAGGGGATGTACGAAGCGTGGATCGTG
>VGWB01000076.1 GCA_016873755.1 Ignavibacteria bacterium | reverse complement strand
ACCCCTTCAGGGTTCGATCAATCATATGTTGAATGGGGGTCGGGACGTTGTCCCGCCCTTGAATATCCGACCCCTTCGGGGTCAAGAGACAATTTGACAAGGTATTAATGACGCACTACACTAGTTGGAGGAGCACGAGCAGAGATCGTTTGGAAAGCGATGAGGCCTGGCGAATCCTCGAGATCCGCCAGGCCTTTTCGTTATTTCAGCAGGGAGCGGAGAACAAACTGCAGAATGCCGTCATGCTTGTAATAATCGACTTCATTCGGTGTGTCGATGCGTGAGATGACGGTAAATGTCTTGGTGTTCCCTTGAGAGTCGGTTGCCTTGACAGTCATTCGTTGACGGGGCTGCAATCCTTTCGAAATCCCCTCGATCGCAAAAGTCTCTGAACCGGTCAGGCCGAGCGTCTTGAAGTTCTGACCCTCTTCAAACTGAAGCGGCAGTACCCCCATCCCAACCAAATTGCTCCGGTGGATCCTCTCGAAGCTCTCCGCAATCACCGCACGCACGCCGAGCAAGCTGGGCCCTTTTGCTGCCCAGTCGCGTGAGGACCCTGAGCCGTACTCCTTTCCAGCCATGATAATGAGTGCAGCGCCCTCATCGTGGTATTTCATAGCGGCATCGTAGATTGAAATCGGCTCAGGCGATGAGGGATGAATTGTGACGCCGCCTTCAGTCCCTGGGGCGAGCAGGTTGCGCAGCCGGATGTTGGCAAACGTGCCGCGCATCATGACTTCATGGTTTCCGCGGCGCGCGCCGTACTGGTTGAAATCCTTCTTCTCGACGCCACGGTCGATCAAGTACTTGCCCGCTGGACCGGTGGCTGCGATTGATCCGGCAGGAGAGATATGATCGGTTGTAACGGAGTCCCCAAGCACGGCAAGCGCCCTTGCACCCACAATGTCTTGCGGTGTCTTCGGTTCCCTTGGGATGTCCTGGAAATACGGAGCCGCTTTGATGTATGTTGAACTTGCGTCCCACTCGTATCGTGCGCCGGTCGGAACAGGCAGGCTCTTCCACTCGGCACTTCCCTCAAAAACATTGGCATACTGGCGGCGGAACATTTCAGATTTGACGCAAGCTCGCAACGTGGAGTCTACTTCTTCCGGCGCGGGCCAGATATCCTTCAGATAGACGGGCTTGCCATCTTTCCCTGCTCCGATCGGATCGTTTTGCAGATCGAAATTCATCGTTCCCGCCAGGGCATAAGCCACGACGAGCGGAGGTGAGGCGAGATAATTCATCCGCACCTGTGCGTGCACCCGGCCTTCAAAATTGCGGTTGCCGGAGAGAACCGAAACCGCGACAAGATCGCTTTCCTGAAGGGCTTTTGCGATGGGATCGGAGAGCGGGCCGCTGTTACCGATGCATGTCATGCAGCCGTAACCAACCAGATGAAAGCCCAGGCCGTCCAGGTACTTGTTGAGGCCGGCTTCCTGAAGGTAGTCTGTGACCACCTTCGAGCCCGGAGCAAGGCTCGTTTTGACCCAGGGTTTCGAGCTTAGTCCTCGTTCGATCGCCTTCTTCGCAAGGAGTCCTGCGGCAATCATCACCGACGGGTTTGATGTGTTTGTGCAGCTGGCAATCGCAGCGATCACAACCGATCCATGAGTGAGATCGAACCGTGACCCATTCTTCTGCACGTGGACGGATTTGAGGACGGTGTCCTTGAGTGCCGGTTGGTTCAGTTGCGATGTCGGCCCGGCTGCCTGGCTCACCCACGGTGCAACCGCATCTTTGTCGAGCGTGACCCCCTTGGCCTCAAGAATCTCAACAAGCGATTTGCGGTACGCCGATTTGGCCTGCGAGAGGGGCACGCGGTCGTGGGGCCTCCGAGGACCTGCGATGCTTGGTTTGACGGTGCCAAGGTCAAGTTCGAGCGTGTCACTGAATTCCGGTTCGGGACTGCCCTGGGAATGAAAGATTCCCTGTTCCTTGCAGTAGGCCTCCACGAGGTTGACAAGTTCGGTGTCCCTTCCCGAGAAACGCAGGTAGTTCAGTGATTCTTTGTCGACTGGGAAGAATCCCATCGTCGCACCATATTCAGGGGCCATGTTGGCAATTGTCGCTCGGTCTGCGAGTGCGAGAGATGAGACTCCCGAACCGTAGAACTCGACGAACTTCCCCACAACTCCCTTCTTCCGCAGCATTTGCGTGACGGTCAAAACCGCATCAGTTGCCGTCGCTCCAGGTTTCAACTTCCCGAAGAGCTTGAACCCGACGACCTGAGGAATGAGCATGGAAATGGACTGTCCGAGCATGGCTGCCTCGGCCTCGATACCACCGACGCCCCATCCGAGCACACCGAGGCCGTTGATCATCGTCGTATGGGAATCCGTGCCCACAAGTGAGTCCGGAAAGGCCAATGTCTCACCTTCTACCTGATTGGTGAAAACCACCCGGGCGAGGTATTCAAGGTTGATCTGGTGCACAATGCCTATTCCGGGCGGGACGACGCGAAAGTTCTTGAACGCTTGCTGGCCCCACCGTAGGAACGCGTAGCGTTCCTTGTTCCTCTCAAACTCTTTCTCAACATTTTGCCGAAATGACTCTGGAGAGCCGTATGCATCGACCTGAACTGAGTGGTCGATGACAAGGTCCACCGGCTGCAGGGGATTGATCTTGTTGGGATCGCCACCCATTTTCACCATCGCGTCACGCATGACCGCCAGGTCGACGACACAGGGTACCCCTGTGAAGTCCTGCAGAAGAACGCGCGCCGGCATGAAAGCGATCTCCTTGTCGGGAATCGCTTTTGCATCCCAATGGAGGAGCGCTTCGATATCCTCTCGCCGTACAACTCTACCATCCTCCTGCCGCAAGAGGTTTTCCAGGAGGATCTTCAGAGAAACAGGGAGGCGATTCAGCTTGCCGGGAACAGCTTTGTCCAATCGACTCAGCGAGAAAATCGTATATGTCTTTCCATCAATTGTAAGACGAGTTCTTGTTTGGAAGCTATCGTTCGCTGGCATGACTTTCTTCTCCTAAGAACAGAGGTGAATGAAGGAACGGACGGCAGGCTGCATGTTTCGATAGCACGATGAGCTGCAATCTGGTGAAGAGGTACAGCAAATATAGCAAAAAAAACCGAAGATTTGCCAGAACCCGCGCACCAAACGGGCTGTCTCCGTCACTCTTCTGCTGACTCTCAAGTCTTTTCTCCCTATATTCGAATGCCATGAGAGACATATCGAAGAAGACAAAGACTTTCCGGACGGCTACTGCACTGGCTGTAGTCAACGTCAACCCACAGACGATCGCCCTCATTCGGGAGGGAAAGATCCCAAAGGGTGATCCGCTGCCCGTAGCCAAAGTGGCTGCCATACAGGCGGCGAAAAACACCAGCCAGATCATACCCTATTGCCATCCGCTTCCGATCGATTTCGTCGACTGCCGGTTCGAGCTGGGGACGGAGAGCATCCAAATCACTTCAGAGGTCAAAGCCGTTTCCAAGACCGGGGTCGAGATGGAAGCCCTCACGGCTGCGACGGTCGCTGCGCTGACTATCTACGATATGATAAAGGCTGTGGACAAGGCGATGGAGATTGTTGGAGTCAAGCTGATCGCAAAGCGCGGTGGGAAATCTGACTATCGCGACTCGTTCGAGACGCCCCTTCGCGCAGCCGTGCTGGTAATGTCAGATTCGATCGCCGGGGGCCAAAAGAAGGACATAGCCGGAAAGCACATCGTCGAGCGATTGAAGGCAGCAGGTGTAGAGGTCCTTGATTACAGGGTCATCCCTGACGAGCCAGAGCAGATCGAACAGAGCCTCAAGCACTATGCGGACACTCTAAAGTTGGATTTGGTTCTCACGACTGGTGGGACCGGCCTCGGACCGCGGGATACGACACCAGAGGTCACTGCAAAAGTCATCGAGAAGGAGATTCCTGCAATTCCGGAGACGGCACGAGCATATGGCCAGGAGAGGACGCCGTACGCGATGCTATCGAGAGGCAAAGCCGGAGTGCGGGGCCGAACCATTATTGTGAACCTCCCCGGTTCCAGAAGGGGTGCAGAGGAATCTCTAGATGCGCTGATGCCTGGTTTATTCCACGTCTTCAAGATACTGGCAAGTGGTGGGCATGAGGATGCTCGTCATTCAGAATAGGGTTCAAACCGTGAGGCGGATACTCATTTCCTTACTTGGCATATCTGCTGCTTTCCAGTCTAGCTTCTCACAAGAGGCTGAAGAGTATCAGCTGAAGCAGCACATGCTTTCCGAGATCCAGCGGTACGCGGCAATGGAGAAGCTTTCGAAAGACGCCACGCCGGGTCAGGAAGGATTCGATGTCACGTACTACAAGCTGGATCTTCGCATATCTCCCTCCCAGCAGACCGTCAGCGGCTCCGTCAGGATGATCGCAACCAGCGTCGTCGACAATCTTACTTCAATCACGATCGACCTGATGAATTCCCTACAGGTCGACGCGGTGACGGTCGGTGGTGTTTCCGCCAGCTTCTCACGGCAGCCAACATACTTCACCGTCTCGCTCAACCGGGCATATTCACGAGGTGAGAGAATCGAAGTAGTGACGTCCTATCACGGCGTGCCAGACAGCTCGGGTTTCGGAAGCTTCAGGTTTTCTTTGTCAGACAACAAGCCATGGATATGGTCGCTCAGCGAACCGTACGGATCGAAAGACTGGTGGCCGTGCAAAGACCACCCGAGCGACAAAGCGGATTCCGTCGATGTGTGGGTCACCGTCCCGACCGGATTGAAGGTCGGATCGCAGGGCAAGCTTGTCGCTGCTGTGAACAACGGGGATGGCACTGTCACACACAAGTGGCAGCATCGCTATCCTATTGCGACGTATCTGGTGTCAATTGCGGTGGCTGACTACCAACAGGTCTCAGCCTGGTTCAAATACTCGTCAACCGATTCGATGGAGGTATTGAACTACGCCCTTGCGCAAAGGCTCGATGAGGCGACTAGTTCGCTTCCGAAGACGATTGACATGTTGGCGATCTTCTCCGACTTGTTTGGGCTCTATCCCTTTGTGACAGAGAAGTATGGGCACTGCCAGTTTGGCTGGGGGGGTGGGATGGAGCATCAGACCATGACTTCTCTCGGCAATTTCGGGGAAGACCTCGTAGCGCACGAGCTGGCGCATCAGTGGTTTGGTGATATGATCACGATGCGCACGTGGCCGGACATTTGGCTAAATGAGGGATTCGCCACGTACAGTGTTGCGCTCTATCGCGAGGCGAAGTACGGCGTGGCATCCTATTGGTCGTACATGACGGGGCGGATGTCGTCTGCCAAGCAGGCGGTCGGCTCGATCTATGTGAGGGGTCAGGACACACTGAGCGTTTCCCGGCTGTTCAGTGGCTCACTTGTGTACAATAAGGGTGCCACTGTGCTTCATATGCTTCGGCGCGTCATGGGCGATTCGCTTTTCTTCAAGGCCCTCAAGCAGTATGCATCGGACCCACGATTCAAGTTTGGCACTGCATCCACCGAAGACTTTCGCTCTGTGTGCGAGGATGTCTACGGCAAAGGCCTCGGGTATTTCTTCGACCAGTGGATCTATGGTGAGAAGTACCCGCAATATCGATACGAGTGGGGGACTCGTCCCGAAGGATCCAAACACAAGGTTCGAATCTCGGTGTTCCAGACAACGGGCACGCAAAATCCTACGTACTTCAGCATGCCTGTTGACATTCGCATTCTCGGTGACGGGATGGATACGACAGTAACCGTTGTCAACAACGCACCGAGTCAGTGGTTTGTTTTCGACATGCCAAAAGCGCCGACATCTGTTCAACTCGATCCAGCCAATTGGATCCTCAAGGACGCCACGGGCATCCGTGTTCACGTCGACGACGTTGCGGCTCTGCCGACTGAAGTAGCCCTTCTCCAGAATTATCCCAATCCATTCAACGCCACAACCATCATCCCCTTTGAACTTCCGACGTCCTCTGTTGCGCGGCTTGAGGTGTTCAACGGAGTGGGTCAGCTTGTTCGAACAATCACGTCGGACAGAGTGTTCGATGCGGGAAGGCACACGCTGGCATTCCACGCTGTCGATCAAGACGGGACTGCGCTCCCATCGGGCATGTACTACTACCGCTTGGTTGTTTCCGGCGCGCCGTCGCAAGTTCGTAAGATGACCTACCTGCGCTGACTTCCATCCAACGGAGCAACTCTCATCATCGGATTTCTGACACGTCGCCACGGGGCAGAACACCTTGTCTCCATGCGTTCAATCATTGATTAAGTGCCCGTTTCATGCTATATTCAAGCCCAGCCAGAACGCCATTCTCACCTTTTATGCTCGAGTGAACGACCCTCTTGCCTAGACGAAGCGACATTACATCCATCCTTATCATCGGCTCGGGTCCCATCGTCATTGGTCAAGCATGCGAATTTGATTACTCCGGCACCCAAGCGTGCATGGTGCTGAAGGATGAAGGCTATCGGGTGGTCCTGGTCAACAGCAATCCCGCAACCATCATGACCGACCCGAACCTTGCCGACGCAACGTACGTTGAGCCGATCACTCCATTCTTCATCGAGAAAATCATAGCCAAGGAAAGGCCCTCTGTCATCCTTCCGACGATGGGAGGGCAAACAGCTTTGAACGCGGCCGTTGCCCTGGCGGAGAGCGGAATTCTGGACAAGTACAGTGTCCCGCTGATTGGGGCGAAACTTGAGGCGATCAAGAAAGCGGAGGATCGCGAGCTCTTTCAGGAAGCAATGCGACACGTTGGTCTTGAAACCCCGAGGGGCAGATTTGTTCATTCGCTGGAGGAGGCTTTGAGAGCCGCTGAGGAAATCGGCTTGCCGATCATCATCCGCCCCTCATTCACGCTGGGCGGTACAGGAGGGGGGACCGCGTACAACATGGAGGAGTTCCGCGAGGAGGTTGAACACGGCCTGAGGAGCAGTCCTATTCGTCAGGTGCTGGTGGAGGAGTCCGTGATCGGCTGGAAGGAGTATGAGCTCGAGGTCATGCGGGACCTGAAGGACAACGTCGTTGTCATCTGTTCCATTGAGAATTTCGACCCGATGGGTGTCCACACGGGGGACTCGATTACCGTGGCGCCGGCACAGACCTTGACGGACAAAGAGTATCAGATTATGCGTGACGCGGCCAAGAAGATCATTCGGGAGATCGGAGTCGAAACGGGCGGCTCGAACATCCAATTCGCTGTCCATCCGGAAACGGGGCGGATGATTGTCATCGAGATGAACCCGCGTGTGTCGCGATCATCTGCTCTCGCTTCAAAGGCCACAGGATTCCCCATCGCAAAGATCGCAGCGAAGCTCGCTGTCGGCTATACGCTGGACGAGATCCCGAACGATATCACGAAGGAGACGCCGGCCTCGTTCGAGCCCACCATCGACTATTGCGTTGTGAAGATCCCGAGGTGGGATTTCGAGAAATTCAAAGGCGTCGACGATACCCTTGGTGTCCAGATGAAATCGGTGGGTGAGGCAATGGCGATTGGCCGAACCTTCAAGGAGGCATTGCAGAAAGCGCTTCGGTCACTGGAACAAGGGCGCTTCGGCCTCGGTGCCGACGGGAAGGATGTGCTCGACGTCCGCTCGCTTGCACCGAACAAACGTGAGGAGTGGAAGAAGAGAGTCCTCGATAGGATGAAGATGCCGAAGCCCGACAACGTTTTCTACCTGCGATACGCGTTTCAGCTCGGGGCGACAATCGAGGAGCTGTACGGGATCACGAGAATTGATCCCTGGTTCCTCCACAACATCAAGCAGATTGCGGATCTTGAGGAGGAACTGATCTCCCACGGGGCATAAGCGTATTCGGCTCCTTGCACTGGCGCAAGATCAGATACAGAAACATCAAGAGTTGAGAGGGCATGAAAGCAACCCCGAAAGGCAAAGCGGTTCCGTCGCGTGTAACAAGGGAGATTCTGTTGAAAGCCAAGCAGTACGGCTTTTCCGACCGACAGCTTGCGCATCTGTGGGGGACGAGCGAGAAAGCCGTGCGTCAGTTAAGGAAAGATTTCGGAATAATTCCGGTTTACAAGACTGTGGATACGTGCGCAGCGGAATTCGAAGCTCACACGCCGTACCACTACTCGACCTACGATCAGGAAAACGAATCCATCCGCAGCGAAAAGAGGAAGGTCGTGATCCTCGGGGGAGGACCAAATAGGATTGGCCAGGGGATTGAGTTTGACTATTGCTGTGTGCACGGTGTCTACGCACTGGAGGAGGAGGGAATCGAGACGATCATGATCAACTGTAATCCGGAGACGGTTTCAACGGATTACGACACGACGGACAAGCTGTACTTCGAGCCTCTCACGCTTGAAGACGTGCTCAACATCTATGAGCACGAACAACCCGAGGGGGTCATTGTCAGCTTCGGTGGTCAGACGCCTCTCAAGATCGCCAAAGCATTGGAGGATCATGGGGTGCGTATTCTTGGAACTTCGCCGGAGGGGATTGATCTGGCCGAGGACCGCGAGAGGTTCGGCGCTCTCCTGAAGAAGCTCAAAATTCCCCACCCGATGTATGGCACGGCGTACTCCGTGAGCAGCGCAGTACTCGTTGCCGAGCAGATCGGCTACCCGGTTCTGATACGACCCTCCTATGTGTTGGGAGGCCGGGCCATGGAGATCTGCTACAGCGGCGAGGCGGTGCGTGAGTACATGAAGAAGGCGGTGGATGTTTCGCCTGAACACCCGGTGCTGATCGACAAGTTCCTGGAAGATGCGTTCGAATTCGATGTCGATGCTGTGGCAGACGGAAGGGATGTGCTCATCGGTGGAGTGATGGAGCATATTGAGGAAGCAGGCATCCATTCGGGTGACAGCTCTTGCGTGATCCCTCCCTACATGATCTCGGAAAGGAATCTCGAGGAAATTAAGGCGCACACGGTCAAGCTCGCAAAGGCGCTTAAGGTCGTCGGTCTTATCAATGTCCAGTACGCCGTGAAGGACGGCGTAGTGTACGTGCTGGAAGTCAATCCCCGGGCTTCACGGACCGTTCCCTTCGTGAGCAAGGCCGTCGGCCTTCCGCTTGCCAAGATTGCCGCGAAAGTCATGGTCGGTCGTACCTTGGAGGATCTCGGCGTAAGGGATTTCGACTTCCGGACGGTCAAGCACATATCAGTCAAGGAGGCAGTGTTTCCCTTCTCCAAATTCCCTCGCGTCCCGGTCTTTCTGGGACCTGAGATGCGCTCAACCGGAGAAGTGATGGGAGTATCTCCCACAATTGGAGGCGCGATCGCAAAAGCTCAAATGGGAGCCGGGAACACGCTTCCGACAGAAGGGAGAGTGTTCATCAGCGTGAATGATAGCGACAAGCACGACGTCACCCTGAACATCGTGAAGGACTACGTGAGACTTGGCTTTCTCCTAGTCGCGACAGAAGGTACAGCCAAGTTCCTGCGGGCGCAGGGACTCGAGTGCCAGAAGGTCTTCAAGGTCAACGAGGGCCGGCCGAACGTCGTCGATATGATAAAGAACGGCGAGATCCAACTGGTCATTAACACGCCGCTTGGTGAAGGCTCGCGTTACGATGAATATGCAATTGGCTGGGCCGCGATCGAACACAGGGTCTCATTCGTCACAACTCTCTCGGCTGCTGCGACAGCCGTGAAGGGAATCGAGAGGCAGAAATTCCAGGAGCTGGAGGTCCGAAGTCTCCAGGAATATCAGCGCGAAACTGAGAGCTGAACTTCGCATTTTCCCCCAATCTATCCACCGGGACGTCATATCTTTTCACCGTTTCATGCGTCTAAGGAACAGCGGGCAGTTCACTAGCCGCCGCGGCCGGTCTCTTCACATACCGCGATTTTCGGCATTCCGACGTCGGCCAGGTATACTGCTGTTTCTCGATGGTTTTGAGCCCGACAGTCCTTGACTTAGACAAGGCATTACGCTAAATTTGTATGTTAACGTGATCGCCTCAAACTGCACTTTAACCCTGGAGGGTTAGGTGTTTGGAATAGTGTCATGCATCCGGGGAAGAACCTCGAAGTGGAGGATCCACTGGATTCTGTTGGTTTTGTTGGCTTTCGTGTCTCTTCCGACCCGGCTCTCGATCGCCCAGGAAAACCCGACTCCCTCGTCGAAGATCGCGGAGGAGCAAGACTATGCTTTCGCGTATGGTCTGTACAAGGACGGTCTCTTCCAGTTGGCGAATGAGCAGTTTGAACGATTCACTCAGCGGTACCCGCGAAGCATCAAGCTGCCCGATGCGGCCTTCCTGAAGGCCGAGTGTCAGTTTCAGCTTGAGCAATATGAAGCTGCCGCATCGGAGTTCTCCGCCTTTCTCCTTCACTTCCCCTCGTCGAATCTTGCTGACAATGCGTACTTCCGACTAGGGGACACGTATCTGAAGCTGAAAAAGACTCAAGAGGCAATCAGCGCATTCAGGGCGGTTCTGGAGAAGCACGGAGAGAGCAAACTCGCAGGTGAGGCTGCCTACTGGATCGGGGAGGCATACGTTAAGCTGGAGGATAACGGCAACGCGATCAAGTACTACACATTGTCGTATGAGAACTTCCCCGCGAACCGACTGCGGGACTACGCGCTGTATTCGGTAGCGTGGACGCATCAGAAGGAAGGTGAATACGCGAAGGCTGCGGAATGGTATCGCAGGCTGCTCAAGGAATTCCCGCAGAGCGGTCTTACTGCATCGTCCAAGGTTAGGATCGGCGAGTGCTACTACTACAGCAAGGACTACATGCGTGCGATCGAAGAGCTCACCGCAGCGAGACCGACAATCGATTCGGCCGAGCAGCAGGGCGAAGCGGACTATCTGCTGGGGGAATCCTACTACCACCTTGATCAGTTTGACAAAGCCCGAGTACAGTATGAAGCTTTCCTCGCGAACTTTCCGGATCACAAGCTGACGAACGAAGTGACCTACGCGCTCGGCTGGGCGTTGCTGAAACAGAAGCAGTTTGCAGGAGCGGCGAGAGTGTTTGCCAGACTCAGCCATGGGATGGACGCGCTCTCTCACGCGGCGCTCTATCGGAAAGGGGTCGCTGAGAAACTTGCTGGAAACCGCGGGGAAGCGTTGAGGTCATTCACGCAGGTGTATACGGATCGTCCGCGTGGTGAATATGCGGATAACGCCCTCTATGACGCCGGGCTGCTGCATTTTGAAGAGAGCAAACTTTCGGAAGCGAAGGGATTTTTTGAGCGGATGCTTTCCGACTATCCGACAAGCGATGTGCGCGCCGAAGCCTATCAGATGTTGGGGGAGTGCCTGCTTTCCGAGTCGAACTTCGAGGCAGCAAGGTCAGCATTTGCGCAAGCGCTTGCACAGGCGCAAGCCCCCTTCGAAGTCAAGGTAACATCAGCGTATCAAGTCGCCTGGTGTCTGCTGAAGCTCGATCGCTTCAAAGACGCTGCCGAGCATTTCAGCAGGTTCCTTGCAGAATACCCCGGTCATCCGCGATCGGACGAGGCAACCTATTGGCTGGCCGAGTCGGATTACCGAGCCGGGGACTATCGGAGCTCGCTCAAGCACTATAAGGCGGTTGCAGAATCGGCCCGAGATCTGCGGCGCGAGGAAGGGATGTATGGAATAGGGTGGTCGTACTACAAGCTCAATGATCTTTCCAGTGCCATCGAGGCTTTCGAACGTTTGATCGTCGCTTTTCCTGCCGGCAAGTTCTCATTTGATGCCCGCTTGCGCCTTGGGGACTGTTACTTCCAGCAGAAGGATTATGCCAAGGCGGCGGGGGTCTATCGCACGGTCGTCCGGCTGTTCTCCAGACAGGAAGGGGCGGAGTATGCCTATTACCAGCTGGCACAAACCTACTTTCGGTCAGGAGACAGCGAACAGGCCTCGCAGTATTTCTCAAGCGTTATCAGCGCCTTTCCGAGATCTTCGCTGGCGGATGATGCACAGTATGCGCTCGGCTGGCTTCAGTTCCAGAAGAAAGAGTACCTCGCGGCCATACGGGAATTTCAGCTTGTCGTTTCCAACTATCCGGAAAGCGAGATGGCGCCTCGTGCTTTCCACAGCATTGGAGATGCATACTACAATCTTCAGCAGTATGCCGCAGCGGAGAAGTCGTACAGGGAAATCATCCGCCGATACCCCAAGAGCAGCTTTGCATTCGATGCGATCGCAGGGATCCAGTATTGCCTCACTGCGCAAGGGAAAACTGAGGAAGCTCTGGCCGCTATTGACGGGTACGTTCGGGACAATCCGGAATCGGCGCTCGGTGAACAGCTCTCTCTGAAGAAGGGGGAGTTGTTGTTCACCCAAAAGCGCTTTGACGAAGCGGCGCAGGCATACCGCTGGTTCCTCAGGCAATATCCTCAATCGAATCAGCGCGCGTCCGCCATGTACTGGCTGGCTAAGAGCATGGCCGAGTCAGGAAAGACACTGGATGCCGCGGACGTTTTTGAGCAAGCCGCGTCTGCCAGAAACGCTCCGGCAAGCATCGTCAGCAGCTCGCTCCTTGAGGCGGCGCGCATCTACCGCAGCGAGAAGAAGTATGACCGCGCCTTCACTGTTTTGTCCAGAGCCGAACGAGAACTCGCCAAGACCGAGTCTGCACCAGAAGTGGCACTGTTGAAGGGCCTGGTGTTCTTCGACAACGGCGCGATCGATGAGGCAAAGAGTCAGTTTGAGTATGTTGTGACAAGCTACGGTTCGGCGGTCCAGGCCGACAAAGCTCGAGTAGGCCTGGTCAAGATCTCTCTGCAGATGAAGGACTATGCGTCCGCACAATCTCGCGCTCAGGTTGTAGCCACCTCGCGCGTTGATGAGGTTGGGGCCGAGGCGCAGTATCTCAGTGGAGCTATCTATCTTGAGAGCAAGGAGTGGCAGAGCGCCGCTACGGCGTTCCTCCGGCTCCGATATGTATTCCCTTCGTATGATCCATGGCTCGCCAAAGCGTACCTCGGGATGGGACAAGCCTACGAGGAGCTAAAGAACCTCCAAAAGGCGAAAGAGGCGTACCGCAGCGCTTTGAAGTTCGAAAGGGAAGAGGAAGTCGTGGCTGAGGCCTCGAGCCGGCTCAGGCGCCTTGAAGGGAGGTAGGGGTGATTCGATGTGTGGCTCATATCACCGTGCTTCTGCTTGTTGTGGGGACATCAGTGTCTCCACAGGAGAAGGAACGGGAGCCAGCGAGACCGCAGCCGCAAGAAAAGCGACTTGACATCCCCGTGTCCCCCGCGGAGGAGAGATCATCCGTCCGTCAGACAGAAGGTCAGCGTGTGGGCCAATTGCCGAAGATTGATCTGCCGGAATTTATCATCACGGGCGTCGCTTCGATCGACCTGCCTGAAGCGCAGAAAGTTGCCGCGGACGAGAACGCTGGTCGATTGCCGATCTTTTTCGTTGATCCTGTGAGCGTCGCGCGCGATCGCAACACTATCCAAATTGGGGCTCGTGAGAAACTCACGATTCAGATCTTGCCTGCGACGCTCATGAACGGGACAATCACAGCCAGTCTTGGAACATACTTCACTTCGAATGTCGGTCTCTCGCTTGCAGATTTGAATCCGGGGTATTCCTATCTCGCTCAGGGTCGCTATCACTCATCAAAAGGATATGCCCCGTACACAAACCGCTCGGGCGGACAACTCGCAGTTCAAGGGGGATTGCCCGTGCGCTCTTCCTCTTGGCTCGAAGGTGCAAAGGTAGGCGGCAGCGCGGGGTTCGGTAGTGAGACCTACCGGTTCTTCGGATCAAATACCCCGTCACTGACGCGAACCGCATCATCGCTTTCTCTCGGGGGGTCGCTGACGTCGTCTGCGTCGAGCACATTCAACTACCACGCGGAGATCGGTTACTCCGGGCTCTTCCTTTCAGACTCCTCGGCTCGAAGCAGAGAGAGTCACATCTCCCTGCATGCGGAATCGCGCTTTCGCATCGCCGGGTTACCTTTGCTGGCCCGCGTCAATCTTGCCGCCGCATCTATCTCCGGCCCCACGAGCGGCAGCCTTCCCTACCTTGCCGCAGGTATCGGTGCATCCAGGATATGGTGGGGGAACTTCTTCACAGAACTTTCGGCTCACTTCTATTCTGCACGGGGGATGCTTGGTCAGAAGCTCACGAGAATCTCCCCTCGGTTGATGGCCGGGTACGTCCTCCTGGGGAATTCTGTCGCGACTGTTACGTATCGTGCGGGCGTCGAAGAGGCAACGCTCTCCTCCCTCGTGAACATGAATCCCTACCTCTCCGCGTCCACTCTTGTTCAACATACCGACGTGCGTCTGGATGTTACCGGTGCGCTCGAGACCGACTGGAACGATGTCTGGCGATCGAGGATTTCGGCACGCTACCGATCAATGCGTGATTTCCCGCTGTGGGCGGAGGGTCCGCAGCAGGGGATTTGGACAACAGTCTATGCCGGGATGACGGAGATCACCACGTATGCGTTGGACCTATTTGCGAAGTTCGAGCGAAATGGTTATTTTGCGGCTGGCGCTGCGATCAATTCGACCAGGAACACCGTTACCCAGCAGGGAATCCCCTACGCGGCAGATTTCCAGATGACGGGGAGGTACTCACGGGAGATTTTGCGCGCACTGACTATTTCGCCCTGGCTGCAGTTTGTTGACCGGCGAAGAGTTGATCTGCTCGCTGGAAACAAGTTGCCGGCGTACATCGTGCTCGGTTTGCGGAGCGAGTACAGGCTGCTGGAGTCCCTGAACATCGCGGTGGAGGTTCAAAACGCGGCTGACCGTCGGTACGAGGTGTGGAAGGGATACCGGGCTGAACCGTTCATAGTTACTGCCGGCGCGAGCTACCGATGGTGAGAGATCGTTAAAGCGAGTGTTTATCATAAACTCCAACATACGAGGAGGAACTAGCGATGCCAGATCTCAACCTGCAGGATGATGAGGGATCTCTGGATAATCTTGAGAGTGCGGGGGGTGAGGAGCTGACGGTTTCGGAAGATGAAGGGCCACCGAAGAAGAAAAGCTCTGCGCTCACCGTAGTGCTCGTTCTTCTTGTAGTTGTCATTGTCGGAGCGGGAGGAGCTTATCTGCTGAACAGGCTCGGCGTCATCAAGCTGTGGGGGACGAGGGCGGCGCCAGAGGTGGTGCAAATGGAGGGGCAGCCCGCGCAGGCAGAATCCATGGCGCAGGATACGACGGGGATTGCCATGGTCGAGACACCCCCGCTGGATGACACCAAGAAGCCGCCGACCAAGACAGCTGTGAGACCTTCACAGCCAGCCAAGCAGATGCCTGGTGCCACCGTCAGCCCAGGCTTACGCGAGATGAAAGGGGAATACACGGTTCAGGTCTCTGCGTGGCGGGACAAGGAGAAAGCGCAGGATATGGTCAGGAGGCTTGAGGAGGCGGGCTACCCGGCATTTGTCGAGGAGCGGTCATTCAAGGATGAGGCGTGGTACACCGTCCGCATCGGCCGGTATGCATCATTGAAGGACGCACAGCTGGCGGTCGGGAACTTCGCGGAGGAGCTCCGCTCGAGCTATTGGATTGACCGCATTCGCGCCAGGTAACGGGTTGGTTTCACGACAATCTCGAGAGAAAACATGAGCCTACTATCGTTGTTCGCCCAGGGCGGAATCCTGATGTACCCGATCCTGCTCTGTTCTATCATCGCTCTCGTTGTCATCATCGAACGTGGATTGGTGCTCCGGCGAGCGCGCGTTGACACAGGTCAATTCATGATGCGTCTGCGCAGCGTGATTCAGAAAGGGGGTGTGGTGTCCGCGTTGAATTTCTGCTCGAGGACCGAGGCACCAATTGCGAACATTCTCAAGAAAGGGTTGACCAAGTATTCCGAGGGTCCTGAACGAGTGCGTG
>VGWB01000075.1 GCA_016873755.1 Ignavibacteria bacterium | reverse complement strand
GGTCGGAAGATCATTTCCTCGGGCACGTTGTGCATGTGGACCGGTATACGCAGCATGGATGCAATCGTGATCAGTTCACTTCCGATGTGGCCGTAGCTCAGTGCGCAGTGGTTGGCGCCCCACGAGTTCATGACCGTGTAGACGTCGCGGAAGGGGCCGCTGGCCTGAAGTCGCGGTGCAAACCACGTCGTAGGCCACGTCGGATTCGTGCGTTGCTCGAGGATCTGATCGACTTTGTCGGGCAAGTCCACCGTGGTTCCTTCGGCAATTTGCATCACCGGACCCAGCCCGCTAACCATGTTGATCCTGAACATGGTCATTGGCATGCCGCCCCGCGTGAGGAAACCGGAAGAGTAACCGCCACCCCGGAAATACTCAAGCATCGCCGGATACCACGTGGTGGCTTCCAAGCACCTTCTGACTTCTTGCGCCGTAATGTCCCAAAAAGGCTTCATCGCCGGTTTTCCACTGATGCTTTGCTGTCCGGTTCCATCAAGGGCCGCTGCGCCAGAGTTGATCAGATGGAGAATTCCGTTGGCACCAGGGCCTCCGAGCCTGTGACCTGTGACCCGTCGAACTGCCTCGGGACTCCAGAACGTGCGAACGTCGGCGAAGATCTGCGCGGTGTTGGTGACAAGATGTCCGAGCACCATGCAGATCCCGTTCAGCGCATCGTTCTCCGTCGCAACAATGAATGGTTCACGAATGCCGTTCCAATCGAAGGACGAGTTGAGGATTGCTTCCAGGAAGTCGCCATTCGGGAAATGGTCAGTCCATTGTCGTTGTCCCTGAAATCCACCGGCGATGGCGTTGTGGCCGAGTGCTTCTTCGCTATAGCCCAGCTTCACCAATTGAGGATTCCCGATCATCAGGTCGCGCGCAATGAGAGCCATCTTGACAACTATCTCCCAGTCTCTATCCTTCTCGGCTCGGCCCTTCTGAAGTTTCGGAGGATTGTAGTCCTTTCCTTCCTTGCAGTTCTGTTTCACCCACTTCAGTGCCCTGACGAACTCGTTTCTGTCGTAGATCTCCTCTTCGATCCGGCGCGTGAATTCACTCATGTCCACAGTTTCGACCCGCATGCCAAAATACTTTTCGAAGAGCGAGTGGTCAACTATCGACCCCGCGATACCCATGGAGACGCCACCGATAGCGAGATACGATTTGCCACGCATCGTGGAAACTGCGAGGCCTGCTCTGGCAAACTGGAGGATCTTCCAGTGCACATCCTGAGGTACGCGCGTGTCGCCAGCATCCTGGACGTCACGACCGTAGATGCCGAACGCGGGGAGACCTTTCTGATTGTGCGCTGCCAGTGTTGCGGCAAGATATACAGCCCCTGGTCGCTCCGACCCGTTGAAGCCCCAGATGGCTTTCGGGAGAAGCGGATCCATGTCCATCGTCTCAGCACCATAGCACCAGCAGGGTGTGACCGTCAATGAAACGCCGACGCCGGACCGTGCGAATTTCTCGGCGGCTTGTGCAGCTTCAGCCACACCTCCGATGCACGTGTCAGCGACAATGCATTCGACGGGGGCCCCGTTTGCGTGACGGAGATTCTCGATCAGAGACTTCGCAACGGTTCGGGCCATCGCCATCGTGGCCTTCTCCAATGACTCGCGCACACCCTTGCGGCGCCCGTCAATGACGGGGCGGATGCCGACCTTGGGAAGATTTCCGATAAGGCGGTGCTCGGAAGGGATCTTCGCAGCCATAGTTGGATCTCCCTAGTTCAAATTCGCCGGAATGATCATGAAGGAGAATTTGTGCAGATGTGCAGTTCCATGCCTTGCACGGCTCCGCTCGCTGAAGCAGTGGCTAAGATTACCAGAATAAGGGTTGAATGTCAAGCGAGCGCATACGGTAGAGATGTCGGGCGCCGAAGTTGCTCCGCACATGGGGAACCCTGCTAGACGATCGCGAACGCGCGTACCGGGAAGCTGCTAAAATTCTTGATCATCGTGGGAACAGCAAAGAACTTGAAGCCCTTTTCGGGAATGGAGCCGAGATTGCAGAGATGCTCAACGATAGGTATGTCAGCGGCAAGGAGCACTGTGTGAGCGGGTCGTGTGAGATCATCGGTATTATCGATGTTGACCGAATCGATCCCGACCAGAGCGGCTCCTGCCCGGACCAGATATTCGGCTGACATCTTTGTCAGAAAGGGATTTCCCTCGAAGTATTGATTCGTGTTCCAATAGCGATCCCATCCCGTGTGAACCAGCACGGCTTTGCCCCGAACATCGATGTTTTCAAAGATGTTCTGGTCGATGGCCCTCTCCGGATCCTTTTTCCGCATGACGACGCCATCGAGGTTTGCCAATGAGCCGAGCGGCAACTGGGAAAGGTCCTTGCCGTCTGGGTACCTGTGAAAGGGGGAATCGAGATAGGTTCCTGTGTTGGCCACCATCTCGATCTTTCCTATAAGGAATTCGGTCCCGTCAGCGTACTGTCGGCGCGATTCTTCTCGGCCCTGATATTCAGAGATACGGGGTGGAGGGAGTCCACGGTAGGTGATCAGCCCGTGTTCGATCGGGTGGCTGAGATCAATAAGAGAGTTGCTCATTTCGGCGCCCGATCAGGTCTCCCCGGAATCACCGGTCTTTTGCTCGGGCGCTGGAGGGGACTCCCGGTCTTCGAGATTCGATTGCTCGATGTTGAGTTCCTGAAGATCTTTGGTGAGGCTCGCCCGCACGGCGGCGGCCCGCTCTTCCTCCTCATCAGTTGAGGAGCGCGAGAGCTCCCGAACCTTCATGAAGATTCTCGTACCCAGGAACACGATCACTACGCCCATGATTAAGAGTATCGTCTCGTACATGCTCATCGTAGGCTCTCCCGAAGCAATCGTTACTGAACTGCTGGCTCCAGCATCTGGATTGTCCCTTGCTGCGCGTCTATTTCGACCTCGATGCCGATGGGAATAGTGAATTTGTTTTCGATGTGCCCGATCATGGCACCAGACCATGCGGGGACACCGAGCGGCTTGATGTGATCGCGGAACACTTCTTCGAGCGTCAGCGATCCATATCCTTCACCCGGGCCACAGTTGGTACATTTTCCAAAGACCACTCCGGCGAGTTTGCCGAGAATGCCTGCAAGCTTCAATTGCGTTAACATTCGGTCGACACGATAGATCTGCTCATCGGTCTCTTCGAGAAAGAGAATGTGGTGTTCCCAATCCGGAAGATAGGGGGAGCCGATCATGGAAGCGAGGACGCTCAGATTTCCTCCGACGCACCTTCCCCGTGCTCTGCCGGGCGTGATGACCTCGATGCGGTCTTTTGTCTGGGCAAGGGTATCGCCAGGGGTGGCGGGATTCCGAAGGATGGCGGACTCCCCCTCCATGAGAATGCGCTTCACGTAGTCGGTAGAAAAGCTGTTCCAGGTCGATATCCCCACCGGGCCATGGAATGTCACGAGGCCGCACTCGGCATAGAGAGCCACGAGCAGGGAGGTGGCATCGCTGTAACCCATGATGATCTTCGGATTCTTCCGGATACATTCGTAGTCCAGCAGGGGGAGGATCCGGTTAGACCCCCAGCCGCCGCGAACGCACAGGAGAGCCTTGACAGAGGGATCGGCGAACATCCGGTTGACGTCTTCTGCGCGGTCGCTGTCCTTGCCCGCCAGGTATCCGTACCGATCGAGCACGTGATCCCCGGGCAAAACCTGAAGGCCAAGCGCTTGAAGGGATTCCTTGATGATCTCTATGTCTACCGTCTGAAATGTCGCGCCGGCAGGATTGACAAGGCCGACCGTATCGCCTGGTTGCAGCCGGCGAGGTTTCAAGATGGTCGACAGCGCAAACCCGGTTGTAGCTGGAAGAATTGCCCGAGCGAACAGGCCCGTGAGTGCGAGACTTCTCAGGAAGGTTGGCCGATTCATTTGGAACCTTTGGAGGGAAGGGGGAACCAGGGGAGGTTCGAAACCACAAGGATCGCAAGCCCCGCAACGATGAGCAGGTCAGCGAGATTGAAAATTGCCGTTCTCCAGGGTCCGACGACTATCATGACAAAGTCGACCGCAGCGCCGCCTCTCCCAAGGCGATCGGTGAGATTGCTGAGTCCACCGCCCAGCACGAGGGAGAGTGCAAACACCTCCACAGTCTTGAGTTTGCCACTGGTAAGCGTGAACAGCCAGAAGCGGGCCTCCGCAGGGAGATCCGAGCCGATGCCGAGCATCGCCCCGTGGTTTTCTGAGTATTGCAGGTGGAAGATGTCGTTGAACACTCTCAGCGGCTCATTGACGGCAAGCGTATGACGAGCGACTGTTTTTGCAGCTTGATCACAGCCAATGCAGGATATCGCCACCAGCAGCGTGAGAATGACGCGTTGAGTCCGTGTCATGCTCATTTCTCCGAAGCGATGTGCAACACGGGTTCTAGGCGATCCAGTTCTTTGTCTCCCTCGTAGTATACCCGCTCGAGAAACAAGCCCGACGGTGGAGCAGTGAGTCTCGCAGGTATATCCGACGCTATAGTAAGAAATCTTTTGAGATCGTTCAATGTGAGTTTGCCCCGACCAACTTCCACAATCGCACCCACCATCTGCCGCACCATCTTCCAAAGGAAATGTGAGCCTGTGACCCGTATCAAGATCAGATCTCCGCGCTCTGCAATTTGGATGTTCTTGATCTGGACCTTCGTCGATTTTTCCTCAGGATCGTCAGCCGTGAAGGATCGGAAATCCTTCATCCCAATGAAGAGTCCTGCCGCCGAGCGCATACGATCGATGCGAAGCTGATCTTTGATCCACCAGACGTGGCGCTTTCCGAAGGCGGTCCTTCGTCGGGAGATTTGGTACACGTAGCTGCGTGAGAGAGCATGAAGCCGAGCGTGGAACCGGGGCGGTGCCTTCTCGATGTGTAGCACATTGATGTCGGGGGGAAGCTCATCGTTGATCTTCATCCGCAGGATCTCCGGGCCCAGAACTGTCTGCGCGTCAAGGTGGGCCACTTGTTGAAGAGCGTGTACGCCGGCATCCGTTCGGCCGGAACCGTACAGCTCGAAATCTCGTGTTCCGAGAACGGTCCCTATGGCGCTCTCGAGCTCTCCCTGGATGGTTCGCGCATTCTTTTGCGTTTGCCATCCACTGTAGCGGGTACCTTCATATTCAATGAACACTCTGAAGCGTCCCATTGTTCTATCAGCAAGAGCCTCCGGATCGCTCCACCTGCTGCAGATTCGAGGGGACCTGGGGCGAAGAAAGCAGGCGTATGAATTGCTCCCAACGTACCTCCGGGCGATCTGCAGTTCCCCCGCCGGATTCAATGTGTCCCTTCACCAGATCCTGGCCGAGGTTGTAGTTGATGACGTAACTGCGATAGGTGTCGATGAAATGGACCCGTTGTCTTGCCCGCTCACGTGACATAAGAGCGTAGGTCATCAGGAACTCCTCGGCTTCTTCCCGGGTGAACTTCCCGTCCAGATACCGGCGTGCGGCTTCATTGTGTGCATAGTTCAGGCGAACGACAAGCTGATGGATGATATAGTATTGCGCAACCCGCCGGTGATCCAGGCCAGCCAGAGGGAAGAGGACGTCCTGTTCGAATTGTATGCGTTGGTTTCCGGGAAACACGACGTCGATTCCAAAATTCGCCGTGCCTTCTGCAATCAGCGATTGAGGACTGAAGAGCGCATAGACGGTAAACTCCACCCAGTCGCGCTCCTTGGCAAGGTTCTTCTCAAGGAGAGTATTGTAGACGTGATGCCCGGGATATCCCTCATGTGCCGCGAGGTCAACAGCCCGATCGATGTGGATGGGGAGGTCGGCGTTGATCTGAATGAGGCTGAAGCCGTTGCCTTTGAACCAGTTGTATCCGCTCCACGGCTTGTTCTTCACGTACTCAAGATTGAATCTCTCGTTCGCCGGGAGTTCAACACGGATTCTTGTCCGACTTCGGCATTCTGCGATCGCTGCTTGAAACACCGCGTCGAGCTTCTCGGTCGAAATAACAAACGATTTGCGAAACGTTTCGTAACGGTCTGCCAGAGGTCCTGACCCGGGCAGAAGAGATTCGAGCCCTCGCAGGATTTCTTGAAAGTCCTGTTCCGTGTGTACCGGAGGCTTGACATCATACAGGGCTTGTGTCTCCTCCTCGAACGACATCTGTTTCCCACCGAGCATACCGATGCGCGCGATCATTGCCTCCAGCTGCTTGATGAGGTACCGTTTCCGCATTTCCGTCATTTCATCAGCAGGATGGATTATCGTTCCGCGCAACGTTTCCAGGATGCTGGTCGCTGAACGCTGGATGGCCTCAAGGGACATTCCGGCTCGCTTGATCTCATCACGCCAAGCTGCCGGGCCGTAGTAGGCATCGACATAGTTCTCGTCGTGTTCCCCCACGGCAAGTACAAGTTTCACGTAGGACTCAGCTAGATGATGCATCGGTCGTATCGGCTAAGCAGGAAGAACTCACAATGGAAGATGATACTCGACTTTCCGATCTGCGCAACGACAGGATCTGTTTCCCAATATCATACGAGGATTGTGATCGATCCGCAAGACTGCATTCCCGCTATTCCCGGCAACTCCTTTGAAAATATTATCTTAGCTATTTTCTTGACCGAATAGTGCAACGCCTGGGACTTTTTCCGTATAACTTGAGTATGGATCCGGACCTGTGAACCGATCAGCATAATGGTTGACCACAGTGGATCGAGAGGCGTTCCGCTCACAGCTGATCTCTCTGGACGCTCTCTGTTCATTCAAGTATACTGTCAAAACCAAATGAGGGAAAACAACATGATGGTGCAACTGAAACAACTTCGTCGGTGGCCGATTGCCGTCGTTCTGAGTTTGTTTGCACTAGGATGCCAAGAGGGCAAAATCGTTGACGCACCGGTTCTGCTGGAAAGAGGAGAGCTCATTTCTACGAATTCCTTGGGCACCTATTCTCCCACTCAGATTCAACAGATACTTGCCGCGATGAATGCAAACCTTCCCTATTCCTTGACGAATTCTGTTCAGGTCATTTCTGTCCAATATGCCAGCGTTGATGGCGATGGCAAGAGCGAACACCTCTCGGGGGCTCTTATGATCCCTTCAGGTACGACAATTCGACTTCCATTGCTAAGCTTGCAGCACGGGACGCAGACAAAACGTGATCTAGTGGCGTCCCAATCGCCGGTGAGTTCGGTGGAGGGCATCGTAGGTTTGGTTTCGGCCTCAGCTGGATATGTGACTGTGGTCCCCGACTATCCGGGTTTTGGAATATCAAATCGAATGCACCCGTATCTTCATGCAAGGTCGCTTGTCCCGGGTGTTGTTGATTTCATGCGGGCTGCACGATCGTACTGTGCGAACAACGGGGTTGCACTGGATGGGCGAATATTCTTGACAGGGTATTCTGAGGGAGGATATGTCACGCTAGCTTCTCAAAAGGAAATCGAAAAGAATTACTCGAATGAGTTCAATCTAGCTGCCGTTGCGCCAATGGCCGGCCCTTACGATCTCCGCGGTACAATGCAGAACATGTTTCAACAGGGCACGTACAGCACACCGGCGTACATCGCATTCTTTCTCACAGCCTACGACGACCTGTACAACTGGAACCGATTGAGTGGCTTTTTCAAATCTCCCTATGCCTCAAGGATGAGAGGATTGTTCGACGGTTCAAAGACATGGGGGGAAGTCGTAAGTCAGTTGCCATCCAGCTTCTCAGAGCTTATGAATCCCGATTTTGTGGCAAGGGTACTGGCCGGAACGGAAACAGCGGTCATTTCCGCGATTGACGAGAATACTCTGCTGAACTGGGCACCCAGATCTCCCATCCATTTCTTCCATGGCGATGCCGATGATGTATCTCCGTATCAAAACGCATTGACTGCTGTGGCTGCCCTGAAAGCAAATGGCGGTACCGACATCAAGCTGACAACGATTGCGGGCGGAAACCATGCAACGGCTAGTCTGCCATCCGTGCTCGGCGCGATCGACTGGTTTGAGAGCATACGGACCGGTGGCCAAAGAAAAGTGACACGTCCTCTGTCGTAAAGACCGGCAGGATGCAGTCCGTTATGCAGGCATTTTGCCTACGAACGGAATCAAACAGCTCGTAGATGCAATCCCTGCATTCAGCGATGCGACAGCGAGTAGAAAAGGAACGAAGGGGCGGCAGACACCGGCTTCATGAGTCAGCCGAGAACAAGTCTGTGAATTTCTGGGGGGCCGGTACGATCTTTCTTTTCTCGTAGTCAAAAAAGACGATGCCGGTCTTTGCCCTCGCTATCTCTTTGCCGTTGCCGCGATTCGTCACTTTGTACACAAAGTCACAGCCGTGAGTTTGAAGATCGGTCACGGCCATCTCAATCCTTGCGACGTCACCGTAGAACGACTCTGAGCGATAGACGATCACGACGTCTGCCATGATGATGCTGCGCCCGTCGACGTCGACCTCGGTGAAACCGTACTGGCGCAGGAACTGCACCCTTGCTTCGTGAAGCAGCGAGAGAAGCGCATCATTCCCCAGATGGCCGCCGTAGTTGATATCTGTAATGCGCAAGGGGATCTCGGTGGCGAAGGGGAACTGCTCTGGCAGTTCAAGCTTAACGCGTGGCACGGGTTTCATATTTCTCAATGGTGATGGGTGTGAGGTCAATATCATGGGAAATCAGGAGACTCGTCAATTGCGTTGTGATCGTGACGAATGCCTCCGCTAATCGTGGCGAGTATGAAACCTCTTGCCATCGTCAGGCGTATCTTTGGCTGAGGCAAATCCGATGATCAAATTCCTGCTGTGGCTCATCCTGCTGGTGTTGTGCTGGCCGGTGGCGCTGCTTGCGCTGTTTCTGTATCCCATCGTCTGGATTCTTCTTCTCCCGTTCCGTCTCCTCGGCATCGCCGTTGATGCGGTTTTCCAGTTCCTGAGGGCGATCCTGCTTCTTCCTGTGCGCGTCCTTAGAGGTTCGCCCGCCCGCTAGAGATCAAGAAAGCCACCCACTCTGAAAGTCGGTGGCCTCACGTGCGGCTTGTAACCCTGCCATCTCTTTCAGCCTCCCTCCAAGAGGGCCGTGCTGAGCTCGGGAAACCGGCTGTCCTAGGCATTCCCCATGTGAATGACATCGTCCCCGAATTTCTTGCGGATCTTGTCGATCGCCTCCAGCATCTGGGACCGTCTCTCGCTTTCTGGAAAGAGCTCGAGCTCAAGTTGTGTCTGGTCGATGAGGTGAGACGCCCTCACGCCCAGGAGCCGCACAGGCAGACGGCGTGTGTAGGCGGCACTCATGAGTTCTTTCATGGTCTGGAACACCACCGCGTCATCGTAAGTTGGTGCGATTGTTTCGGCGCGGGTGACAGTATCGAAGTTTGAATAGCGCAACTTCAGTGTGAAAGTACGCGCTTTCAGGTGCCGGTAGCGGAGAGAGGAGCACACCTCCTCCACCAGCGAAAAGAGGATTTTCTCCAGTTCGGCCTGGTCGGCGATGTCGTTCGAGAAGGTCTCTTCGTTTCCGATGCTCTTCCGGGGATGTTCAGTGGTCAGATATTCCGGCCCTATGCCGTTGGCCACCTCGTGAATCCACAGGCCATATTTGCCAAGTATCTTCGTCACGTCTTTCCTGGAGACCGCCTGCAGGTCGCCGACGAGCGTGAAGCCCTTCCGCCTCAGCAGATCACCTGTCTTCTTGCCGACGCCCGGAATCACGTCGATGGGGAGGGGGGCGAGGAATTCCATCTCCGTGCCATGCGGGACGTAAATGACACCAGCGGGTTTCACCGTCCCTGCGGCGATTTTCGCCACAGATTTGTTCGAAGCGAGCGAAATTGTGCATGGCAGGTAGAATTCTCTCCACACAATCTTCTGCAGCTTCCTGATGAATCCGGGCAGGTCGTTATCATACAACACCTCGCATCCCGTGAGGTCGAGATACATTTCATCAATCGAGGCACGCTCGACGACGGGCGCCAGTTCCAGGATCCGCCGGTAGAGCTTGTTGGAGTACGTTGTATACTTGGCGAAGTGGCTCCGAACGACGACCGCGCTCGGGCAGAGGCGAAGCGCGTGCGCCGTTGGCATGGCAGAGCGGACGCCGAACGCGCGTGCCTCGTACGATGCAGATGCAACGACGCCTCGCCCGCTCGGTGATCCACCGACGATGACCGGTTTGCCGTTGAGGGATGGATCCTTGATTCGTTCGACGGAGACGTAAAAGCAATCGAGATCAAGATGTGCGATATACCGCTTCTGGCATTGCATGTGATTCAACCCAGAGAGTTCACGTCATAGGACTGCTGCTGGTGGCTTCGGCCAATCGCGCGAGTGGCTCACCTGAGAGTCGATACACGGTCCACTCGTCCATCGGCACGGCACCGAGCGACTCATAGAATCGAATTGAAGGCTCATTCCAGTTCAGCACCGCCCATTCGAGCCTGCCGCATTTTCGTTCTTTCGCAAGCCGGGCAAGATACGTGAGCAGAGCTTTGCCTACGCCCTTGCCCCGCATCGGCGGTCGGACAAAGACATCCTCCAGGTAGATGCCAGGCCGGCCGAGGAAGGTGGAGAAAGAATGAAAAAAGAGAGCATACCCAACCGGTTCGTTGTCGTAGTAGGCGAATACAACTTCGGCGACCGGTCGTTCTCCGAAAAGCGTCTCTTCTAGGATTTCTTCGTCCGTAGCAACCTCGTGGGTGAGGCGTTCGTATTCAGCCAGCTCCTTGATGAATCTGAGGATGAGGGGCACGTCCTTTTTCTGTGCCGGTTCGATTTTCAGGCGCGGGCCGGAAAAGGGCGAGGGCATTGAATTTTCTCCTTCAGTCATTCCTGCACTATCACATCGACCGTTTCTCCGCTTCTGGTGGTCGGACCAGCGGACGAAGTTGATAGCCCTTGGCGGCGAGTTGGTCTTGGCTCTTCTGAATGAATTCAAGCACGGCTTCGGCGGGGATAGCCTGAGCGATGCCGTACTGGATTTCCATTTTTCGTTCTATGAAGATGTCGCCCCGATATGGTTCGTACGGATCGTAGTCCACGTTCCATTCCCTTATCGAAGGGGAGAGTACGAAGGACGCCTCTGCGGGAATCATCTTCACGAGCCCAACCAATTCGAAGTTCGGTATCCCGTCACGTATCGCAAGCGCTATGGCCCCGCTCGATCCCGGCGAAACGACCGCGTCGACCAGGAAGGAGCCTGAACCGGTCTTGGTCGGAATGCTCACAATTCCTTTCGTTATCATCTTGTATCCGGAAGGATACCCGAAGAGGTAGACAAAAGTGCCCCACTCCAGCTCTCTGGCCTTTCCGAAGGGATATGTGAAGACTCTGACGCCGACTGTCTGCTGTGGTGTAAGCTTCTGTCCCAGAATGGCGATATCGGATTGCCGATCGAGGGCAAGGATCTCCAGTGCGGTGCCGCCGGCCACTTCATTCAGGAAGTTCAGCTGACTGGTTTTCACCGCAAAGCTCCTGACAAAGGGCGTGGCCGCACCGTCTTCTCCACGATGGTACGAAATCGCCGTGTCCCGGTGGCTCACCACGTGGGCACAAGTGAGAAGCGCAAGCTTCCCGTCTTCGTTGTAAATGACTGTGGCCGTGCCGGCAGTGGTGTGATGTTGGAAGCCAAGTCTCTCTTGTCGAGCCGACAGTGACTGTGGCGTGATGTCTGGCAGTGTGACTGAATCTACCAGCGGAAACGCGTAGCTCTTGTAGTGGGCCATAACCGTCAGTCGTTTCACACTCTGGCTGATCTCCTCAAGCTGCTCGGAGCATCCCTTATAGGGGAACTCTGAATCGTACTTTCCATCAAGCAGGGTGGGATAGACCTGTCTATAGACTGATGAAGTGCACGATGACAAGATGAGCACAGGGAGAACGAGGGTGAGATACGCACTATAGGTTTTCATGGCTGCTCCGCCCCGTATTCGGTGCGATGATGCAGCGGGGCCCTCAGCAGAAGGGAAGATGTTCAGTCGGGATAGATAAATGTCACATCCAGTACAATGTCGGGATGAAGGCTCTTTGCGACCGGACATGTACGGGCAACGTACTCAAGTTTCTCCCGGTATGCCCGGGGAATACCTCTCGGGCAATCGACTCGTACGACGATCCGCACGATCCGCCGCGGTGGGTCCGTGCTCATGTGTTTTTCGGCGCAGGCCTTCGTTCCGTCCAGTTTGACATTATCGTGATGGGCAAAGAGTGCCATCGTTGTCAGTTTGCAGGTTACGAGAGCAGTGACGACGAGATCGGTAGGAGAGAAGCTCTCGCCCCGCCCGTAGTTGTCGGTCGGGGCATCCGTAATGAGCTCGACCTGACTGGGTCCATGGACCGCCTTGCAGCGAAGCTCTCCCAGATATTGCTCAGTTTGAGGAACCATGGTAGCAGCGTTGTGGCGTTCGGGTAAATTGTGGACAGTGAAGAGCAGAAAGTGAAGAGTAGACCGCGTCGGTGCAACGCGTCCACTACGTGAGCTGTGCCAGGTTTGCCTTCAGTTTATCAAGACTAATCTTGAAGCTAGATTGCTTCTCCCGCTCTCGCTCGACGACTTCCTTCGGAGCGCGTTGCACAAAGGAAGGGCTACTCAGCTTGTTTTCGATCCCCTCAAGTGCCTGCTGCAGTCGGGCGATCTCCTTCTGCAGTCGGACACGCTCGGCGTTGATGTCGATAAGCCCCGCCAAGGGAACGAAGATTTCCGCAGCGTCGATGACAGCGCTTGACGCGAGTTTTGGCGTTAGAGTGGAAGAAATGATTTCGATTTCGTTTACGCGCGCCAGCTTTTTCAGGTACTTCCCATACGATTCAAATACCAGCTCTCGGTGGCTCGAGGTTGGTCTGACCTGCACCTTGACCTCTTTTCCGGGCGGGATGTTGTGTTCGCCGCGGATGTTTCGTACGGCGTTGACCACGTTTTGGACAAAGGCCATATCGTCTTCAGTCTTCTCGTCGATCCACCGTTTGTTGCAGGCAGGGAATGCGGCGTGCATGAGCGTCTTTCCCTTGCGCTCTGCGAGGTGTTGCCAGAGTTCTTCTGTGACAAACGGCATCACCGGGTGCAGCAAGCGAAGCGCCTGGTCGAAAATCCATAGGGCCCGCTGCAAAACGATTCGCTTCATATCGTTCGGTTCATCGCCATAGAACCGGGTCTTCACCAGCTCGACATACCAATCGCAGAAATCATGCCAGATGAAGTCGTAGAGAATCCTGCTCGACTCGTTGAGATGGAATTCGCCGAGTGACACATTGAAATCCCTGACGGCATGATTCAACCTCGACAGGATCCACCGGTCGGCAAGATCAAGATGCTCTTCCGGTAATTGATCGATGGCATCGTCGTTTGCCGCGAGCTGAAGATCGGACTTGTTCATCAGCAAGAAGCGACCGGCGTTCCAGATCTTGTTGGCAAAGTTGCGGCCGATCTCGCACCTGTCTGCCGAGAACAGGACATCCTGACCGAGCGGGGAGAGGTATGCGACGGTGAAGCGTAACGCGTCGGCTCCATATTCTTCTATGACGTCCAACGGATCCGGTGAATTGCCCAGCGACTTACTCATTTTGCGACCCTGAACATCCCGGATGATGCTCGTGAAATACACATCCCGGAACGGAACAAGTTCATTATCGCTCGTCCTCGGCCGGCCGTCGGAGCCGGGCTCTCCTCGAAGGAACTCCATGTTTGCCATGATCATCCGCGCGACCCAGAAGAAAATGATGTCCGGTCCGGTCACGAGCGTACTGGTGGGATTGAAGTACCGAAGGTCCTCGTTATCTTGTGGCCAGCCGAGAATGGAAAACGGCCAGAGCCACGACGAAAACCACGTGTCGAGCACGTCGTCGTCCTGGGTGACGGGTGTGCCGGGCTCCAGTCCGAGCTTCTGACATGCCTCGAGCTCGCTGCGCGCCGCGGTGAATCTTCCGTCCGGTGCATAGTAGACAGGAATGCGATGGCCCCACCAGAGCTGCCGGGAGATGCACCAGTCGCGAATGTTTGTCATCCAATGCTCGTAAACCTTCTCCCATCGTTGGGGATGGAAGCGAACGTGACCATCCTGCACGGCTCTCAAGGCGGGCTCGGCGAGCGGCTTCATTCGAACAAACCATTGATCCGACAGGTACGGCTCAATGATGGTCTGACAACGATAGCACTTCCCCACGTTGTGCGTGTGGGGTTCGATCTTCAGAAGATATCCCTGCGCCTCCAGGTCCTTGGCGACCTGCTTACGGCACTCGAACCTCTCCATGCGAGTGTATTGCTCAGGAACCGACGCGTTCAGATAGCCCTTCTCATCAAAGATGCTCACTTGTTCCAGATTGTGGCGCTGACCTATGAGGAAGTCGTTCGGGTCGTGCGCAGGTGTGACCTTCACCATGCCTGTTCCGAAGGTTTCGTCGACAAACTCATCAGCGATGATCGGGAGCTTTCGCCCGACCAGCGGAAGGATGGCGTGCTTTCCCAGGAGCGACTTGTATCGCTCGTCGCGCGGGTTCACCGCGATCGCTGTGTCACCAAGCATGGTTTCCGGGCGAGTCGTCGCAACCACGGCGAACTCATCCGTACCTTCGATGGGGTACTTGATGTGCCAGAGATTTCCACTGGTTTCCGCATACTGAACCTCATCGTCACTCAGCGCCGTCTGGTGGAAGGTACACCAATTAACGATGTACTTGCCGCGATAAATCAGCCCCTTCTCAAACATCCGTACGAAGACTTCCTTCACGGCCCCCGACAATCCTTCATCCAGCGTGAATCGCTCGCGCTGCCAGTCGCAGGACGCGCCAAGCTTGCGCAGCTGCTTGATGATGGTCCCCCCGTACTCTTCCTTCCATCGCCAGACGCGCTCGACAAACTTCTCCCGGCCGAGGTCATGCCGCCTGATCCCCTCCTTCGCAAGAGCTCTCTCAACCGCATTTTGGGTTGCTATCCCTGCGTGGTCGGTTCCGGGGATCCAACATGCTTCGTAGCCTTGCATGCGCTTCCAACGGATGAGAATGTCCTGGATCGTGTTATTCAGAACATGGCCCATCGTGAGGCTGCCCGTGATGTTGGGCGGAGGGATAATGATGGTGTAGGGGGCCTTCTGAGGATCGACCTCAGCGTGGAAAAGGTTCTTCGATTCCCAGTACTTGTACCACTTGTCTTCAACGTCCTTCGGGTCGTATGCTTTCGGGAGTTCTTTCATCACGGAATTGCACCGCACGGAGTTTGGTAAACAAAAAGGCATCTCGGAAGGCGAGCCCGGTCACGATCGCGCTTCGCTACTTGTTCCTCACGGCACCTTTGTCGCCACAAAGGTGCCTGTTGTCGTCGGCCCCGCGAATGTTATCCAGGTCCACTGGCCCTCGATTCGGCCGTCTACGACTGTGCCAGCGAGAATCACGTTGTTATCCACCCACCCAGGATTCAGATTGATCGTCACGGAGCGTCCATCCACTCTCCCGGCAAGCAATCCGGCTCCGATCTGGGGCCCGATGTTGCTCGTCGGACCGTTCTTCTCGAACGCCCACTCACCGACGACCGATACGCTGTCGAGGTAGGAGAGAGAAATGACCCCGATGACGACGGACGCACCCCCTGAATCGAAACCCTCATACCGATACGTTCCCTTAGGAAGCGGACCGTCAGAAACCGGATTTCCTTGATCCTAGCATCCGCAGAAACAGGAACTGGAGAGCAGCAAGCCGACAAGGAGGGTCAAGGACCGCTTCTTCATCGTTCTTCCTCCTGGAAAGCTTATCGATTCGGGCAACGAATGAATTAACGAAAAATCCGGCTGGAAATCAACGACGCGTGCAAGAGTGGGGATCTGGAGGTGAAGCAGAGAGCCGAGGCAGCAGGCGTTCGCCTCTCGCGCTCGTGGTCGTCAGCGTGCAGCGGCGAGACTACTTGCTGATCATCAAGGTCACTCTCAGAACCGATTGGTTCCCTGAAAGGTCGAATGCGTGAATGGTCAATTCGTGGGGTCCCGGTTGAAGATCGTGCGTCTCAATGATCCCTGCTCCCTCAAGATCGGTCCGAAGAGTATCGAAGGGCGCGTAAATCTCTTCGATCCGAGTATCAGGTGTTCGATCGCCTCCTGACAGAACGAGGTGGTGTCTCGGCTCCGCGCTCAGCGTAAACGCAAGGTAGGCAAGCGTCGAGGAGATGATGACATCCT
>VGWB01000074.1 GCA_016873755.1 Ignavibacteria bacterium | reverse complement strand
TCTCTTCATGGGGTATCTCGCTGCCATAGTGAATGTCAATGACTGCACTGACGCAACCGTCACGTTCGACGGTCTCCAGCGAATGATTGTGCGGGAACGCGTGCTCGAGTCGCGCCCGCACATTATCCAATCCAGATCCACTCCCGTTCGGGCCTGCGTACACAGCCGGTGACGGAGCCACCCATCGACCGGTGTTTGTAACGGATATCCGTAGCGATGCGCCGTCCAGAGCGCTCGCGATCCGGATTCGCAGCGGCATGGTGCTTGTCTGCATGCCGTACTTCACCGCATTCTCGACGAGCGGCTGAATGAGGAAGCTGAGCACCGGATACTGTTCCGTCCCCGGCTGGATATCGAATACCACCTCGAGCTTCTCTTCATACCGTTTCTTTTCGATGGAGAGATAGTGACGGACAGCCTGCAGCTCGTCCTGAACCGTTACGTCGGAGCGATTCCTGCTGACGAGTGAATACCGCAGGAACTCGGAAAGCTCGGTGATCAGGGTTCGCGCCTGTTGCGCATCCTCATCAATCAGTGCCCTGAGGGAATTGAGAGAATTGAAAAGGAAGTGCGGATTGAGCTGATATCTCAATGTATGGAGCTGGACCTGCTCGGCCTCTCTCTCTGCATTCTCTGCCCGCTCCCGTTCGTTGATCCAATCCCGCCAGAACTTGATGCCGAAGTAGAGCGAACCCCAGACGAGCTTCTCAGGGTAAATGAGCGCGATGGTCCGGGCAGCTTGCCCGATCTGCAGCAATCTTTCAAGAACCGCCGGTCCGTAGTAAGCGAGGGAGATGAGTATGAACGCCCCGTACCAGACCGTGGTCATCAGAAACGCACCGACGACAATTCGCACAACGATGGAGGGCAACGAGACCGTCTGGTAGGGAACCCTTCGGAAGTATTCGCGCAGGACAAGCGAGAGGAGGAACCCGGCGAACACTTGAACCAAGATGTTGGTGACAAGAACCCAGCTGAGTCCATACGCCGTTGCGTTCACGACGATGTGAGCGAGGGCAAAGATCGGCCATCCGACGGCTTGATAGTGCCAGAACGTCCAATCTCGTAAACGACGAAAGCGAATAGCCACGGGACTTATGCCTTCAGCTCTTTGTAGATATCAATCGTGATCCCAACACTCCCGTTATTCCGTTTTACAGTGAAACGGTGCCTGCCGGGGTAGGCGTTCTCCAGCCGGGTTCGGACGTTGGTGAGACCCGTGCCCGTTCCATCCAGGGTTCCTTTTCCATCTTCCGGTCGCGAGAGCCAGGAGCCGGAGTTGTTGACGGCAATGCGAAGGTTCCCTTCTCGCATAGCGGCTTCGATGTGAATTTTCAGGGGCATGGGGCTCGTCTTCATTCCATATTTAATGGCGTTTTCCACAAGCGGGTGGATCAAAAAGCTCAGGACAGGATAATCCTCCGCTTTGGGATCGATATGGAATGTCACCTTCAGCTTGTCTTCGAAGCGTTTCTTCTCGATCGAAAGATAGTGGCGTATGGCATCCAGTTCCTCGCGCAGCGGCACGTCGGAATGATCCCGGTGGATGAGCGAGTACCGCAGAAACTCGGAAAGCTCCGTAATCATGTCTTTCGCATGCTTCTTGTCTTCCTGAATCAGCGCGCGCACCGAATTCAGGGCGTTGAAGAGGAAATGTGGATTCAACTGATAGCGTAGCATCTGGAGCCGCGCGCGCTGGGCAAGCGCAACTGCTTTGCGGGCCCGGTCCTTTTGATCTTCCCAGTCTCGCCAGAACTTCAGGCCAAAGTAAAGGGAGCTCCAGCCAAGCCAGATCGGAACGAAGTAGTTGATCCAGCGGAGAGCAACTCGATAGTCGAGAAACGAAATCGCAGAAGGTCCGGTCGCGAAGAACCAAAGCGTCGCGATTGATGCGTACCAGAGCACCGTGAACACCAGGGACCAGAACGCGATGTAGCCGATGAGCGCAAGAATTGTGATGCTCCTGTAGTCCACCCGTTTGTAGATCTGACGGAGCAGAAGAGAGAGCGTAAAGGCCAACGGCACCTCGAGAGACTCGGTGACGATATCCCGAAGAGGCATCGGTTTGAACGAGATAAGAGCGAAATCAGCAAGCCAGAGCGTTGTCCAGCCAGCGATCTGGTAGTGCCAGAAGGAGAGCAATCGGAGCTTAGGAAGCGCGGATCTCATGCGTCGGTTGATTTCAAACGACTGTACGAGGGGGAGAGGAGCACAAACACCTCTCAGGCTCGGCCCAAATATGCAAGATTTTGGAGACAGAATGAAGCGGAGTTGGCCGGAAGGCGGCAGATGTCGACGAGCGGAGACCTATGGGGTTGAGCGGCGGCGGATGTCCGAATTTCGGGATCTTTGCCTCGTGGTTGAGGCCGGTTCCCTCCTATCGATCTTCCCGTCGGCGCTCCCTCGGTCGGACTCCCCTGGAAGCGTAGGCTGTGGAAGGGGCTATCGGGGTGTCCAAACAAAGCAAGCGGGCAAGCCTCCACGGCTCTGCCCGCTGCTTCAGGGTCTGGTTCTCAGTGTTCCGACACACCCTATCGTGACGAAAGCTGCATCGTGGGGCTCACGGGGGGCGTGAAGGCGAACGTACCGCTCTGAACATACAGGTTGTAATACCAGGCGCAATGGCTGCGGACCTTCTGGCTGTTGTCGAATCGGGCGGCCTGCTTCACAGCGTAGACACCCCTTCCATCGCCGATTCTGCACAGGGCCCAGGCGGCTGCGATTCGCTCACAATCGTCTTTGGCGTTGCGCAGGCCAGCCATCAGGGGGATAATCGCTTTGTCGGCCTGCAGCTCGCCCAGCATATATGACGCGCTCTTTTTCAACCCGCAGTTGTCCGACTTTAGAGCGACGAGAAGGTTTTCGACTGCCAGATCAAACTTGGCCGCTCCGATCTTGGTTTTCACATCGTCGGCCGTCGCTGGACAGGTCAGCATAACTGCGAGGGCAATCACGCTGGCAATCAACGTTGTTCTTTTCATGGCTTCCTCCGTTTGGGTGGTTTGTTGGAGACGAGTTTGAGACCGGGATTCACTTTCGTCTTTGTCTTCCTATACGCTTCATTCTTTCCGGCACTGCAAAGAAGTGGACGAAATGCATCAATTCTGTGACGAATACTCCGTAACTGCTGACGAGCAACCTCTCTCAGGTGACGCCCGTCTTTGCATGCAGGGCGACGGT
Organism: Ignavibacteria bacterium; assembly: GCA_016873755.1. Classification (GTDB taxonomy): domain Bacteria; phylum Bacteroidota; class Ignavibacteria; order UBA10030; family UBA10030; genus VGWB01. The sequence goes on along the minus strand of VGWB01000074.1, from coordinate 12,961 downwards.
GAAACCCGCGTGCGTCTAATGGGATATACGGCCTCCCTCGAAATCGGTCGGTGAATTTCGACAGACGGCGCGAGCTCGGACATAAGCGGTGTAGAAGATGGACGAGCGGCTCCCGCGCCGCGGATCCATGTTTGGTCCATCCCGTGTAGCCTTTTACCTCGGGAGATGACGCCTTTTGGCGATTTCGCGCACCGTTCGTCGATTTGCGGTTTCTTGAATCACACGATCATCCTACATTTACTCTGTAAACTTGCTTCGCGATTAACCATCTAGTGGAGTGTGACTTATATTTTCTGACACTGATACCATCCACCGACAAGGTTAGAGCTACGATGACACACCCCTACACCCCTCTCTCAACCCGCTTGCTCTCACAGGAGAGGGGACAAAGGGGTGTGTGATTTAAGCATAATGATCAATGTAACAGTCCACTAGCCCCCGGTCCGCCATTATGAGCTCTCTGGCTGGTAAGGTGAAGGCAGAGATCGTGTGTACCCACTGCACGAAGCGTATCAAATGGGCTTGGGTCATCAAGTACCGATCGTACCGATTCACGCAGTACGTGTACGTGTGCAGCCAGTGTGGTCGTGCGATCAAGACGGCGAAGAAGAGGAGCAAGCACGGGGAGCTTCAGAATGTCTCGGAACTTGCAGTGACGTCAGACGTCGCGTAGGGCCGTTGATTGGTCTGCCGTCAGATGTCGACGATATTGAGACGCCATAAGGCAGAACAGGGAGATGCAAGCAATGAGCGAAAAGACGAGATCAAAAGGACTCCGGGCATTCGTTGTTCTCTTCCTTCTGGCTTTGGTGTGCGCAGTTATCTATGTCCTGTTCGTATTGGGTAATTCGCAACCCATCTCGTAGGAGGTCTGTACAGACGAAGGGGGAAGGAAGTGCCGTCCCCCGATGGACCGGTAAGGAGGAATTCCTGTGGGTTTTCTCCTCGCGCTCTTCGGAATACTTGCCATTTCAGCGATCCTCCTGGTTTCTCTGAACCTGGATTCTGGATCCAGCCAGAGGTCGAACGAGGCCTGGAAAACGTGCTGGAGTGGGATCGGTGTCAGCATTGGCCTGAGCCTGGGCACGTCGATTGGCATGCTCTGGGGGTTCGCTATCGGAAATGTGGTTGCGGGACTTTTGCTTGGTCCTACCATGGGAACCGGGAGCGGAATGATCCTTGGTGCAGGCTTGGATGCTCGCTTCGGTCGCGCCGGCCACGTGAGCGGCATCGAGAACATAAGCAAAGCTGGTGTGACAGTTCTCTGCGCTGCAGGAATGGTTGCACTTCTCCTGTATCTTCTCGCTGCCTTCTCAGGTCTTGCACCCATACGGTAGCTCGATGGCGCTCTCGTCGGGTCCTCATACCCCGCACCAGAGGCAAATGACACGGCTCTTCGCACCTGCTCACCCCATTAATCCAAACTGGCTACGAGTGCCAAAGCCGGCAGCCTTGCCGGGGAAGACAACTCCAGTCCATCAATTCTCCCTTCCCCCATACTTCTTGGAGCCCAAAGATGAATCGAATAGATGGGTCCACCGTTTCTCCCTGGTCCGTTGGCAGCACGTCGCTCAAGGAGAAGAGCCACCGTGAGGCTACAGATTTCTTTGGATTGTGTCATGGACGTGAACCTACAAGCGAATTCGCATATTTGAGACTCGCAGAAGCCTTCGAGGGCAATGGTCAACTTGCTGAGGCCGTTGACGTATACCAAAAGGCCCACGATCTCGCAGCGAGAAAGAAGTCCCCCCACATGCACGTGCTCAAAGGGGAACTGGAACGCGTCAAGAAGAGGGCGTCTGAAGAGTGAATGTCACGTCGCCGTGAACAGGCTCCTGGACGAGACTCGTCGGCCGGTAGAAGTCGTCGTTTCCACATCAACCGTACAATCTAGTCCTACGCTATCACCATGAGCAAGAAAACCTCAACGCAGCTTTGCGGAGTATTGTGCTTTCTCCTCCTGAGCACTCCGAACTTCTCAGGTTTCCATTCACCCCATTCGTATTACTGGAACGTCCACGGGCGACCCTTCCAAGATTTGCGAGGGATGCTTCAAGCCAAGCTCGACTCGCTGCATGCGGTAGGTCAGTTTCCGGGTGCTACGGCAGGTTTCGCCCTGGCTGACGGAACGACGTTCGGCATTGCCACAGGATATGCCGATCTGGCCACGAAGAGAAAAATGGCTCCAACCGACCTGATGCTTCAGGGGAGCGTCGGCAAAACCTATGTAGCAGCAATTGCCTTGCAGCTGATCGACGAGGGTAGACTGAGCCTCGACGACAAGATTGAGAAGCATCTTGGCGCGGAGCCGTGGTTCAAACGACTTCCGAATGGACCCGACATCACCGTACGCATGCTTATGAACCACACCAGCGGCCTAGTGCGTTACGAGTTCAACGAAAAGTTCGTGCACAATCTCAAGAGCGATCCGGACAAGTTCTGGAAGCCCGAGGAGCTCGTTGCATACATTCTGGACACGCAAGCACCGTTCGCAGCCGGGAAAGACTGGGATTATTCTGATACCAACTATATTGTGCTCGGGATGATCATCGTAAAAATCACCGGCAAGAAGTACTACGACCTCCTCCGCGAGCGGATTTTCACCCCGTTGAAGCTACAGAATACTCTCCCGTCAGACAGCAGGACGATACGCGGGCTCGTGCAGGGCTACGCAGGTACGGGAAACCCATTCACGGGAACCGACGAGGTCATTCAAAATGGGAAGTTTGCCATCAATCCCCAGTTCGAGTGGACCGGCGGCGGCGTGGCATCGACGACGGAAGACCTCGCCCGATGGGGAAAGATGCTGTACGAAGGCATGGTGGTGGATTCGTCCCTTTTGCCAATGATGTTCGAAGGAGTGCCGGCAAAGCTCGGTCCTAACACGAAATACGGTCTCGGCGTCATCATCCGCCAGACACAGTTCGGAATCAGCTACGGTCATAGCGGATACTTTCCGGGGTATTTGACTGAGATGATGTATTTCCCCGAGATGAAAGTCGCAATTGCAGTGCAAGTGAACACGAGCGAATTTCAAAAGCTTGGGAGACCTCTGATACGCTTCATCGGCGAGTTTGTACCGATCATTCGGGATCATATGATGAAGAAATGATACTGCAAAGCCCATCGTGACGTCACCTTCTCAAGGTCCGTGGCTCCAGCGTCATACAGATCGAAAAGCTGTTTCTTCTGAAGGGGTTTGGAGTGCGATACCGACGCACGCGGGTCTCTTTTGAAATAGCACGGAAAGGGAGGAACCACATGAAATATGGCAGGGCAATCGTGGTCATCAGTCTAATGGTGGCGGCTACCAGTCTGTGCATGGCTCAGACGCGGGAGACCGTCAAGCTCGGAGAAACACCTCAAGTCCTCGAGCCGGAAGTGGATTTCCTCTCAGACGCGCCTGTCATCGACGGGGCGTTGGACAAAGGCCTGGAGACCCTGCCGATCCGGCTGTTTGCACTGGCTGAGAAGCAAAAGTCGGATCCTTTGGTCTCTGCCAGCTACCGCTTGGCGTATAGCATGGGATTCTTCTATGTCTACGTTGAAGCGAAGGCAGACCGGCTAACCTTCAGAGATCGCGCCTATCAGAATGGTGATGGATTCGTTTTGGCTTTAGCGAAACCCCGTCCGAATAATGAACCGACAGACGAATTCTATGTGTTAGCCTGTTCAGCCGTCAATCGACCGGCGTTGGAGTGGACACGGCGAATTTTCTGGTATTTCAACGTCGATAAGATCTTCATTCCAACGAGCGAAGACACCAAACTGGAGTTCCGTCAAGGGGAGGGGAAGATCAGCTTTGAGCTTTTGCTCCCGTGGAGCGATGTCCGACCCTACCATCCGTTGCTGTCAGAGGGGATAGGGTTCAATCTTGCGTTCACCAAAGCGGTAGAGCCGGACGGGAGAATGCGACTGATCGTCGTCGGTGACGAGATTGGCGCCGAGTACAGCAAGCGGAGGTACACCACCTTGCGATTTCAAAAGCCTGTCGTGAAAGGCAAAATGCAAACGTTCGTTGCTTTTGCCAATGGCCACCTCACGGAAGGGGATTCGTTACGTGGCATTGCAGTGACCGCGTCCGAAAGGACGAACACTGAGATCCTAACCATTCGTGTAGATGGCGGTGAGGGTCGTATTGCAGCGCGTGATCAAATCGAGTATCCATGTGCAAGTGGTGTGACCACAAAGCAGTTTGCGATAGGCACCGGACGGCTTCCAGAGGGTGGCTATATGGTGAAGTGGTCCACGACTGACCCGGAGTCACATGGGGCTTCTGGATTGTCCATTATTCCGAAGTTTCTGCCCAACGAACTCAACACGCGGGTGGAGAAATCCAAGCAGAACATATCCGCCGGGACTTACAGCACAGCTCAATTCTTGATTCAAGAGTTGGAGGCAAAGCTCACGGCCTTGAAACCCTATGAGACCTGTTTCTCCGAACGGCTCACAGTCGCCGGCTTTATGAGGATGCTGAACTCCGCAGAGCAAGGCATTGATCCATTCGACGGCAGGACCGGGTTCATCCGCAAGGCATATCGCTCAAAGGTCGATAGCACTCTTCAGCCATATGTGGTGTATGTCCCGGATAGTTTCGACAAGAAGAAGACATACCCTCTCCTCGTGTTTCTGCATGGGAGTGCCTCGACCGAGACGAACATCATGGGTTTCCACTCCCTGATACCCGATGGTTTTATCGCACTCGGCCCGTTTGGGCGGGGTCCATCGAATGGATTCGCGCGCGATCACGCTCAGGACGACATTGCTGAGGCGATCACTGCGGTTCAGGAGGCATACCCGATCGATGCTTCGCGCATCCTGCTCACCGGTTTCTCCATGGGGGGATACGGTGTATACCGTACATTCTATGAAACCCCGGCAAAGTTCCGAGCCGTGGCGGTGTTCAGTGGAGCGCCAGCCTCGGGAAGGCACTACGCGCCAGGGGAGAACCCTCCGGATTTCACTGAAGAACAGAATCTCCAATCGTTCCGCAATATCCCCATCTTCATCTTCCACGGCGAAAAGGATAGGAATGTCCCGATAGGAGCCACGAGGGACCTCGTGGGTAAGCTGCAGAAGGTCGGCGCCCAAGTGAAACTCTGGATCGAACCGGACAAAGGCCACGAGCGTCCGAGCAGGGAGGGAACCGAGGTCTTCAAAACGTGGGTGAGCCAGGTGCTGAAATAGAGAATCCAACAGGACCGAACTCGGATTACCCAAGTGATTTGTTCTCATCCGGGTCCAACGCTCGCGTGATCGCGTGGCGGTGTTCACCGGATGATTATCATGGGATTCACAATCAAACGAGAACAGAATTCCCACTCTTTCCGAAAGGATCGATCAACATGAATTCCACTCGAGTAGCTTTGTGCATGCTGGCAGTGCTGTCGTTCTGCTTCTTCGGCATGAGCCTTTCAGCTCAAACGCAATATGCCTCTCCACACAAGGCCTTCGAAACAGCTGAAGGCTTGGTGAATGATATCTACAAGTCCGTCTCGTTCGACTCCACAGGACCAAAGCCGGATTGGGAGAAGGTGCGATCGATGTTCATTGAGGAGGCTGTGATCGTGCTCCGCGTGACCCGGGACAGCTCGGCAATTTTTTCGGTTCAAGGTTTCATCAATGATTTCGTCAATTTCATCGAGCGATCGCCTGCAAAGCAAAGGGGATTCTGGGAGAAGGTCGTTCGGATGAAGCCGATGGTCTTCGGCGATATCGCTCACGTTCTTGTGCTCTACGAAGCACACATCCCCGGCTCACCGAGACCGCCGCAGAAGGGTGTGGACAGCTTTCAGCTCATTAAGAGAAGCGGCCGCTGGTGGATCGCTGCGGTGACAAATGAGATCCCCACACGAGACAGGCCGGTGCCGAAGGAATTGCAGGATTGAGCGTGAACCAGGAATTGTGATATACCTGCGAGAGACAAACAGCGGTTCACCAACATATGGCATGTGGGAGATGATATGGATAAGCGAAGGTTCACGGCTCTCGGTCTCCTGATCGCTTCTGTCATCGCGTTGGGTATTTCCTGCTGCAAGAACAAATCACTTTCGACCGATGATGAGTCACTCGGGAGTCTTTCAAGAGACACACTGAAGACTCTGCAGAGTCTCGAGAAGGTCAATGACTATCCCCTTTTCGTCATGACCTACTATGGTGACTATGGATTTCGCAGGCTTCTGAAAACAGATCGATCCCGCAATCCGGTGAGAGGTGAGGCGCGGAGTCCGGTCGAGGCGCCAAGCTGGCAATGCACGTGTTTCGCGGGCTTCGGCGACGGCAGCGCTCCTGTGTTCGGAAGGAATTTCGACTGGCGCCACCGAGCCTGCCTTCTGCTTCTCACCGATCCGCCAGACGGATACGCATCTGTTTCCATGGTGGATATCTACTATTGCGGCTATGGGTCGAATCCGGACCTGGCATCACTAGAATCGAGGATGGATCTTCTCAGGGCTCCCTTCCTGCCGTTTGACGGCATGAACGAGAAGGGTGTGGCCATCGGCATCATGGCGGTTCCGTACGTCGAACTTCCCTATGACCCCGGGAAGAGAACGCTGAATGATTTAGCGGTCATCAGGCTCGTTCTCGATTATGCCGAAAGCACGGAACACGCAGTTTCCTTGATCAGGAACTACAATATCCGAATGGATGAAGTCCCTCTTCACTATTTCATTGCTGATCGATCCGGAAAATCCGCCGTTCTCGAGTTTGTGAGCAGCGAGATGAAAGTACTGTACAACAACCTCCCGTATCAAGTTTCGACCAATTTCATTCTCAGCAACTACGCGCCGCATCTGACGGGCAGGTGCTGGCGCTACGATCTTGTGTCTGATGTCCTTCAGAACAGTGGGGGAAGCATCTCGATGTCCGGCGCGAGGGACCTACTCCGTAACGTCTCCCAAGGGAACACGATGTGGTCGGCTGTCTACAACTTGAAATCGGGAGATGTTCAGATCGTACCAGGCAGAAGATTTGCATCGGTGTATAGCACAAAGCTCACACCGAGCAATTAGAAAAAATGAGACGGTGGGGGTACGAAGGGCTGTCCTCACATTCGCCAGTGGTGGAGTACACCTACTACCCAGAGGCATAGCTGGTCAACTCTACCTGAGAGGGGCGTAGGAGTATTCAGCACGGGGCTGGGGAAATCAGTACATTGTAGTGCTGCCGGGCGTGGACATGGTGGTGGTTTTCACCGGAGGAGCATACTACCAATCGGTGCGAGATACTCGCCTGCAGTAATATTCTCTCATCGAGAACTACATCCTTCCGTCGCTGCCCTGATGTGTTGATCGTGCAGAGTACCTAAAAAGCCACTCACCTTCGAAAGGAGCGTTCTCATGTCTCCAACAAGGAACAATCTCGCTCTGCTGACCGTAGTTTTTCTGGTGTCCTTCGTCCGTCTTCAAGCGCAGGAGGTCCAACGGCCGGTCGTACTTCAGGAAATGACATGGACTGATGTACGAGATTACCTGAAAACGAACGATATGGTGATCATTCCGATCGGCTCAACAGAACAACACGGACCGCATCTTCCGCTCGGGACCGACTTCTACGAAGCATTCGGCGTCAGCAAAATGATCTCTGCGCGAACAGGTGTTGTCGTCGCTCCGGTTGTGCTGACTGGGTATAGCGTGTATCACTCGGGCTTTGCAGGTTCGCTGAGTTTGAAACCGGAGACGCTTGAGCAAGTGCTGTTCGAGACTGCCGAAATGCTGATGAAGTACGGATTCCGTCGCTTCATGTTCTTCAATTACCATGGCGGAAACGCGCTCACTGAAAGGAACGTCATTCACCGCATCAATCACACGACGGAAGCCGTCGCCGTGCCAGTCGGGATAGGAGCGCCCTTCCAGGGGGGTGTTGATCGAGTCCCCGGTGTCGACTTCGACGAGCATGCTGGTGTCAGTGAGACCTCCTTGATGCTATATCTGGAACCGAATCTCGTGAAAATGGAGCGGGCAGAGAAGCCTGTCCTCAACTTTTCTCCGAAGCTGCTGGAGATCCAGGAACTCGCGGCGAAGAATCGCGCTCTCGGGGCGCTGCTCGGTGCATACCTTGCAGTCCCGAAGGAGACCAGGAAGGGTGGAGCGAGTGATGAGATTTCAAGCAACGGGATCTGGTCCACCGGGGATCCGAAGACCGCCAACCGAGAGCTGGGGGAGAGCTTCGCGAGCAAGTACGCCGAGAACGCAGTGAAGTTTATTGAAGCGTGGAAGAAGGTGAAGAGGTAGTACGCAGGTGTCCATGAGCTAGGGCGTGATCACCGTACGCACGTTGTCGCCAAATTGTTCGAGTTCATCGAGCACTGCGTTAATTGCGTCGGCCTCTAAGGGCACTGCATCGGTGACGATCTCTGAAAGATCAAGCTTCTTCTGACGTGCGAGATCAAGCAACTGCGGCAGCTCCGAGAGCAAGTGATCTGACGAACCGATGATCTCGGCCTCCTTGCCGAGGATTTCTGCGTACGGGTACACCTCGAACGATTTGTCGGTTAGTCCCACCATAACAGCCCGGCCGAGGTTTGCCAGTGAAAGCACGGCCTGTCGCGCCGTCTGTGGAAGCCCTACGAGCTCAAGCGCCACATCGACGCCTTTCCCTTGACTCAATTGCCTGATTGCTGAAACGGGATCTATCTTGGCCGCGTCCAGCGGTATCGCGCCAAACCTCTCCGCCAGCTCGAGTTTCTTCCGGTTGATATCAACAGCGTAGATCCGAGAGGCGCCAAATGCCTTCGCTAGTTGAATGGCCGACATACCGAGGCCGCCAGCTCCGAAGATCGCTACTGTCTCTCCCTCTGTTAACCGGCCTTTTCGTAGGGCATGGAAGCTCGTCGACGAGGAGCACATGAGCACTGCGCCATGCTCGAAGGAAATCTCATCCGGCAACGGAACGATGCTTCGCGCGGGCATGAGAAGCTCTTCAGCGTAGCCGCCATCCCGATGTTTCCCGATCATCTGACCAGAAGGACAGAATTGCTCGTTGCCCCGGCTGCAATACTTGCAGTCCCCGCACGTCACAAGATAGTGTACGCATACTCTATCGCCAACACGGAGGCTCCTGACGCGTGAGCCAACCTGTTCCACCACTCCGGCAACCTCGTGTCCAAGGGTGATTGGCAACGGACCGGCAGGCGAAACCCCGGCCCGATAATGCGCATCCGAATGGCAGACCCCGGCCGCTTTGACTCGCACAAGAACGTCGCTCTGACCGACGGACGGAACGCGAATCTCCTGCGTCTGCAAAAGCCTTCCCTCCGCAACAAGACGGACCGCTTTCATATCATCTTTTCAATCGCAACAGTGTTGTTGATTCGAGCCTCACTCGCCGGCACCAGAGAAGCTATCAAGGAGAATCAGCCTCGGATAGCCCACCGAACAATGTTCGCCAGCTTCGGTGGTGTCCCTTGCATGAGAATGGCGACTCGGAAGATCCGTCCAGCCGCCCAGACGAAGAACAGCGTGAATAGGAGCACGCCGAGAAGTCCAGCAAAGGGCTGCCACGCGGGCACACCGCCCGGTGTGCAGAGCCTGAGCACCATAAGCAAGGGCGTAAAAGGGGGAACGAGAGACATCCACGTGGCGAAGCTACCCAATGGCTCCTTGACCACCGGGAAATAAATGAACATGGGAAAGAGTGCCGGAAGTATCGTGGGAAACGAGAGCGATTGGGCATCTTTGGCTTCGTTGCACGTCGACCCGAGGGCGGCAGACCAAGCTCCAAACATGATGATCGCGAGAAGCATATAGGCGAAAAACCATGGGAGCACATGCAGGGGAACATAGTCCTCGTACCCCATGACCTGCAACGCGATAATCCCACCGACGAAATAGACTGCAGAACTAGTGAGCGAAACGGCAATGCCGCCGACCAATTTTGCCGCCATGAATTCGAAGGGCTTGATCGATCCAAGCAGCACTTCAGCGATACGCTGTGTTTTTTCCTCCATCACAGAATGTAACATCCCGGGGACGCTCATCATGATCATCAAGAGCATCAGCATCATGATGACGATCGGTATCAAGATCGCCTCGAGCGGGCTGGCCCTTTTTCCTTCTGCAATCGCTCCTGTCGACTCGTCGAGTGAGACGAGGCCCAACCCGTCCACGCTGACCCAAAAGAACAAATCCTTCACATCGGACTCCTTCACGCCGGCATCGGCAAGTCGAACCTGGCGGAGGCGGTTGTTAATGGCCCACGCAGCCCACCCCCGCAGATCGTCCATCGCTGCGTTCTTTGCATAGTAGGAAATCTGGAAGGCCTCAGGATCTTTGCCCGGATGCACGACCTGCGGGCCGATTTCGATGAAGCCGTGCAGTTCGCCGCTACGCACTCGATCAGAGAGTTCGAGGCGTTGACCTTTGGGGTCATTCGTGCTTGGCTTCACTTCTTCAAAGAAATGTGCAGGCCTGATCTTCTTTCCGCTCTCCTTGTCAAGAATCTCGTTGGCATTGCGAAACTCAGCGGCGCTCACGAGAGCTCTTGTCACAAGCCCTGAGCGGTCGACTACTGCAACGCGCTTATCGGTGGTGTCAACCCGGTCCTTGAGCAGTAAGAAAGCGATGAGACCGCCGCCCATCACCAGCGGTGCCAACAGAAGGCCGATGATGAAGCCTTTGGTTTTGACCGCTGCCTTGTACTCGCGTAGAGCGAATCTCAGAATCTTACGCACGTTCCACCTCCTTGGCCTGCGGCCCGGCGATCCTGACGAAGATGTCGTGGAGCGACGGTTTCACAATTTCAAAACTTCGGACGTATGTGCGCTTCAGGATTTCCTGGAGGATCTTCTGGGAGTTGCCCTCCGGCGCCAAACGGAGCTCCTGCACCTGTCCGAAGTCGTTGACTCGCTCGATACCCTCGAGGTTCTGGAGCGCACTCATCCCGTCCCCGGTTTTCACACGAACGGTATCGGTTCCGTATTTGTCCTGAATCTCAGCCAATGTTCCATCCAGGACTTTCACCCCCTTGAAGATCATGAAGATGTAGTCGCACATCTTCTCAGCCATGCTCATATCGTGGGTGCTGAAAATGACCGTTGTCCCCTGTGCCTGGAGTTCCAGTATAGCATCTTTGATGACGTCCGTGTTGACCGGGTCGAGTCCTGTGAAAGGCTCATCGAGCAAGACGAGCTCCGGCTGTGAAACGACGGTTGCGATAAACTGGACCTTCTGGGACATTCCTTTGCTCAGAGTTTCGACTTTCTTGTTTGCCCAGTCGGCGAGATCGAGCCGCTCCAGCCATCGATCGACCTTCGCCCCGATGCCATCCCCGTTCTTGAGGCCGCCGAAGAATTCCAGCACTTCCCGCACTTTCATGCGCTTGTACAAGCCGCGTTCTTCGGGCATGTAGCCGATCCTGTCACAGCTGGCCGGCCTCAGCGGTTCACCGAAAATCGTGATTTCGCCGCTGTCCGGATAGAGTATGTTCATAATCATCCGGAGCGTCGTGGTCTTTCCGGATCCATTGGGACCGATGAAGCCGTAGACGCTCCCCTGAGGCACGGTGAGGGAAAGACCCTCGACGGCAACATGTTTGCCGAACGTTTTGGTGACATTTTGGAGTTCAATCGTGGGCATAATACAATCCGTGGTTGATGGAGTCTAGATCATCAAGATGTGGTGGTGTGCCAATCATACATTTCGATCGCTAGTGGACAAACTCGCTAATCAGCCGGATCCCCCAGTAGACAATCCACACGATGAGAAACATGGCGATGACATCTCTTGCAGGTTTTGCATTCGTCGCGAGCCGTATCCTTTTTCCCGTGGCTGCTTCTACGGACCACAGGACGGATGCCAGGAGTATTCCCGTAAGCACGAGAGGTCCCATCAAATGGTATCGCAGAGATACGACCAACTCTCCGTGAGACGCGGCGTGGAGCGAACGGGTTAATCCGCACGTCGGACAGCTGTGGCCTGTGAGATCGCGAAAAGCGCAGGACAAGTACGGGATATTCTCTGGAGCCAATAGGAACAGTGCCCACACTCCAAGTAGCAATCCTGCGGCTGCTAGAGCTTTTACGGTGCGATCGCCGCGTGATAGGGCGTTATTCCACGTTACTTGCATTTCTGCCTCGCCGTTCAGGTCTGCTTTGTTTCCGTGACTATCTGGCTGGTCTCAGGCCTGGGAAAAATGTGATACTCAGGTCCAAACTGCTCAAGGAATTCGACGCTGAATGCCCGCAGAGTATACGAAATGGGCAACAGGACCACGGCGTTGACGTACGGGATAATTAGAAGAACAAAGCCGATGCAGCACGTGAGAAAACCCACGATGACGATTCCAACAAAGATGAGAATGCTCAGAAAGAGAATCAAGAATCCGTATCCAACGAAATAGAGAAAGTGCGACGAAAACAGATTGAGAAACATTCGCAACGCTTTCAGCGTGGTGATCCTGTATTTATACATGATTGGGACAACAAAGTCGTACAGGAGAAGCTCGACGTAGCTCGCCAGGATCACGATGGCAAGCAGCCCGAGGATCATCAGGACGGCGGGCACGATGAGGACAGCCGTGTCTACACTGCTTTCGTACAGGCTGTAGAGACTTGAGAAACAGACGACCAGGTACAGAATCACAATCGCTAAGACAAGGAGCCCGTAACAGAAGCTCCAGACAAACAGCGAGTTTCCTTCGGTCCGGTACTTGTGCCATGGATTGGCAACCTGTGCGCGTTCGTGAACCACGTTGTCCAGAAACATGAACTTGCCTCTGGAGCTCAACCAGGTGAAAAGGAGCGCCAGCAGGAAGACCACGAAGATGCCAAAGGCGATGACCATGAACCATATGGGATTATCGAGAAGCCAGTACCATGCTCTCTCGGGGAAGTAGATGATGTCCCCCCAGCCGCATCTTCCTCTCCCTCTTGCTCCGGAACCACCGACTCCATGGCAATCAGTTAATCCGGCGAGAAACGCCGTGAATCCGACAACAAGCTATTTCTTCAAATCGAAGGGTT
>VGWB01000073.1 GCA_016873755.1 Ignavibacteria bacterium | reverse complement strand
ATCGACGGCTCCTTGGCTCACGAGGTGGCGCCTCATACTGACAATCAGAGGTATATGTTCGTTGAGCACCGGGCAGCGTTCCATGCACGCATGACACGTGGTGCAGGCCCAGAGCTCAGCCTCTGATACGATCTCTCCAATGAGCGCTCGAGAGCTATCGCCGTCGGACGATTTCCTACGAGTAGCTTTCAACCCCGCGTCCAAGAGGTGTTCCTTCAGGTGATGAATGATCATCCTCGGAGAGAGTTTGTACCCAGATGTTACAGCCGGGCAAGCGCGATCACATCTGCCGCACTCGGCGCACGCGAAGCTGTTGAGCAGCTGCCTCCACGTGAACTCGTCCCACCTCGAGCTGCCTGACGACACCTCCTCTTTCGAACCGCTGATGTCCAGGCTACCCAGTCGCTTCACGTCGGTAAAGAATACATTGAAAGGAGAAGCTAAGAGGTGCATGTGCTTCGAGTACGGCAGATAAGCGAGGAACCCGAGCACCACCAACTGATGCAGCCAGAACATCGACACATAGAGCCCCTCCGCTGGATCAGAGGGGACGCCCGAGAACAAGGAGTAGAGAAAACCGTCGACCGGAGTCAAGGCTGCTTCCTCAGGTCCGAGTGCAGCAGCCCGAAATCCGAGCGCAAAGAGGGTCGTCAGAACTACAAGGGTGATCAGGACGATGATAATGACGGCATCCCGCGATTGTTGGAGATGGGGAGGGGGAAAGAATGCCCGTCGGACACTCGCGACGCCCAGGCTGATCAGGACCAGAACCGAGAATATGACAAAGAGTGTTCTGATGATCGCGACGTCATCTGCGTACACGATGGGCAGGAACGGGAAAAGCCATTTCAGAAGGTTCCAGGCAAACGTTCCAGCAAAGAGCATGAAGCCCCAGAAGATCAGAAAATGAGCCGACCCGATCACATACTCGTGCAGAAGGCGTCTCTGTCCAAACACGTACGTAAAGAGATAGCGAACTCGCTTTCCCAAACGGTCGAACCTATTCTCAGGCCGTGCGCGGAGTAACGCCTTGACCAGTATACGCACACGCCTTCCGAAGAGGCCAAAAGCAAGAAGGGTCGCAATCCAGAAGAGGACGTATCCAGGGATTCCCAAGATCTCTATCGCGACAGGATCCACTGTCGATTATCCTTCCCTTAGTGAGTTTTTATCTTCTCAACGAGGGCCGGAAGCACGTCGAAAAGATCTGCACAGACCCCATAGTGTGATACGCCAAAAATCGGCGCATTGGGGTCCGTATTCACGGAAATAATAAGGCCAGCATCCTTCATACCTTCCACGTGCTCAGGTGCTCCGCTCACGCCAAAAGACATATAGAGCTTTGGTTTTACCGTCATACCTGATTTGCCGACCTGGCGGCTCAGGGGCAGCCATCCCTGGTCGATAACAGGTCGTGATGCGCATACCGCGCCTCCCAGAGCTCTGGCAAGCTCCTCCACCATTGCGATGTTGTCTGCACTCACAATGCCTCGGCCTATCGAAATGAGAATATCCTGTTTTGTTATGTCGATGTCGCCAGCTTCCGGCTCGATGTATCGCTTGAAGACAATCTTTGTTTCCTCCACAGGAAGATCTACCTTTTCCACAGACGGTTTCTTGTCACTCCGGCCTGCATCAGCCGCAAAAGACCCGGGGTAAACACTAACGACGCCGCGATTTTCTGGCAGCCGAACATCAGAGAGAATCTTCCCTCCGAAAAGCTGGCTCGTGAAAATCGTCGAGCCATTTTCGACGCGGATGTTTCTACAGAAATTGACAAACGGAAGATTCAAACGGAAAGAGAGTCTTGGCCCGATTCCCGCGGAGACGTTTGTTCCCCCGATAAGTACCAACGAGACCCCCTTCTGCTCGACGAGCTTCTTCAGCAAACCAGCCGCCACATCCGCTGAGGGCATATCCAGCTGCGGATGATCAAGGACAAACACCGAATCAGCAACACCCAACTGCGACGTGAGAGGGGCAACGTCTTTGCCAAACACTGCTGTATAGAGTGGAGCCTTCAGTTGGTCAGCAAGTTTTCGGGCGGCACCCAGCATTTCAAAGGTAATGTCTGCCAATTCCCCTTTGAGGTGTTCAGCCAACACGAGAATAGGTTCTTGCATAGTATTCATCTCCCTAAGAGTCCGCGTTCTGCGAGTATTTCAACGATGCGAGCGGAGGCTTCTTCTGGTGCTCCCTCCAGCATTTCTGCCTTACCCGCTGCCTCAGGAGTGAAAAGCCGATCAATGGACAATCCAGCAATTCCCTCAGGTGGCGGTACCTCTAAGGTCTCAACATGAGAAGATTTCATGACGGACCGCACCTTAGCAACTGGAACATACCTCGGCGGTTTTTCTGCTGCCTGTACCCCCAGTACAGCAGGTAAAGGCAATTCGAATTCGCCGCGAAGACCTCCAGCGAACTCTTTCATCACCATGATCTTTTTGTTTTCCTCATCGAGGCGGATTCCGGTGACGACCCCTATGTACGGCACGCCGAGGAGTTCCGCCAGATACGGAGCGACTTCTCCCTCCAAATCGTCTATGGCTTGAGATCCAAGGAGTACCAAAGCTTGAGATCCAAGCTGGCGGTTTGCCGACGAGAAGTAAGAAGCAAACAGTCTGGCGATCGATGGCGCCTGGATACCAGTCCAATCCCCTGTCAGTTTCACCGCATTGTCAGCACCCTTCGCAAAGGCGGTGAAGAGAATCTCGTCGACTTCAGGGGCTTCCATTGCCACCACGGTAACCGTTCCTTTGTGCTTTTCCTTCAAAAGGATAGCTTGTTCCAACGCGTGTTCGTCGGGATCACTCAGTTTCACCCTCAGCATTTGTGGGTCAAGAGACTTGCCATTTTCTCCTATCACGAGTTCTTCCACAACATCAGGCACCATTTTCAGCAGAACGAAGATGTCCATAGCCTGTCTTTCCTTTCAAGTTCTCTGTCTCTTGAATATAGGACTGAACATCGAGCGATCTTACTTCGCCGCATACGATAATACATCTCGAGTGGAAACCAGCTCACTCCCTATCCCCAGGCTTTTTGGAGGAATCCCAAAGGCCAATCCCACGAGTTGCGTGAAATACACAACCGGGATAGAAAACTCCGTTCCGAATTCCTGGCTCACTTGTTTCTGATAGCATTCAAGGTTCACCTGGCACAGAGGACATGCAGTAGCAATTACCGCTGCCCCAGATTCGACGGCGCTCTGAAGGAGATTGCGGACTAAGCTGAGGGCTGATCTGCGACTCGTCAAGATCAAGGCTCCGCCGCAGCACCGGAGTCTGAGAGCATATTCCACTGGTACGGCTCCGATAGCGGTCAACAGGTCTTCGAAGAACCGCGGTTGCTCGACGTCCTCATGGTTTTTCCGAGGCCTCAATATCTGGCATCCGTAGTAGGGAGCCACGCGAAGGCCGTCCAACGGTTGAGTGACTTTGGTCTTGAGTTCTTCCAGCCCGACGTCATCGACGAACACTTCCATCAAGTGTCGCACGGCACTGCTGCCGGTGAAGTGGAGATTGTCCTCTTCCAAAGCGTAGTTGATGTGTTCTGCCAAGTCTGGATCTCTTCCGAGGTCGGCGCGCGCGAAGTACAGGTTCTTGTAGCAGCCGCTGCATGGAGCCACCACGTCAAGATGTTCCTGTTCAGCCATGGCCAGGTTTCGCGCACAGAGCGTGTGCGCAAGTAGTTCATCCACATGGAAATATGCCGTGGCGCCGCAGCAGTTCCAATCCTCCAGTTCTTTGAGTTCCACTCCTAGCATGCGCGTGGTCTCGATGGCGGATTGGTGATAGCTCAACGCCATCTTCTCAAGCGAACAGCCCGGGAAATACGCGTACGTTTTCACGAGGCACCCCCTATGGGAATGATCCTTCTCACCATCCGTCTGAAGTTCTCGAGCCTCTTGATCCGAGGCGGCAGCACGGGTATCCTCCCTTTCAACATGAGGTTGGTCGCTGTCTGCGCTTCCTGCAAGAACTCCGGAACACCGAAGGTGAATAGATAGGAAGTAGCCAGCACAGGTTCGTACGATCTTCCGCTTTTCATGATTGTCTTCACGAACGTTTCAGAGAACACAGGACCAACCAGTCCCTCCTGGTACCGGTTCTTCCATATCGAATAGCGTTTGAGCGCATACATCAGTCCGGCGATATCAATGCCCCTCGGGCATCTGACGGTGCAATAGTAGCACGATGCGCAATACCAGAAGGTGTTGCTGTTCAATACTCGATCTTTGAGACCTGCATTGATCATTGCGATGACCCGCCGCGGGGAATGGTCCATGAATTTGGCCACTGGACAGGTGCCGGAGCAAGTCCCGCACTGTATGCAGGTCTTGAGCGGGTTCGAATGGGCAGCATGCAAGAGGCTGCCAATCTCTTCACTGAAGGTAGGCTTTGGCACCATACAAGTTCCTCTTATTTGACCTGCGCTTTTCTCGCTTGCGCCCGTTGCAGCAACTCGCTCACCTTGTCCAAAAGGAGCTTCGGCTCAACGGGTTTCTCCACCAGCTCATCGATGGGCATGAAGTGTGGATGAACCGCCTGACCAGGGAAGAGGAAAGCAATTTGTTCCCTTATGCCGGTAATGATCAAGACAGGGATCTCCCTCAACTTCGGATCCTTGTTAAGCTTCCGGGCAAGCATGATACCTTCTGCGCCTCGCCCCATCATGATGTCAAGCAACAGCAGATCGTAGTGCTTGCTTTGCAGTGCCTGGAAGCCGTCTTTGGGATTGTGGGCTGCATCAACACTGTATTTGGCAGCTACCAGAATCGATTTGAGCCCCTCCACAAAATCTGGATCATCGTCAATTATCAGCAACTTCTTTTGTTGACTCATCAGGTATCTCCTTAGTGGGAATCTGAATAGGTTTCGGCACCCAGCGAGGGCTGGTTGTGCACACTACTTTTCAAAGCTGGTAAACGAATCGCAAAAGCGCTCCCCCGGCCTACTTCGCTTTCCACCGAGATCGACCCGTTGTGAGCCTCCACTATGCGCCGGGTAATGGCCAATCCCAGTCCACTGCCTCTCTCGGCCGCGGGTCCGGGTTTGCCGGCGTAGAAATCACCGAAGATGTAAGGCAGGTCTTCCTCAGATATACCCACACCAGTGTCCGTTACAGAGATCAAGATGCTGTTCTCTTCTTGCTTAGCCTTAATGAGGACCTTACCTCCCAGCCGCGAATATTTGACGGCATTGCTTACGATATTGACCAACGCTGCAACCAAAGTCCCCTCGTCTCCATCAACGAGTCCCAGCGGTTCCTCATAAGAAATGAGTATTTCAACTTCCTTACGCGTCGCGTGGGGTTGAATGCTCTCGACCGCCTTAGATATAAGTGTCGTCACAGTAACTGGCGCAAAACTCTCCTTGATTTTCTTGATGTCAACCAAGATCACTCTCAGCCATGTATGAATGAGTTTCAGAAGATCAGCGATGCGGCATTTCATCCGTTCAAAGAGGGTCTTCTGAGACTCCGTCAGCTTGCTCGACAATTCCGCTTCCAGGCCGAAGAGATTTTGCTGGATGGCACCGAGAGGTGACTTCAACTCGTGGGAGACGATTGCAGCAAAATGCTCTCTCAGCATTTCCTTTTCTCTCCTAAGAGCGATCGTTTCTTGCACGAGCCTCCTTTTCTCGAGGCCCCTCTGAGTTATCAACCTGAGCTCCTCGGGAGTGAAAGGCTTTGGCAAAAAATCGTATGCCCCTTTCTTCATAGCTTCCACCGCCGAATTCACTGTGGCATAGCCAGTGATCACGATTGTCACGATGGTTGGATCAAGGAGATTGATTTTTTCTATTACTTCAAACCCGGATACCCCCGGCATCTTGAGGTCGACGAAAACGACGTCCGGCAGAGACTCTCGTACAATCTTCAATCCAGAAGCTCCATCCGCCGCAGTTGCTATGTGATAGCCCCCACCCGCCAGGATTTCCCTGCACGAATCTAGGACAACTTCCTCGTCGTCAATGACCAGTATCTTGGCCGTGTTCCCCAGTTTCTATCCCCTCTCATCCGATATAACCGGTAACCTGAGAAAAAACGTAGTCCCCTTACCAATTTCGCTCTGAACCGAAATGGTGCCGTTATGTTCTTTGATGATGCCGTAACTGATCGCCAGTCCTAGCCCTGTTCCGTGCCCCACCTCCTTCGTCGTGAAGAAAGGATCAAAAATTCTCTCCAAGTTCTCTTCAGTGATCCCATGACCGGTGTCTGTGAACTCTGCTTCGATGTATTTTTCCTTCGCGTCGAATCGCGTCGCCAACTTCAATCTGCCGTTCCCTTCCATGGCTTCGGCGGCATTGATGAGCATGTTCATAAACACCTGCTGCATTTGCGAAGGGTCCAGAATAACCCGCGGCAGGTTTTCCTCAAAGTCTCTTTCGATCTGGATATTGTGGAATACAGCCTGGTTTTCTACCAAGGAGACGCACTCCTGCATGATCAGATTGACATCGGAGGGTCTCTTCTGAGGCTTCCTCTGCCGGGAAAAGTCCAGCAAGCCACGGATGATATCCGTGCATCGGTTGGCCTGGGTTGCAATTTTGCTAATAGACTCTCGCGTTGAGTTTTCACCGGCAACTTTTTCGAGAAGAAGGTGTGAATAGGCCACAATTCCTTGGAGCGGATTGTTGATTTCGTGAGCCACATCGGCAGCCAACTGTCCAATGATTGCCAGCCTTTCGGACTCCATGATTTTCTTGCGTGCAAATTCCTTCAACTGTTCGTCCCTCTTCTTCAACGCAGAGGCCATCAGGTTGAAGGAGTCTGCCAGTTCCCGCAGTTCATCGTTAGATCGGATCTCCACCTTCGCATCCAGATTCCCGTTAGCCACTTCCTTAGAGGCCGACACCAGCTTTCTGACAGAACCAGACATCTTTCGGGAAAACAAGTAGGCCAGCACCATCGAGGTGCAGGCGCCCATCAGCGTGATTGCTAAGAAAACAACTACGGTACGGCTCTTGATGTCAGCATATTTTTGCTCGAGTATGCCAACATAAAGGATTCCGATTATCTCGTCTTCTATATCCCTGATGGGTTCGTACGCGGTGATATACCAATTGTTCACCACGTAGGCTCGCCCGATCCACTGATTCCCCTCCTTTACCACCTGGTCATACACGTCCTCCGCAATGCGCGTTCCAATTGCCCTGGTACCATCTTCATTCTTGACATTTGTTGAGACCCGCAGATCGTCCAGAAAGATCGTAGCTGTGCCAATGTCAGCACCTTCATACACCACGTTTTGAAAGACGGTTTCCTTAATCTTGTCAACTATCTCAAAATTCCTATTGACCAGCACTCCACCGTATACGACACCGATGAACTTGCTTTCAAAGTCAAATATGGGGGCCGCCGCTTTCAGCATCAAGCCTGACGTCTCTTCCTTTTCCTCCCTCGCTCTTGCCTTGGGAGTTTCGATAAACTTGAGATAAGCCCTCTGCGCAAGAACCGGGGATTCCTTCCGGAGATCGTCGGCAGACACGACGCATGTCGACACCACCGGTTCTCTTGTCAGGAGAGCCGATTTCACGATCTCATCATGACTCTGATCATCGCCGGAGAGATCAGGGTTTGTGGTCCGCAGAAGCACGCGGCCCGCTCGGTCGGTGATTGTCAATACATCAAGTGATTCCCTCTTTCTTATTGCCTCGAGCGTCTGTGCGAGGTTTCTCCTATTTCGATATACTGAGCCATCCCGGACGAACGTACGGTCGGACACAAAACGAATCTCATGAGAGATCATTCCCAGGCGGTTCAAATAGATCTCTCGAGCAGAGTTCAGGTCCGTTCGCACTCTCTCTTGGGCCTCTGAGACTACTCGATCACCGATTACCTGAACACCCACCACACTGAATACAGCACTGGTGATGACGATGATAAGCAGAAAGCTCAGGATAAGCTTTGTCGCGATCGGTATCCTGACAGTGGTTCCCTTCACAGATCTTCGCACCAAGGTGTCCTACAATGAACCGTTTGCAGACAGCACGCTCGTCTATTCCAGATAGCTGGAGCCGCTGTTCAAATCTGCATCAGGGGCTCAACAAATGATTACTTCCCATTCCCCTACGCAATTGCTCGTCATCGACTCAAAAGCCGATACGCATCTGCTCTTGTCGTCGGTTTCGTGCTTGAGGAGGTCTCTGCAAATCAATCTTACAAGCTGTGGAATTGCCTGCGTAACTGACTCAGTACAGTGGTCGTTGAATGTCGTGGTGTCGCTCGCCTCGATTCCGTAGACTGTGATCGTTTGCGGAATATCTGCCTGCAATAGTCTTGCAAGCTCGATTGTCTGCGATAGATCAATCTGGTGCGACGATGTCAATCTGATCGGCTTGTCACCTGCTGCTTGTACGAAACGGTAGATCGTACCCGGTGGCCGGATGCCGGTCACTACGGCATCAACGATGATACATTGCTCGTAGCCAACGAGATAGTCAAGAAGTTGAAGTCCCCCTACCGAGAGCTCCTCGAATGCAATGTCAGTTGTTGACAGCCGTTTCTTCAACTCGCGTACGACCCAGATTCCCACGCCGTCATCGGAGATGAACTCATTGCCAAGACCGATGACGATGATTGATGGTCGTTTCGGACATGCTGCTGTGTTCATAAGTCTGCGCGAACTCAGTCCGAGTGTGTGGCACCCCGCAGGAGCCAGAAGAGGTCCGGTCCGACTTCCACAGGCCCGCCTCGCAGAAGCCTGTTGCCGATTTCATTACAGAGAGCTAGAACTTTCTGAACCGCTTCCTTTCCCTGATCAGTAAGCATGACCTGCTCTTTGCGGTGATCCAAGAGATCGGGAGTCCGTGATACGAATCCTTTCTGCTCGAGGTGTTTGAGGATCTTTGAGGCGCGCGTCGGGCTTACATTAATCATGTCGCTGAGTGTCTTGACGGACGATGGCTTCTCAGAGAAAAGAACGCCGAGGCAATGCATCTCATCAACGCTCAGGCCAACGCTTGCTGAGATATGCTTGTCAAAGCCACGGCAGCGGCGCGCCAGACGCAGCAGCTCGACGCCGAACTGTGTTCCGTTCACTTCCATACGAATCTGTGATAGAGCAGGTGCATCAATAAACTATGTGCAAATATTGTGCAAGAGTAACTATTGCGGAATTGCTATCAAAAAGTGATGTTTCCTGTCCTATTTGTGCTGAAGAAAACAACAACTGTTGAACAATTCAGCAATACAAGAAGCGAGATGCCTGCATGGAGGTTTGGATCGACCAGGAGACCTCCAGGGCGCCGGTGAACAAGTTCTGAGACAGGACTGAGACGTGGCGACGGAACTGGCAAGACGAGGATCAGTTCTCTGGAAAGATCACAATGAGGGTCCGCCACAACCGTCGACCGTTTTCAGAGTGATGGACGCGTCAGCAAGACGTGCTCGCACGAGAGGACACGCGCCTCACTCCGCATGATGAGGTCATCGGTTTCCCAGGCGCTTCAGGATGATGCAGGTTCTCCGTTGCTGGCAGTTTGGAAAGCTTGCGCGATTTGATGATATTTGTAGGAAGGAATTTCTTACTGCGCGTTCATCTCGCCTTCCGTCGTGGGGGGACACTGTCCAGCGCTTATCAAACAGGACCTGACATCTAGCCTTGAAAACCATACAAACGCAACTCATCCTCTCGTTTTCGATCGCCATCCTCGTTCCGACCATCATCACGAGTTACGTCGGCATGAGGATAATTTCGGATCAGATCATCACTCGCGCCGAGATGAAGACTATCTCCGACCTGAATTCGGCGAGGGAGATCTATCGAAACAAAGTCTCCGAGCTCCACAGCATCATTCGCTTCACCACGCTCAGGCGTCTGATTCGCGACGCTGTGATGCGTCACAACCGAAGCTTCCTGACGAACGACCTGCGCTCCACGCTTCGACGCGAAAAGCTTGATGTCCTCACAGCCGTCGATGCCAAAGGAAACGTCATCGCCCGGGGACGCAATCCCGACCTCTATGGCGACAATCTCCTGGAGCTGCCAATCGTCGCCCTGGCCATCAGAACCCGTCAGCCGGTGAGCGGGACCGACATCCTGACCGCCGAACAGCTTCACAGAGCATCCCCCGACCTTGAAGCCCAGGCCACGATGGACGTCATCCCAACCCCGAAAGCCGAGCCCAGGGAAACACCGCGCGAAACATCCGGCCTGATGCTGATATCGGCCGCGCCGCTCTTCGACGATGCTGAGAATTTCGTCGGCGTCTTGATCGGCGGGATCCTCCTCAACCGAAATTTCGAGATCGTGGACAAGATCAAGGAGATCGTGCACGAGGGGCAGATCTATGAAGGAAAGGAGATCGGCACAGCGACCATCTTTCAGGGCGATCTTCGCATATCCACGAACGTGAAGAACCAGGATGGGAGCAGGGCAATCGGTACACTCGTTTCACAAGAGGTGAAGGACGCAGTTCTCCGGGATGGACGCCGGTGGGTCGGCGAGGCGTTCGTGGTGAATGCAACCTATATTGCCGCGTATGAGCCAATCAAAAACCCTGAGAACGACATCATTGGCATCCTGTACGTCGGCGTGTTGAAGCAGCCGTTCGATGACGTACTTCAGCAGACTTTGATGACGTTTCTCGGGATTGCCGCCCTTGGCATATTGCTCATCATTTTCTTCTCCATTCACCTCGCCAAGCGCATCGCGAACCCCCTGCAAAAACTAGAAGATATCTCGCGCAAGATCACCGAAGGCAACTATAATCACGAGTTCAAGGCGAAAGGACCAATCGAGATCGAGCACCTGGCGCGCTCCCTTAACACGATGGCCAAGCAGATCGAGACCGAGAAACGTGAGCTCGAAGAATGGGCAAACACGCTCGAAAGGAAAGTCGAAGAACGTGCTGAAGAGATGAAAAAAATCAATGCCCAGCTGTTCCGCTCGGAGAAGCTGGCGTCGTTGGGAAAGCTTGCCGCGGGCGTGGCTCATGAAATCAACAATCCACTAACGGGCATCCTCACCAACAGCAGTCTTTTGCTGGAGGACGTCGACAAAGACGACCCTCGCCGAGAAGATGTCGAGGTGATGGTCAAGGAGACGATCCGTTGCCGAGAGATCGTGAAGCGACTGCTTGATTTTGCCCGGCAGACCAAGCCTCAGAAGCGCCTTGCCAACATCAACGCACTGATTGACAACATTGTTCTCCTCGTGAGAAATCAGGCCTCTTTTCGTAGTATTTCGATCGAGAAACGGCTCGCAGACCAGCTCCCTGAGCTCCTGATCGATCCGGACCAGATCCAGCAGGTGTTTGTCAATATCATTCTCAACGCTGCCGAAGCGATGGCGAAAGGCGGAAAGCTGGAAATCGCCTCTCAACCCTCGAGGGATGGGCGGAGCATCACCGTGACCTTTTCGGACACTGGTCCCGGGATTCCTGAGCCTCACCGCGAGAGGATCTTTGATCCCTTCTACACCACGAAAGAGCACGGGACAGGATTAGGGCTCTCGATCAGTTACGGCATTATCGAGCAGCATGGGGGGACGATCTCCGTCGAGAGCACGGTCGGCAAGGGCTCGACCTTCACGATTCAGCTCCCCATCGTCGCCGAGGAAGGAACGGCATGAACGAGACAAAGGCTCATATCCTCATCGTCGACGACGAGCTCGTGATCTGCAAAAGCTGCGAGAAGATCTTCCGGCGCGCGGGTCACTCCACAGCATCTGTCACCTCCGGCCGCGAGGCGCTCACTATCCTGGCAGGTAAGACTTTTGACGTTGTCTTTACCGATCTGAAGATGATGGATATGGGTGGTCTCGAAGTGCTGCAAGCCGTCCGCGAGCAGTACCCTACAACGGTCGTCGTCATCATCACCGGATATGCCACCATCGCTTCAGCAGTCGAGACCATGCGATCCGGTGCATTCGACTATCTGCCGAAACCCTTCACCCCTGCCGAGCTTCTCGCAGTACTCGACCGTGCACTCGAGAAACGAAAGCTTCTGATCATGGCCGAGCCGGATTACGAATACTCCGAGGAGGGGGGATTCGAGGGGCTGGTCGGAAAGAGCCCCGCGATGAGGGAGGTGTACAGGCTCGTTCAGAAAGTCGGGCCAACAGATAGCACCGTACTGATCATCGGCGAGAGTGGGACGGGAAAAGACCTCACCGCGAAAGCGATCCATCAACAGAGCAAACGGAAGAACAGCACCTTCTTTGCCATCGACATATCGACTCTTTCGAGCACGTTGCTGGAGAGTGAGCTGTTCGGGCATGCCAAGGGATCCTTCACGGGCGCAACGGCGGACAGGCCTGGAGTCTTCGAGGTCGCCAACCACGGGACGATTTTCCTGGACGAAATCGGCAATCTCCCGGTGGAAACTCAGACACGCCTTCTGAGGGTCCTGCAGGAGAAGGAATTTCTCCCCGTTGGCAGCACGACGGTGAAGAAGGTCGATGTTCGCCTGGTGTTTGCAACGAATCAAAACCTCAAGCAGCTTGTGGGTGCAGGGAAGTTCCGAGAGGACCTCTACTACCGCCTCAATGTATTTCCGATCCGGCTCCCATCGCTAAGGGAACGCCGGGAGGATATTCCAGAGCTCGTCCAGCACTTCCTCCGCAAGTATTGCGTTGCCATCGAGCGCGAGACACCGCGCGTTCAGCCAGAAGCAATGGAGCTCCTGATGAACTATCACTGGCCGGGAAACGTACGCGAGCTCGAGCACGCCATTGAGCGGTTGACCATCCTCATCGAGGGGAATGAGATCGAACCGATTCACATCTCTGCCGCCCTGTACAAGACGGATTCCGCGCTTCGATCCATGATCCCGAAGGACAGCGTAGAACTCAAGAACCTCAAGAAGAAGATACGCGAATCGTCGGTTCAGGAGATTGAGAAGCTGTTCATTGAGGAAGCGCTTATCCGGAACAATTGGAACGTCTCGAAGGCCGCTCGTGAAGTGAACATGCAGCGCTCAAATTTTCAGGCATTGATGAGGAAGTACCGTATCACGAGACCCGATTCGCCTGCATAGTACATTGTGCACCCGCATATTCCTTTTGTGCGCCGCCCACGGGCTCAATCCCCCGGAAATTCAGGGGGTTTGGCGTTTTGTCTCTGTTACGCCCCTTCCCTCCGTCCGTTCGATCCTCCGCAGCGAAAAGCCCTAGCAGTCTCGTAAGCCAAATCGTATTAGGGACTTAGGCGCTCTCCGCAGTTGACCCCGAGGCACTGGCACGTTGGTTGCAGCATGACCTTCAGAAACCCAGACTCAACGCTCCAACCACTGACCAAGGACACGGCTATGATTACCGAAAAAATACTCGTCGTAGATGATGAAGAAAACGTCTGTCACAGCATCAAGAAAGTGCTGTCACGAAAGGGATACGATGTCGCCCAGGCATTTACGGTTGGCGACGCGGTGAAGCTCATCAATGAGATGACGTTCGATCTGGTCATAACCGACATGATGATTCCGGGCACGAGCGGGATGGAGTTGCTGCAGATCGTCAAGGACCATTACCCGGAGCTGGAGGTTGTCATGATCACCGGGTATGCCTCCATCGAATCGGCGGTGAAGGCAACGAAGCTCGGCGCATCAGCGTACCTCCCGAAGCCATTTACCCCTGACGAGCTCACGGAGGTCACCCAGAAGACACTGGCCAACAGAGTCAAGCGGGGAGTGCGAAAAGTGCAACCGATCGCTCCAACGCCAGAGGCGGAACCGGCTGATGATCTCATCGATGTCGACATGCCGTTCAGTGCGAAGGAAGTCGCGCGGTACACCTCCCCGGAGTACGTCGAAGCGCTCACCCACACCGACGTACCGCTGCCCAAGAAGGTTGCTGACAAGGCATATTGCCATACCGGTCAGAGGGATTGCCGAAAGGTGGTGCTCGAGGGGCGAGAGTGCGTGGGTGAGTGTCCCATCTTGAAGAAGGAAAAAGCTCGTGCCAAGACTGTTACGCGCGTGAAACGCGTCTCTTCCAACATCATCGACGTCGATCTCCCGTTCAACGCTGCCGAAGTGGAACATGTCACCGGCGCGGACTACATTAACTGCCTGACCCGATCTGATATCCCGCTTGCAGCTATGTATGGGCGAGATGCAACGGCGAAGTACTCAGTTCTTGTGGTAGATGATGAGCCGATCGTTTGCCACAGCATCCGACGAATTCTGTCAAAGCAGAGTTGTGCAGTAGAAGAAGCATTTGACGTTGATGCCGCATTGCAGAAGATGAAGCTCCACAAGTACGATCTGATCCTGCTGGACCTCCGCATGCCGAAGCGCAGCGGGATGGAGGTCCTTCGGTCAATCAAAACGCAGTGGCCGAATCTCCCGGTCATTATCGTCACCGGACACGGCTCGATCGACTCCGCCATCGAGGCGACGAAGCTCGGGGCCTTTAACTTCATCCCGAAACCGTTCACTCCCGCCGAACTGACCGAAGCGACCGTCGAAGCGCTGGCTGCGTGAACGAATCCCCAAACTTGGCGAGAAGGGGTGAGTCCTCTGAACCATCGTGAGAACTCACCCCTTGCGTCTCTTCACTGACTTCTGACCACTCTGGCTACCAGTGGCGCCGCGTCTCAATCCGACGCAGGCTTCACCGCCCGGAATGCCATGCTCCCCATTCCCAGACTCTTCGGCATTTCGTGCACGCCACCGTTGTACACAATCCTGTACACCGTCGCACTGTCCTTCTCGGTCGCCGTCCACCAGTAGATGATCGGCGAATGGATGTCCCATAAGGGCGACTCTTTGTCCGGCATTGTCTCGTAGGTTGCTGACTGCCTGTCGGCATCCCATACCCCACCGCAGTTTGTTCCGTGCCGGGTCAGCGAACGGACAGCTTCATCGATGGTTGGAAGCCTCCAGATGTTCTGCACCGTATCAGACAATGATTTGCCATCCTCCTCAAGGTATGCACAGATGTGCATTGCCTCCTCCAGCCGTGTACCCTTACTGGGCCAGCCCGGCCCCTCGGGGGCCCAGATCAATCGCACGCCGTTCCCTTCCACGAGCCTGGCTGTACGGATTCCGTCGTCGTGTCTCCCGGCGACTCGAATCGCGGGCTCGATGGCCGAACCGACGTAGATCAGCAAGGGAATACCAAGAGCGATTTGATAAGCTCGCTTCAGCGGTCTCGGGCGTCCGAATACGTAGGTAAGCCCAAGGAGGGCAAGAGGAACTCCGATCATGAACACTCCCGCACCCCTCCGGAAAAACATCGCAATCCCCACGCCCAGCGCAATATGTAGGATACCACCGATCAGAGGAAAACGGAGCGCAATCGACGTCAGTATCAGGAACACCAGCATCGGCGCCGCGTACTGGATGATCATAATGAAGAGGTTCTCGAGAAACGACGTGGAATACCATCCTTCGTGGAAGTTCTCGATAGCTCCCCAGAAAGCCCAGAGACCGGCCAGCAGCGTTGAGATGCCTGCTGCCACCCATCCCAGTACCTTCCTGCCTCGAGATGGCTGTTCGTTCACGTCGCTGGCCTTTGTATCTGGCACGTCGGGGTGTGTTCTTCAGACAACAGATTACAAATTGCGTTCGAGAGCTGTCTCTGCGAAACGTCAGTCATAGGTATCGAACAAGGAGTGTCGAATATCGAAGCTTCTTCCGATTCACTTCATCATGCAAAATTCCTTGTTCGGAGTTCGACATCCAATTCCCCATCAGGTCACGCTTTTCGCTCCCTCATTACGTAGCATATCGATCGTCTCTACGGCGTGACGCAGATGAGGGATCACGATGCTGCCACCGACAACGAGCGCAACGTTCAGGGCGTCATGTAGCTCCTCGTCCTTCCACCCGGCATCGACGCACTGCATCAGGTGATAGTCGATGCAATCATTGCAGCGCAAGACAGCTGACGCCACGAGCCCCAGGAGCTCCTTGGTTTTCGCGTCCAGTGCGCCATCCCGATACGCGGCGGTATCAAGGTTGAAGAACCTCTTGATACCGAGATGATCTGTCTGAAGGATCCGTTCGTTCATTCGATTCCGATAGGCTCGGAATTCGTCAAGTCGAGTCGACATAGGTGCTCCTCGATAGGATGAGTTCGAGTTTTAGAATTCCACTTCCACTCCACCAACAGGGAAAAATGAGAACTGATAAACCGTCTCTTTCGTCCTGTCACTTCTGTAGTTCTCGAAGAAGACGTTCTTGGTATTGAGCACGTTCATCAGGGCGATGTAGACATAGAAATCCACGCGCTGAGGCTTTCTCGGGTCCTTTTCCCGCGACCGAGAGAGCGAAACGCTCAGCGTCCCAAAGTAATCCTCCACCCGTTTCTGCTCCACGAGCAACTCCAGACCATATGAGTACCGCTCCACAACGGTAAGATACCGGTCCGACCAGAACGTATCGATTGCCGAGTAGATGAAATGATCGTACCGCAGTCCGAGTATCAG
>VGWB01000072.1 GCA_016873755.1 Ignavibacteria bacterium | reverse complement strand
CGGAAGGATTACAAGCTCATGGCCACCGCGATTCAGGAATCGATGGAAAGCCATCTGATGGCGTTCAAGGCCGAGGAGAGCAGGCTGTCTGGCAAGACGGTAGACATGGTGTGACTGTATTCTGAGAAATGGGCTGTCCGGCTGTCGCATCGAATTTGCTTATTGTCCTAATGTTCCCTAAGTCTTGTGGAGCCCATGCCATGAAGAAACATGCCCTGATTCTCCTGATGATGGGATTTCTCTTACCCGAAAGCCTCCCTGCTCAAGAAATCC
Source organism: Ignavibacteria bacterium (assembly GCA_016873755.1). Lineage (GTDB taxonomy): Bacteria > Bacteroidota > Ignavibacteria > UBA10030 > UBA10030 > VGWB01. The sequence continues at coordinate 16,286 of VGWB01000072.1, read as the reverse complement.
CCCGCTACAAAGATCCAAAGGTCCCGGTGGAATCCCGGGTTGAGGATCTCCTCGCTCGCATGACCCTCGAAGAAAAAATCGATATGATAGGCGGGGTTGAAGGCTTCTACATTCGGCCGAGCGAGAGGCTCGGCATTCCGAAGATCAAGATGGCCGACGGTCCGTTGGGTGTCAGGAACTACGGACCGGCAACAGCATTCCCGGCAGGGATCGCCTTCGCTGCGACCTGGAACAAAGATCTCACAAAACGGTTCGGCGAGATGGTGGGGAAGGAAGCGCGCTCCAAGGGGGTGCACATTATGCTGTCGCCCGGTGTGAACATCTATCGAGCGCCGATGTGCGGGCGCAACTTCGAGTACCTCGGTGAAGATCCGTACCTGGCAAGCAGAATGGTCGTCGCGTATGTGAACGGGGTGCAGAACCAGGGCGTTGTTGCGACTGTGAAGCACTATGCCGCAAACAACCAGGAGTATGACCGGCACAACGTCAGCTCGGATGTCGATGAACGAACGCTCCGCGAGATCTACCTGCCCACGTTCAGGGCTGCGGTGGAGGAGGCGCACATCGGAGCGCTGATGACGTCGTACAATCTCATCAACGGCGTCCACGCTTCACAACACAACCATTTGATCAAAGATGTCCTGAAAGGCGATTGGAAATTCGATGGGCTGGCGATGTCCGACTGGGTCTCGACGTATGATGCGGTGGCAGCTGCCAATGCCGGCCTGGATCTTGAAATGCCATCCGGCCGCTATCTGAATCGTGACACGTTGCTTCCAGCGATTCAGGCAGCTAAGGTCAGTGTTGCTACCATCGACGACAAGGTGCGCCGCATGCTCAGGGTGATGTTCCGGTTCGGTTTTTTCGATCGTTCGCAGACTGATACTTCACTTCCTCTCTACAATCCAGACTCGAGGCTCGTCGCCCTCGAAGCGGCACGTGAAGGGATCGTGTTGCTCAAGAATGAAGCCAATATGTTGCCGCTTGACCGAAAAAAAATCCGAACAATAGCCGTCGTTGGGCCAAATGCACACCCGGCGGCGACCGGGGGAGGTGGTAGCTCCCGCGTACAACCCTACCGTTCCGTGAGTGCGCTCGAGGGAATCATCGTCGCTGCAGGCAACGACATGAAGGTCTTCTACGCGCCGGGCGTGCAGGGGGATTTCGCTGAGGTATTCCGTACGTCGGAGTTCATGGCTCTGTCAGCCTCCGGCTCGCCTGTTCGAGGTCTGAAGGGAGAGTATTTCTCGAACAAAGAACTCTCAGGAACGCCGGCAATGACGAGAATTGATCGGCGCATCAACTTCACCTGGGGGGAGTCGGGCCCGACTGCTGCACTTCCTGCCGACGATTTCTCCGTTCGATGGACAGGAACGATACGGGTCGATTCGGATGGTCAATATGAATTCATCGTGAAGGGTGATGATGGATATCGCCTCCACGTGAATGAACAGCTCATCATCGACAATTGGAGAGATCAGGCGGCCACGGCAAAGACTGCGCAGCTCCCGCTCAAGGCGGGTGCGGAGGTACCCGTGAAGCTTGAGTACTACGAGCACGGGGGCGATGCGGAGGTAGCCTTCGGCTGGAGAAAGCATGTCGATGTGAAGGATTCCGAAGCGATCCGGTTGGCGTCAAACGCCGACGTCGCAGTCGTATGCGCAGGATTCCGGGCGGAGACCGAGGGTGAGGGATTTGACCGGAGTTTTGGATTGGCGAAAGAACAGGTCGATTTCATCCGCGAGATCGCAAACATCAACAAGAAGACCATCGTTGTGCTCACCGCAGGCGGGAACGCCGCGGTCTCGGAGTGGGTCGACGACGTGGCAGCGTTGTTACACACCTGGTATCCCGGACAAGAAGGTGGAACGGCAATCGGAGAGATCCTGTTCGGGGATGTGAATCCTTCCGGCAGATTGCCAGCCACATTTGAGAAGCGTTGGGAAGACAACGCGACCTTTTCGTCATACTATGACGACGATAACGATAAGAGTGTAACCTACAGCGAAGGCGTTTTCCTTGGCTATCGACATTTTGACAAGTACGATATTGAGCCGCTCTATCCGTTCGGATACGGGCTCTCGTATACCACCTTCGCTTACAAGAATCTCAAGCTCTCTCCAGTTCAACTAAAGCAAGGTCAAAAGCTGACAGTTCTGGTGGATGTGACGAACACGGGAAGACGAGCAGGGAGCGAGGTGGTCCAGTTTTACATTCGAGACGTCGAGTCGAGTCTGCCAAGGCCGCCGAAGGAGCTGAAAGGCTTCGAGAAGGTCTGGTTGAAGCCCGGGGAGACGAAGAGCGTCAAGGTAGTGCTTGATGAATCTGCGCTGTCGTTTTACGATCCAGCCCAGAAGAAATGGATTGCAGAGCCGGGGGCTTTTGAGATGCTCGTCGGCAGCTCATCACGAGATATCCGGCTCAAGGAGAGATTTTCCCTTGAACGATAGAGTTGAGCCGATGTCGCCCTGAGATGATTCTGCTCAGGGCCTTATGGTAGTCATCTGAGCACGAGAGAAGCTCGGAGAAGGCAGAAAGGTCTCTGCGCGAAGGCGATGGATCTTGATTCACAGGGACGTATAGGCATGACGATTCGACTGTTCTCATCCTTCACACTACTTTTTCACGACAAGGAGCAATAGCATGGTTTCTCGCCGCGGTTTCCTGAAGATCGGCGGTCTCTCCATCTCGTCCGTCGGATTCGTGAATAGCCTCTTTGCGAGCCAACAGGATCTCCAAGAATCCAAACTCAGCAATATGGTTTCCGGGGTCAAGCCCCTGGAACCGGAGGATTACGCGGCGCGGCACGAGCACGCGCGGAGACTGATGGCTGAACACAAGCTTGACGGCGTGTTCATCTCCGGCGGTACAGACATGCAGTATTTCACCAAGGCCAACTGGTTCATCAGCGAGCGAACGTTTGGCGTAATTCTGAACCGGAAAGGAAAGCCCGTATGGGTGTGGCCGGCGTTCGAAGCCGAGGCAGCAAGGGAAATGATCCCTAGAGATGAGGAGCTGAGGACCTGGGAGGAGCATGAAAACCCGTTCAAGCTCATCGCGGGTGTCATGAGGGATCTCGGGGCCGCAAACGGAAGGTTGGGAATTGCGCCCAATACGCGCGGTTTCGTTGTCTTCGGATTGCGAAAGGACGCGCCGGAGCTGGAGCTGGTCAACGGTGGGGTAGTAACAGAAGGCTGCCGGGCAGTGAAGACCGAGAAAGAGATCGCCTTCATGGATCTCGCGAACAAGATCACGAAGCTGGCATACAAAGAGGGTTTCAAACGGCTACGCGAGGGTATGACTGCGCGAGAGCTCTCCTCCGCTATCAGTGCAGCCCATCAACAGATGGGTGTCACCGGCGGTGGCAGTCCTCAGATGGGACTCAGCTCAGCGTTTCCTCACGGCTCGCGTGTCCCTCGAACGTTAAAGGACGGAGACGCCATTGTCGTCGATGGTGGGTGCAGTGTAGAAGGATATCGCTCAGATGTCACACGAACGGTGGTCTTCGGAAATGCGAGCGACAAACAGAAGAAGGTTTGGGAGATCGTCAGAAGATCGCAAGTTGAGGCTCTAAAAGCTGTCCGTCCTGGCGCTGCGTGTGAGGAAATCGATCGTGTGGCACGAAAGGTCATTGAAGATGCAGGGTTCGGGCCCGGATACAAATACTTTGCCCACCGGCTCGGACATGGTATCGGAATGGACGGCCACGAGTATCCCTATCTCGTCAAGGGAAACACGCTCAAGCTACAAGAGGGGATGACCTTCAGCGATGAGCCGGGGATCTATATTTACGGGGAGTTCGGAGTCCGCATCGAAGATTGCTTTGTCGTCACAGAGGATGGAGGGCGTTTTCTCGGCGGTATGGAGGCGGTGTCCCTCGAGCAGCCGTTCGCAGAGCAGTAGAGTGGGCTCAGGCGCGTCGCAGGACTACATGGGCTAGGATTATTTTCGTATATTCCCGACAGAAGGTGATAATCCCATGATTTCACCAGAGCTCCAGAAGATCACTCAACAGGTCGTCCAAAAGCTGCGGGCAAGCTATACTCCACTCAAAGTAATTCTCTATGGCTACCCGGGAGTAGACAGTGACATTGATCTTCTCATCATCAAAGACACTCCTGAGCGGTTCATCGATCGTTGGGTGTCGATCCGACAAATCCTCTCCGATCCGACTCGCAAGGTGGCAATTGAACCGCTCGAACTGACCCCTCAGGAGGTCGCCGAGCGTCTTGCTCGTGGCGATCAGTTCATTTCCGAGATTCTCGAGAAAGGGCACGTCCTATATGCCGTCTAGAGAATCGCTCTACTTCCTGGAGCGGTATCCCTTTCTGGTCAAATTGAGCTTGAGGGTTGACGACATCCGGCGAGCCATTGCGGACGTGTCGGGAATGGTACAACTGCTCAAAGCTCACCTGCGGACATGAAAAGAGTGGCAACCGCCGCGTTCATTCAGGTTACGAGCACGCCCGCAACGTCCCCGCGATGAATTCCACTTCCGCATTAAGGGCCGCTTTGTTGCGAATGAGGATTGGGGCTGTTCCCTCGGCGGGATGGAAGGGACGGCGCTTGATCAGCCGTTTGGTACTGAGTGATTTCCACGCGATAGACGAGAACGATCGGCGGATAAGTGGGGTTGCCGCAAGATAATGCCGCAATGGCATCTACAACGGAAACTTCTTGAATGAATGATACAGCTCAACGGCTGGCGAGTCTCCTCGACCTGTCTCATGAACTCGGGCGCGAGGACAGGGGGTGGGCGATCTTGGGTGAGGGCAACACCTCCGCTCGCATAGATTCCGAGCAGTTCCTCGTGAAAGCCAGCGGGTGCAGCCTTCGCACGCTGAGGGAGGAGGATCTCGTCGCGTGCCGGTTCAAAAGCGTCTTGAAGCTTCTTGACAAGGAGTCGGTAACGGATGCCGAAATCGAAAGCACGTTGCTGGCGAGCAGGATCGACAGGGAAAGCAAGAAACCCTCGGTCGAGACGCTGTTTCACGCGTATCTCTTGAGTCTGCCGGCTGTCGAATTTGTCGGGCATACCCATGCTGTCGCTGTGAATCAAGTACTCTGCTCGCCGCGAGGGAAGGACTTCGCGGCACGCCGCGTGTTTCCCGAGGAGATCGTCTGCTACGGCCCCAGGTTGGCCCTTGTTCCATACGCTGCTCCGGGATTGATGCTGGCTCGGGAGATCCGCAAGGTGGTGAAAGCGTTCATCAGGAAGAATCATTCCGTTCCGCGGGTTATTCTGCTGAAGAACCACGGTCTCATCTCCCTCGGTCGAACTCCGGAGGCCGTACTCGCGGCAATGCTCATGGCCGAGAAGGCGGCGCAAGTCTGGGTCGGCGCAGCTGCACTCGGTGGACCAACGCTCTTGCCTCCGGAACAAGTGAAGCGAATCGCCGGACGACAAGATGAGGAAGTGCGGCGGCGTCTAATGAATCTCTGACAAAAACAGGAGTAATCAGAATGAGTCAAAGGAAATCCTACCGATATGCCAACTATTTATATGACGACGCGGTTGCCGCCAAGCTTGATCCGGTCGGTAAGCTGGTCTATCGCTCAAACCTGCTAGGATCCGATCAGCGCATCACAAACACAGGAGGGGGAAATACTTCATCAAAGATCGGGGAGAAGGATCCGCTGACCGGCGAGGTGACTGAAGTTCTGTGGGTCAAAGGGTCGGGAGGAGATCTCCGCACATCCACAAGGGAGAACTTTTCTTCGCTTTACCAGCAGAAGCTGCTCTCGTTGCAGCAAGCGTATCTCAGATCGGAGAAACGCGGACCGAAGACGGAAGTCGAGGATGCGATGGTCGGGATGTATTCGCACTGCACGTTCAACCTGAATCCCCGTGCACCATCCATTGATACGCCGCTCCACTCCTTCATACCGTACAAGCATGTCGACCACATGCATCCGAATTCGGTCATCGCGATCGCGGCGGCCAAGAACGGCGAAAGGTTGACGAAGGAGATCTTCGGTGACGACGTGGTCTGGCTACCGTGGCAGCGCCCGGGATTTGATCTCGGGTTGAAACTGCAGGAGCTCTGCAAGCAGCATCCGCGGGCGAAGGGAGCACTCCTTGGTCAGCACGGGGTCATCAACTGGGCAAACGAAGATCGTGAGTGCTACGATGTAACGCTCGGGCTCATCGAGAGAGCAGCTGAGTACATTGCGAAGCGCGACAAAGGAAAAAAGACCTTCGGTGGGCCGAAATTCCGGGCTCTTGAGCCGGCCAAGCGGCGAGAGGCGTTCGTTGCCATTCTCCCCTGGCTGCGCGGGCAGGTGAGCCGGCAGCGACGGTTTGTCGGGACGGTGCAGGATGACGACACGATGCTTCGCTTTGTCAACAGTGTCGATGCGCCGCGCCTGGCTGAGCTGGGAACATCGTGCCCGGATCACTTCCTGCGCACGAAAATCAAGCCGTTGTACGTCGACTGGAATCCGCAGGGCGAAAGTCTTGACCAGCTCAGAAGGAAGCTCGCGGCCGGTCTCGAGAAATATCGGCAAGACTACACTGATTACTACAACCGCTGCAAGCACCCTGACTCCCCGGCGATGCGCGATCCGAATCCAACGGTCATTTTGATCCCCGGCCTCGGCGTGATCGCATGGGGGAAGGACAAGAGTGAATCCCGGGTGACCGCCGAGTTCTACAATGCTGCGATTGAGGTCATGCGGGGAGCGGAAGCGATGGACGAGTACATCCCTCTTCCCCAGCAAGAGGCATTCGATATCGAGTACTGGCTCCTCGAAGAGGCGAAGCTCCGAAGAATGGCTCCGGAGAAAGAACTAGCTCGCCAGATTATCGCCGTGGTTGGTGCGGGCAGCGGCATCGGCAAGGAGATCTCTCTCCGTATTGTGAAGGAGGGTGCCCACGTCGTTTGCGCAGATCTTGACGGCGGTCGGGCAAGTGCGACTGCAAAGGAGATCACGGACAAGCACGGTGTCGGCATCGGTGTCGCAGGAACAGGCATCTCCAACTGCGGCCCTGCCATTGGCCTGACGGTCGACACCACCGACCGGTCGAAGATCCGCGCGATGCTCGATGACGTCGTGCTTGCCTACGGTGGGATCGACAGTCTTGTCATTACCGCTGGCGTATTTGTTCCACCGGACACATCCGGACATATTCCAGACAACAAATGGGCGCAGACCTTCGCTGTCAATGTCACAGGAGCGTACCTTGTTGCCGATGAGGCGAGTAAGATATGGAAAGAGCAGGCACTGAGAGGAAGCCTGGTGGTGACGACAAGCGTGAACGCCGTCGTCGTAAAGAAGGGGAGTCTTGCTTACGACACGAGCAAAGCTGCCGCGAACCATCTCGTCAGGGAGCTGGCGATGGAACTTGCCCCGCTCGTGCGCGTGAACGCTGTCGCACCGGCGACTGTTGTGCAAGGGAGCTCGATGTTTCCGCGCGATCGTGTGATTGCCTCGCTGGCGAAATACAAGCTTCCGTATTCCGAAAGCGAATCGGACGACACCCTTCGCTCTCGGCTAGCGCAATTCTATGCAGAGCGAACGCTGCTCAAGCAGCCGATTGTGCCAGCCGACCAGGCGGAGGCTGTGTTCCTGCTGTTGAGCAATCGGTTGAGCAAGACGACGGGGCAGGTTTTCACGGTCGACGGTGGCTTGTATGAGGCGTTCCTGCGATAGTCCGAACTGAGATTTGCTGGCAAGGATCGAACCAGATGAGTACATTGAAGTTGGAGAGCTCCTGCCGCTGAGTTGCTGAAATTCTGATAAGTCAAATGCTAACACGTCGAGATGCCAATTTCCTACCCTGAGATCTCGGACAAGATCAAACAGGCCACCCGCATTGCTACTGGCACTCCCCATGAGCCCGAAGCGAAACTTCGTGAACTCGTTGCACCGCTCTTCGCCGGCTACTTGAAATCAAGACAACTGGATCTCAATCTAGAACAGCGGGACGAACTAGTACTTGCGAATGGCACTCCCGACTCGGTGTACAACCGACTGATCCTAGAGTACAAGAAACCAGGTGTCATCAAGCCGGATAACGCCAAAAACCGTGTTGTAATTGCGAAGGTTCGCGGATACATCGAAGACTTGGCCGAGAAAGAGGGATGGAAGAAGGAGCGCTTGGTTGGCGTCGCATTCGATGGCTACTATTTTCTCTTCGTCCGCAAAGTTCGTCGCTGGGTCGAGCAGGACCCGATCCCGGTCACTCCCGAAAGCATTGAGTTCTTCTTTCAGAATCTCACCAGGCTAGTCGGTGGCCATCCTCTCATTCCTGAATACCTTATCCGAGATTTCTCGGTCGGAGATAGTCCGGTAAGTGTTGCCATCAAGGCGATCAAAGCGTTCTATTTCGCGTTGAAGGAGAATGTGAACCAGAAGGTCACGGTATTCTTCGACCAGTGGACGCTGCAATTTGCCGAGGTTCACGGAGCCGTGGAGAACAAGAAGATTGACCCGGAGACCCTATTCAGAACATATGGATTCAGGAAGGACGAGCAGAAGGACTTCAAGCCTCTTCCCTTCTTCTTCGCATTGGACACGTACTACGCGTTGTTCATGAAGCTCTTGGCTTATCAAGTAGTTGGCCACTATACGTTGGGCACGATGGTGGAGTTGCCACTTGCAGAGTGGGAACGACACGACTCCGCGACGCTGAAAGATCATCTGAAGCAGGTCGAAGATGGCGGCGTTTTTCGTCAACTCGGCATTCGGAATTTTCTTGAGGGGGATCTCCTCTCGTGGTATCTCAATGACTGGAACAACTCGATTGAGGAGGCTGTCAGAGAAGTTATCAAGCGGCTTAACGCGTACGATCCCAAAACACTTGAGTTACTGCCTGATGAAACCCGCGATATTCTGAAAAAGGTCTATCAGTTCCTAGTGCCAAAGCAGATTCGTCACGACCTCGGCGAGTACTACACTCCGGATTGGCTTGCGGAGCGATGCCTAAACCAGGTTGGTTACGGAGCAAAAGAGAAAGGATTGTTGGAAAAACGTGTGCTCGATCCCGGTTGTGGCTCAGGTACGTTTCTCATTCTCGCGATCAAGCGAGCGAAGGAACATGGACGTCTCAGGAACCTCGAGCCTGCTAAAACACTCACAGAAGTCACAAAGAACATTGTTGGCTTTGATTTGAACCCTCTTGCTGTGATTTCGGCACGCACCAACTACCTGCTCGCTATTGCCGATCTCCTGAGGTACAAGAGGGGGGAGGTAACCATCCCGATTTATCTCTGCGACAGCATCAACCCGCCTCAGGCCCGAGTCGCTGGTGAGATGACTCTTTTTCCCAAGAAGGAACCGTACGAGGTGAAGACCGCAGTAGGAGATTTCCTGTTCTCTCACTCGATCGTGACGAAACAGAGAATCCAGCAGCTCGCTGATCTCCTGGAGGGGGCAGTCAAGAAGAAGTTGCCATCAGATGAATTCCAGGACAAAGTCCGAAAGGAGTTGGATCTGAACGAAGCCGAGATGCGAGAATCGAGTCTGTATCTGGTCGACACATACGAGCGCCTGTGTGATCTTGAGCGAAATGGCATTAATGGCATATGGAGCAGGATAATCAAGAATGCCTTTGCACCGTATTTCGTTGGGAGCTTTGACTTCGTTATTGGTAATCCACCGTGGGTGAATTGGGAATCATTACCGCAAGAGTACCGAGACAAGACAGTCGACACTTGGCAGAGATACGATTTGTTTGAGCACACCGGTTTGCGTGCTCGACTTGGCAGCGCAAAGGATGATATCTCAGTTTTGATGACCTACGTCTCCATCGATAAGTACCTGAGAGACAGAGGCAGGCTTTGCATTGTCATCACTCAGACGTTGTTCAAGACTGTCGGAGGTGGCGAAGGTTTCCGTAGATTCCGACTCGGTAAGAAGGGGACGCCTTTCAGGGTCCGGCAGGTCGACGATATGTCTGAGTTGCAGCCGTTCGATTCTGCGACTAACCGCACTGCCGTTTTCTTCTGCCAGAAAGGTGAGCGAACGAGTTACCCTGTTGAGTACGTCATCTGGAGGAAGAAGGAGAAAGGTTCGATAGCAATCGATCTTGATTGGGAAGAAGTTGTTCAGAAGACGGTTGTGAAGCGACTGAAAGCACAGAGCATTGACGGCTCTGAGCAAGGAAGCTGGATCTCGGCCCGACCCAAGGCACTCAAGGCATTGAAGAACGTGGTTGGCGAAGCGGCATACCAAGCTCGTGAAGGAACGAACACTGGCGGTGCCAATGGTGTCCTGTGGGTCGAAGTGAAACAATCTAGTACAAATCTATGCACTATTGAGAACTTGAATGAAATTGGCAAAAAAGTGATCGCTCTGCACAGGGCGGAAGTCGAGACCGACTTGGTCTTTCCGCTCCTACGCGGTAGAGACATTCAGCGCTGGAATGCTAATCCATCAATCCGAATTCTCATACCTCACGATCTAAACGATCCTGCAAAAGCAATTGACACAAAGATCATCGAGAGCAAGTTTCCCAAGACACTCAAGTTCCTGGAATACTTTGAAAAGCCTTTGAGAGATCGAGCACTCTACAAGAAATATCTTGAACCGCAAGGTGTCCCATTCTATGGAATATATAATATTGGCCTCTACACCTTCGCCCCGTACAAGGTGGTGTGGAGCGAAGTCGGCCACGATGTGGAGGCTGCTGTTGTGGCTTCGCACGAGAGCGATCAGGTCGGTAAGAAAGTCGTCGTGCCTGATCATACAGTCGTGGCAATCTCGCTCGAAGACGAGAAGGAAGCACACTACGTTTGTGCAATGCTTAATTCGAGTCCAGCTCAGTTTATCGTCGTTGGCTACGTTGTTCTTCACCCATCTCCGCACATCCTAAGGAATATCAAAATTCCGAAGTTCAACCCAAATCATGACACCCATAAAGAGTTAGCCCATCTCTCAAGGCAATGCCACAAGAAAGTCGCCGCCGGGATCAGCGTGACTGACCTCGAACAACAGATCGACGAACTTGCGGCCGAGCTATGGGGTCTGAGCAAGCCAGAGCTTAAGGAGATCAAAGAGAGCCTCGAGGAGATGAGGTAGTTAATGGAAAATTCAGATAGCAAAATGAAAAATTGAAGACTGCATTGGACATATTGCTTGCATCTGGCGAAGGCCAATTTGTAGAATTCAAGAGCTGCTATGATCGATCCCGTAGGGGTGGAGTGAAAAAACGGCCCTTGAAATTGGTCGCAAAGGATGTGGCAATCTGCCTTGCAGAGTTCGCCAATGCGGATGGGGGAACACTCTTGCTGGGCGTGGAAAACGATGGAACGGTCACAGGATGTGCATTCAGCCTCGGTGAGCTGCAGGTTGTCCAGAAGATGGTTCGAGATTCGTGGAAACGATCTGTGCCTTTTCAAGAAGAGGCTGTCCATCATGTGAATGGCGATATTATTGTTTTCGAAGTTGACCCTCAGGCGGACATCTTCACACTGACAGATGGGCGGACTCCTTATCGCAATAACGAGTCGACTGTCTGGTTCCCCGTCGAAATGGTGCGTGAGCTCAAGCGAGCAAAAGCTGGCACATTGGTGGAACGTTCACTCACTCAGTTCACAATCAACGATCTTGACTTGTCACTCCTTCAGCGATTCCGGTCGAGCATAGGAGCACCTCCGTCGCAAAGGGATGAAGACGTTTTGATAGAGTATGACCTTGCTGCCAGGAATGGGAGCGGCATAATGCTCACCATGGCGGCGTGCTTACTCTTTGGTCGGCCGCCGATGACGCGCTTCCACGAGCGTTGTGGGGTTAATTTGCGGCGTTTTGACGGAACCGTAGCGCTCACCGGCGCCCGCAATAATGAAAGAATAGACATAACTAAAGAGGCTCCGTTGCCGCTGCTCATCGAACAAATATTCCAGCTCGTTCAAACCCAGATCGGTGTCTCCCGTAAGCTTCGCGATTTGTTTTTCGAGGAACGGCCTGAATATCCAAGATTTGCTTGGCAGGAATCTATTGTCAATGCGATAGCGCATCGCGACTATTCTCTGCGTGGCAGCGAGACTGAGATTCGGATCTTCGATGATCGACTTGAGATCAAGAATCCAGGTTTACCACCAGAACCCGTGAAAATCGAAGAGCTACAACAGCGCAAAGCAGTTCACGCTTCGAGGAACCCCCGCATTATGCGCGTGCTTAAGGCGCTTGGCTATGTGCGAGAAAGGGGTGAAGGACTGCCCAGAGTCTTCGAGGAAACGGAGGAATCGTTCTTGCCTCCCCCTGAGCTTATCGCTGAAGGAAGCTTCTTCAAGCTTGTGCTCCGCAACAATCCCGTGTTTGACGAGCAAACAATGATGTGGCTCAGAGGATTTCCTTTGGAAAAGATCAACATCAGGCAGCGGCGGATTCTGGCGTATAGCTATCAGAGCGGAAAAAGGTACTTCGCCTTGCGCGATTATTCACAACAGAACAAGATTGACAAAGAGACGGCAAGGAAGGAAATCAGGGATTTGTTGGATCGAGGAATAATCGAGGTTATTGGCAATCGCAAAGCGGCGAAGTATTATCCCTTGCTACAACGCGGCACAATCGAAGACAGGCTGAAAGAGTATTTCTCTCGACACGAATCTCTCAGCAACCGTGACTATCGCCGCCTTGCTGGAGACATCCATATTGTAACGGCATCAGTGCAACTGCGGGCCCTCGTACGCGACGGGCTTCTGACGAAAACAGGATCTGGCAGAGGTACTCGGTATTTTCCGACTCGGGAACTTCTAAAAGCTAAATGAATATAAGTATTAACTTAGCGCAACCTGACTTCATCCTTTCTAACCGCTGTCTAGAAAAGGAATTGCAGGTATTCTAAAACGTCACGTAGATTCATCGAATGAGGATGCAATCCTCCAACATCTCCTCTAGTACAAGTGTCGGCATCAATTCCCTGTAAGCCGATCCGAGAAAAAGCAGGGGCCTTTGAGTACCCATCGAGCAAACTGTTTATCAGTCCCCTCTCTCTATGCTCCGTTTGCCAATCGCAAGGGGTCACGCTTTGGATCGAGCGATCAATAATCAATCACGATCCAACTTGAGAACAGTCGATGACTATCGCACGAAACACGCTTCTTTGGATATCAGAGAACCGCAAGCTCCGTCAGACGTTGCCGAAATACAAGTTCATCCGGAAAGCTGTTTCTCGATTCATGCCAGGCGAAAAACTGGAGGACGCGCTTCGGGCCGCGGAGATCCTGCGACAACAATCTATCACAACTGTTTTTACCCACTTGGGCGAGAACGTTACCGACGAAGGCGACGCCCGTGCGGTCGCAGAAGAGTACGTCGATTCACTGGAGGAAATACACAAACGAAAGCTGGAGACGTCTATCTCCGTCAAGCTTACCCACCTCGGTCTGGATCTCAGTCAGGAGCTCTGCCTCAGGAATCTCATGACGATCGTTGAGCGTGCAAGAGCCTTGGGGAATGAAGTGTGGATTGATATCGAGCAGAGCCACTACGTCGATAGAACGATAGCAACATACAAGACAGTTCGGCATCAATACCCGAAGGTCGGTCTGTGCCTCCAGGCGTACCTCCACCGGACCGAAAAGGATCTTGAAGACCTGCTCCCCCTCTCGTCGGCGATCAGACTGGTGAAAGGTGCGTACAAAGAGCCTGCCTCGATCGCGTTCAAGAGAAAGTCTGATGTAGACGCGAACTTCTTCCGCTTAGCGATGAGGATGCTCGAGAACAGCAAGCAGGGGGCAAGCCTAGCGATTGCCACTCACGACATGCAGCTCATTCGCAGGTTGATTGGAGAAGCTCAGCGGTTAGGACTGTCCAAGGGCGATTACGAAATTCAGATGCTGTATGGGATCCAAACCGGTGAGCAGCTCCGGCTTGCGGCTGACGGGTATCGGATGCGCATCCTGATCAGCTACGGCCTGTACTGGTTCCCGTGGTATGTCCGTCGACTCGCTGAGCGCCCTGCAAATGTCTTCTTCGTCCTGAAAAAACTGTTCGCGTGACGGTGCAACAGGATGAGAATGACTTCCTTCACCTCAATCAGAACCTGATGTCGATCCTCCGGATCATAACCCTCCTGCTCCTGACGGCGATACCTCTCGTTGCCCAAACACTTCCTCCACGACCCTTCGGTCCGACGCCAAAGCCGCAACAGCTTGTCTGGCACAAGCTTGAGTACTACGCGTTTGTTCATTTCAACATGAACACCTTCACCGGCAATGAGTGGGGTACGGGCAAAGAGGACCCGTCAATGTTCAATCCAGCGAACCTTGACTGTGATCAATGGGCCAGGGTGTTCAAAGAAGCCGGGATGAAAGGCATCATCATCACGGCAAAGCACCACGATGGGTTCTGTCTTTGGCCTTCGAAATACACAGAGCATTCGGTCAAAAGCAGCGTTTGGAAAAACGGGGATGGGGATGTTATCAGGGATCTGTCGGAGGCCTGCAGGAGGCACGGACTCAAGCTCGGTATCTATGTCTCGCCATGGGATCGGCACGAGCCGAGTTACGGTGACTCGCCGCGCTACAACGAGCATTTCAAAAATCAACTAAGAGAACTCCTGACGAACTACGGCGAAGTGTTTGAGGTCTGGTTCGACGGCGCGTGCGGGGAGGGCCCGAACGGGAAGCGGCAGGTCTACGATTGGCCGGGATTTGTCGGTGTTGTCAGGGAGTGCCAGCCGAACGCGGTTATCTTCAGCGACGGGGGACCCGATGTTCGATGGGTCGGAAATGAAGATGGCTTTGCCAATCCGACGAATTGGTCACTCCTCCGTCGAGATGAGGTCTATCCTGGATATCCCAACTACCAGGAGCTCACATCGGGCCATTCTGACGGAACACATTGGGTTCCGGCTGAATGTGATGTCTCAATCCGACCGAACTGGTACTATCGGTCGACTGACGATGACAAGGTTAAGTCTCCCCGTGAACTACTGGAGCTCTATTTCAAATCGGCTGGACGCAACGGCTCGCTGCTTCTCAACGTGCCTCCAGATCGGCGAGGCCTGATCCACGAGAGAGATATTGAATCGCTCCAGGGATTCAGGAAGCTACGGGACGAGGCATTCGCTCGCGATCTTGCGCGGGGAGCTACAGTTGTAGCATCCTGCGTCCGCGGAGCCGCGCCTCGCTATCAAGCGTCACACGTCGTTGACGGAGACGAGGAATCGTATTGGGCGACAGATGATTCGGTCACGACCGCGTCGCTCGTAATTTCATTCGAGCATGACACTGCATTCAACTGCCTGCTCCTGCAGGAAGCGATTCAGCTTGGCCAGCGTGTAGAATCATTTACCATTGAGATTGCCAAAGGCGACAAGTGGGAGAGAGTGGCGGCTGGAACGACCATAGGGTACAAGCGGATTCTCACATTTCCGAAGGTACAGTCTAATCGCATACGCGTGACGATTCTTCGCTCACGAGCCTGTCCTGTCATTTCCACTGTGAGTGTCTTCAATACACCCGAGTTGTCCTGACTGCTTATCCCTGCAGGGCCCGGACGAGCCACGGCCGCCTGTCAAGTAACATTCCACTTGTGAATCCAGTTTCTTCACAATATTTTACGCATCGAGCTATCTGTCGCAGTCCACTTCCCCCCGATGAAGGAGAGAGCAATGAGAGAGGCGCTCGCGGTGATCCTCACGCTCATCACGGCATCTGCCTGCTGGCAAGGCGCCGCTGCCCAGGATAAACTCAAGCTGGCCGTCATCCCTAAAGGGACCACCCACATCTTCTGGAAATCGGTGGAAGCGGGAGCGAAATCTGCCGGCAGTGAGCTGGGCGTGGAAATCGTCTGGAAGGGACCGCTCAAAGAGAACGACCGGGCCCAGCAGATATCCATCGTCGAGCAGTTCATTACCGAAGGGGTCTCCGGAATCGTGCTGGCACCCCTGGACGACACGGCACTCAAGCGACCTGTTGCAGCCGCGCTGCAGAAGAACATACCAGTCGTCATCTTCGATAGCGCGTTGAAAGGGGAGCCGGGAACGGATTTTGTCAGCTACGTGGCGACCAACAACAGGAAGGGGGGCTATCTGGGCGGCGAGCACCTCAGCAAGCTGCTTGGCGGGAAGGGGAAGGTCGTTCTGCTCCGATATCAGGTCGGTTCGGCGAGCACGACGGAGCGGGAGGAGGGATTTCTTGAGGCGATCGGGAAGAACAAAGGGTTGCAGGTGATTGTGGATAACCGGTATGCGGGGGCAACGGCCGGCGAGGCAAAGACGCAGAGCATGAATATCATCGACAAGTTGAAAGAAGCCGACGGCATCTTCTGTCCAAACGAGTCCTCGACGTTTGGGATGCTTCTCGCGCTCAAACAGAACAACCTTGCTGGCAAGG
>VGWB01000071.1 GCA_016873755.1 Ignavibacteria bacterium | reverse complement strand
TTCGCAACATACATGGAAGCTCTTTTTGTCGAACGAAAGTGGAATTTCACCAGTTACCGAATGTATCTGGATGCGAGAAGACGGAATATCCGAAACCTGCACCCTGTTGCGCCTGTGGCCAACAGTACCGCCGGGCAGGCATTTGCGACAAACGATATCTACTATAAGGGCGCCTGGATCCTTCACACGCTCCGATATTATCTCGGCGACCAGATATTCTTCAGACTCCTTCGCAGGTTTACGTATCCGGATTCGCTTATGGAGTCTGTGACAGATGGCAGGCAGTGCTGGCTCGCCACGACCGATGACTACCTTCGGATTGCTGAGCAGGTTTCCGGCAAGGAGCTGGATTGGTTCTTCAACGCATATTTGCGGCAAGCGCCCCTCCCGGCTTTGCGGGTCAGCAAGGGTGATACGGTCCTGACCCTACGGTGGGTAGTCCCGAATGGTCTCCCTTTCTATCTCCCCGTAGAAGTTCAGGTCGGTCCAAACAGAGTGAAGGTCGAGATGAGCTCCGGCGCAGCATCTCTTTCGATCCCTGCCGGCTCTTCTTACCGAATCGACCCTGATGGCTGGATTCTGATGGACAACTTGCAGATCGTCTCTGTCGAGACAGGCGAAGATCCGGCCATTTCCCTGCAGTTCGACGCCAGCCTCTTCCCTAACCCTCTAAACCCTACGACAACCCTCCGGCTTGAGATACCGGAACAAATGCGGGTGCAAGTTGAGGTAGTCTCATTGACGGGGCAACGGATTGCAGCTGTCGTCGATCAACAGTTTGAGGCGGGCACACATACGGTACCGGTAAATCTCAGCGGTCAGAGCTCGGGAGTGTACTTCCTCCTCGTTCGAGGGGAGGAGAGGACGTTCATCAGGAAGATGGTCTTGTTGAGATAGGTACAAAGAAGATCTCGATGGGCTGTCGGGACAACGGCTCTTGGCACCGGCTCAAGTCCAATTGACCGAAGGACTATCTCTAGCGAGTCTTGGAGGGCGTGTAATCCAGAGGAAGGGCATCGGCGAGGCGTTTCCACGCCCAGTATCCGTAAACCTTCAGAGGAAAGGCCTGACGGATGCGCCCCTCAATGTCCACCGAAATGGCTTCCCACATCAGCGTAATCCACGATACCTGGTGGTCCGTGCCGCGCTTTCTCAACAATTGATATCCGGTCTCAACGTCGCCGCGCCGGTATTCGACCTCCAGGAACTCCTTGAAGTGCACAGTTTTCTCGTATGCGTTCATTCCAGGGGAGACTATCCGCCCGCCGCCGATCCACCTGCGTACGCCATATCGGTCGTCAAGAAAAAGCGACGGGAGCTCGTAGATGTTGAAGCCCTCATCTTCAAGTCTGCCATTGACGAGAGAGATCAGAAAATGCCGAAGAGAACCATAGTAGGACCGCTCTCGATTTTTTCTCCATGTCTCTTTCTCCTCATCGCTGCGCGGTTCGAGCTCTTCGTACCGGGGCTGCCCTTCGAGGGTGAGGAAATCCTTGTCTGCCTTGAACGTTACGAGAAGAAATTCGATGCGGTACCCGAGCGCGCGGTTTTCGATTCTCAGATGCTGGCGGGCGCTCGCCTCGAACAGATCCGGTTCCGTGCGCTTGAAATCGATAACCTCCGGATTCAGAAGTCTGCACTGTGTGGCATTTGGCGTATTGCCGATGAAGAGCTCTCTGAATCTCTCGTAATTTCTTCTCCATTCGGTGGGATCAGCGGCGACAACTTCAAACGCCGGCATCTCGAGCATCTTTGACACAAGCCGGATCTGTATCCTCGGATTGTTCCTTTCCGCGACACGAAGCCTCGAGCTGTACGGTTCATAGCCGACAATCGAGGCTACGAGTTCGTGGGTACCGATCGGGACACCGCGAATCTCGAACCATCCGTCTCTGTCGGTTGCAGCACCAAGCGTTGTGTTGGCCAGGAAGACGTTGACGAGAGGAAGCGGTAGGTTCGTGGAGTCGTCAACGACCGTGCCACGGATAGAAACTCGGGGAAGCTCCTGAGAGCTCGCAATCCCCAGTACGAACACAAGGGGAAGAGCACACGCCGTCAGGATTCGGCGGAGGATATTGAGAACGTCACTCGTCATGTTCCTTGACATGTCAAGTATACTACCGAAATGGGAGAAAAGGAAGAGCCCACCGTGCTTCTATGACTTGGTGTTGACCCTCGGAATTGACCATCCGTTTCCCAAGGTTGTTCTCTTGGAAATTTTGGCAAAATCGAGTACCATCTACGAGAATTGCGTTCACTCGCCTCTCTGGCTTGCACTGGAGCTCACCATGACAAACAACAAACGAGCACCTGCCCCAGGGCCTTCAGACAATCTCACCATCGGTGTGAAGCGATCTGACGGCTTTCCCACTGTCCTGAACTATATCGGCGGAGAGTGGGTAGAGTCGAGCGGATCTACATTCGTCCCGGTTATGAATCCGTCACAGGGCAAACAGATCGGTCGCACACCACTCTCGCTGCCGCAGGATGTCGATTCCGCTGTAAACGCTGCCGAAGCTGCCTATAAAACCTGGTCGACCACACCTATCAAAGAGCGAGCACAGGTATTTTACCGATACAAGATGCTTCTCGAAAGACACGTCAGCGAGCTTGCAGCTCTTGTGCAGGAAGAGAATGGAAAGACCCTGAGCGAGGCAGCCGCCGAGATCGAGAAGGCAGTCGAAGTGACAGAGTTCGCCTGTTCGATGCCGCAGCTCATTCCGGGTGAAATACTCGAAGTAAGCCGCGGCGTCGAGTGCCGGTTCGACCGCTATCCGGTCGGAGTCGTCGCGTGCATCACCCCCTTCAATTTCCCGAATATGGTGCCGCACTGGACAATCCCGAACGCCCTCGTCCTCGGGAACACGATGGTCTTCAAGCCTTCGCAAGTGGTGCCGCTCAGCTCCTTGCGGATCGCTGAGCTTCTCAACAAAGCCGGATTGCCATCCGGCGCTTTCAATATTGTCCAGGGTGCACAGGAGGCAGTAGAGGCCATCTGCGATCACCCCGGCATTCACGCACTCACTTTCGTGGGCTCTACGCAGGTCGCCAAGATTGTCTATGCCCGCGCAACCTCCCGGTTGAAGCGTGCGCTGTGTCTGGGGAGCGCCAAGAACCACATCATCCTTCTCCCAGACGCTCACGTGGAAATGGCGGCTTCAAATATCGCGGTCTCGATGACCGGCTGTGCCGGTCAGCGCTGCATGGCAGCGGCGTCACTGCTCGCAGTAGGATCAACCGACCACATCATCGAGCGCCTGTGCGACGAGGCCAGGAAGATCATTCCGGGAAAGAACCTCGGCGCAGTGACCTCCGGCGAAGCGAAGGAACGGATCGAACGGTACATCACCGAAGCGGAGAGCGAAGGTGCCAGAGTTCTTGTGGATGGAAGAGGAGTGAAAGTGGAAGGATGTGAAGGAGGATTCTTCGTTGGCCCCACCGTCATTGATCATGTCAGACCCGATATGCGCATCGCCCGGGAAGAGGTCTTCGGTCCGGTCCTGACCATCATTCGCGTCAAGACCATTGACGATGCCATCGCGATCGAAAACAAGAGTCCGTACGGGAATGCGGCCTCGATCTTCACGCAGGACGGTGGGCTGGCGCGCTACGCCATGGAGCGTGCGAGTGCCGGGATGTTTGGTGTCAACGTTGGCGTACCCGTGCCGCGCGAACCTTTCTCCTTCGGCGGGTGGAACGAGTCGAAGTTCGGGGTGGGGGATATCACGGGAAAAAGCAGCGTTGAGTTCTTCACGAGACTCAAGAAAACCACGATCAAGTGGGACCCCGAGGCAAAACGCAACTGGATGAGCTGACCTCCCGTCGCGCCCTTCTCACTCCTTCAATCGATTGTATTTCTTCATGGCTGCCTTAAGGCGATCGTGCGGAATTCCGTAGACCTTGCTGCCGTTCACCCCTTCCATCGTCTGCGCCGCGACCATCGCGTTGACAATCGCCTCCTCAGTTGCCTGCACCGTCGCCGCAAAGAGCGGATTGATCCGGTCGTTGGGCAGCATCGTCAGGGAAACGACTGAATCGCCCGCTGCCCCGGGGTTTGCGGTCGAGAACGCGATGAATATGTCGCCCGAACCGTTCGTCCCGATCCCGCCGTTCTTACCTATGCCGAGTGCCGCTCTCTTCGCGATCCGCTTGAGCTGATGAGGAAGCACCGGGGCGTCCGTCGCCACAACGACGATGATTGATCCATCATCGCTTTTGCCTCTCTCCGGCATCAGATCGCTGATCTCCCTTCCAACGGGTACGCCGGCAATCGTCAACTGGCTGCGGCCCCCGTAGTTCGCCTGGACGAGAACGCCCACTGTATACGCGCCCAAGCGGTTTTCAAGCTTCCGGGATGACGTTCCAATCCCGCCTTTGAATTGATGCACGACCATGCCCGTCCCGCCCCCGACACTTCCCTCGGCAACGGCACCAGCTCTTGCCGCGTCCAGCGCTTGAAACACATGCTCGCGCTTCACATGGAATCCGTTGATATCGTTTAAAAACCCATCCCACGTCTCTGCGACAACGGGAAGCGACCAGGGCTGAAACGTCTTGCCCTGCTTTTTCATCTGCCACTCGATCACCGCATCGCGAACAACGCCGACGCTGTGTGTATTGGTGATCATCACAGGACCCTCCAAGAACCCGGATTCCTCTACCCACGTTGTACCGGTCATCTCCCCGTTGCCGTTGAGTGTGAACCACGCCGCGAAAACCTGGTCTGCGGATTCCTTCCCTCTCGGAAAGATTGCCGTCACCCCGGTCCTGACCGGGCCTTTTCCCGCCACCAGCTTCCCGCTGCCCGAGACCAGCGTTGTGTGCCCGACTTCAACGCCGGCGACATCTGTAATCGCGTTGCGCAGCCCGGGCGTTCCGTCAAACGGTATTCCAAGATCCCGCGCCCTAGGCTTTGTCTGCCCGTTGAGAGTTGCTGCAAGCACCAGAACCGATACAACCACCACGATCGACCTATGCATCTTCATGCGTTTTCCTCCTTTTACATGTATGCTTCCTTAGAACCTATCCTAGTACCGTGTCTCAGAAGAATCTTGAATAAGCCAACAGCACGACGCAGAGGTCTTTGCGGTTGCCGAATCAAGCTTTTAGTCAAACAGCACACACCCCTCTGCTCCCCTCTCTCGCCCCTCTTTCCACCGCACAAGAGGGGACGTTCAAAGCGTGGTCGTGGGGCCCCGCAAAACCCTGGCGTAACAAGTCCCCTCTGTGGGATGGCATTGTGTGCTGGGGAGAGGGGATGTAGGGGTGTGTGTTTTGGCTTTTTCCAAGACTTCACGAGAAGTCTGATATTCTGATCGTTGTGATGGAAAGAGGCCATCCGTGACGCTTATTCAAAGGACATGCGGGACGCAACACTAGGAATACCTTGTCATGCCCGCGGATTCTGCGCTTCTTGCATCCCGCCGTTTTGTGGCGGATAAGCGGGCATCCAGACGAGGCTTTGTTCTGGATTCCGTCTTGAAATCCGACGGAATGACTTTCCTTTCTTGAGATGACTTCTAGCCTTCGGCCTGTTCATCGGCGATCGCGAGCGCTTGATCGAGCACCCGGACACCGAAATCGATTTCCTCTTTTGAGATGATAAGCGGCGGAGCAATGACGAAATGGTTGAGCCAGGCGTGAACGGCGACGCCCCTGCTCATCATGTCGGAAACGATCTTGTCCACGAGCAGCGGCTTGCCGGCCATCTTGTCTGTTTTCGTGTTGAAGGGCATTTTTGTCGTTCGGTTCCTTACGAGCTCCACCGCCCAGAAGAGCCCAAGCCCTCTGACATCGCCGATGCAGCGGTGCTTCGAGGATAGGCCGCGAAGCTTCGCTCCAAGGTATTCACCCAATTCTCGCGATCGGTCGATGAGATTCAACCGCCGATATTCGTTGATCGCCGCAATCGCCGGGGCAAGCGTCAGCGGATGCGCCTCGTATGTATGGCCGTGTGCAAAGAACTGTTCATCGAAGTATGAAGCGACCTCGCGAGTAGTAGCGCAGAGGCCAAGAGGCGCATACGCTCCCGTGATTCCTTTTGCCGTCACGAGGATGTCCGGCCTCACCCCCCAGTGTTCGACGGCGAGCCATTTACCGGTTCTCCCCCACCCCGTCATCACCTCATCTACCATTAGAAGAATGTTGCGTGCAGTGCAGATCTCCCTCAGCCGCGGCATGTACTCCGGCGGCGGGACAAGCACGCCATTTGTGCCGGCCACCGGTTCGACGATCACCGCTGCCACGTCCCCCTCGTTTTCAATCATGTGCCCGATGTACTCCACACATGCGATTCCACACTCAGGATACCGATGCTTCAGCGGGCAATCGTAGCAGTTCACCTCCGGCGCGAAGACCACTCCGGGGATCTTCCCTGCGGGCTCCATCGGCCAGCGGCGCGGATCGCCCGTTGCCGCTATCGAGCCCATTGTTGATCCATGGTAGGATCTGTACCGCGAGACGATCTTCGTCTTACCCGTCACCATCCGTGCAATCTTGAAAGCCGCTTCGATCGCCTCGGTGCCGGAAGTCGCAAAGAAGAATTTCTCCAATCCCTTCGGGAGAACCTCGAGCAGTAACCGACTAAGCTGCGCGCGAACCTCCGTCGTGTAGCCGGGAGCAATGTACGGAAGCGACCTCGCCTGCTCTTCGATGGCTGAGATGACGGCCTGATTCTTATGGCCCAGATTGACGCACATGAGCTGTGACGAGAAGTCGAGATAGCGCCTCCCGGAAGCGTCGACAAAGTGGGAGCCTTCAGCATCAACGATGGCCAACGGCTTCCAGTTCTTCTGAAACCGCCAGGTACCGTAGCAGAAGCGTGCCGTGAGATCTGAGATTTCATCGGGAGTCAGATGAGAGGTCATGGGTATCTCCGTGCCGGAATGAAGATAGATCTGGGATTGAGCAACCTTGAGAAGCTAACGAAGATTCACGAGAATTCAAGAATGGAGGGCAGACGGAAGGCAAGAACGGCGTTGTGACGGCGGGCGTCGCGAGAATGCACACTCGAAGCGTTTCAGTCAGGAGAAGAAAATGCGGATCACGTTCAGAACGGCAGAATGTGCTCCTTCGGCCGCCTTCGGGGCAACGATCTCCTCTCGTTGTCAGGTTCCACGATGACACAAGCCGACCATGGAAATGTGTCACTTCCGGTATTTCGAGATAAACTCCTCCACCTCCGGAATTCCCCCCTGGAAAATCAGGTAGCCGTTACTCGGCTCCCGCTCCGTGATCTCGCCTGCAATCGGCGTGAACATGATCTCTCTTACCTTCGCCAGGTCATTCGTCTGGCCGAGCGCCCAGCCGAGCTTGACATATGCAACTTCAGGGAGCATATTCGCCATCGGCACAACGCCTAACTCCATCATATCCCGACCCGTGTCGTACACGTACATCTGCACGTATCCCCATAGCGTCTGCACTGTCATGTACACGGCGATGTTCTTCTCCTGCGCCCGCCTCAGCGCCGGGTACAGCGGCTTGTTGACATGACCAAGCCCGGTGCCGGCAATCACGATGCCTTTGTACCCGTTGTCGATGAGCGAATCGATGATGTCCGGACGCATGTTGGGATAGTAGTAGACGATACTGACGAGCTCTTCGAATGCCGTGTTGATGACGACATTGCGGTCGGAGCGGCGGCGCTTGTAGTCGTGGGTCAGGGGCGTGATCTTCTCGCGGCTCACCATCGCCAGCGGGATATCGCCGATGGTTCGGAAGGTTGAGCGATAGCTCGAGTGCATCTTTCGTACACGCGTGCCGCGGTGAAGAAGTCCGTACATATCGGACGTGGGCCCGAACATGCACACCATGATCTCCGCCAGGTCGCTCTCCGCTGCGGCCTTGACGCTATGCATCAAATTGAACGCGGCATCGGAGGACGGCCGATCGCTCGATCGCTGCGAACCGACCATCACGATGGGAATGGGAGAGTTCTGAACCATAAACGACAGGATCGCCGCCGTGTGGTGCATCGTGTCGGTGCCGTGTCCGATCACGATCCCCTGCACCCCGCGCCGGATTTCCCGGCCGATCGCTTCTGCCGTTCCTCGCCACTGCTCAGGAGCCATGTTCTCGCTGAACACACCGTAGAGTTTCTCGGTCTCCAGGTTACAGATATCGGCAAGCTCGGGAACGGATCCGTAGAGCTCGCCGGGAGAAAATGCAGGGATGACCGCACCCGTGCGATAATCGAGTCTACTGGCAATTGTGCCGCCGGTCCCGAGGAGTTTGACAAGCGGTCTCTTCGGGTCGTACGGAAACTCCTTCTCCGGGATCTTGTAGTGTGCTTCCTTTCGTCCCTGGATGGTGATCGAGCGGATGCGCCGGGCCGCGATGCCGATGTTGTAGCCGACACGGAGCTTGAGCACGATGTGATGAGGATCGGCCGTCTCGGAGCGCGGCAGGATGATGCCCGTGTACGTGCCACGGTCGGTCCTGATCTCCACATCGCTCCAGATCTGGGCGTCGAAGCTCTTGAGCACCTCGAGCGCCTCACCTCGATAGCCCTTGAACGATTCGTTCGCCATCAGTGCACCTCCTGTGCGATGCGCTCAGCCACCTGCGCACCATCGATTCTCCCGCGAAGGTCTTTCATCACCATCCCCATGAGTATCTCCTTGCTCTTCTTTGGACGCCGGGTATGCCCCCCAGCTCCCTTTTCGCATTCTGTCAGGAAATCATCTACTCTCCAGCAAGGTGAAACCATTGATCCATGCGCCCTGACATCGGTGCGGATGGATCCTCAATCCCCCTTCGTGCCCGAATCAGCTCAGCAACAATGCTCACAGCGATTTCCTCCGCTGTGATCGCACCGATGTCTAAGCCTATTGGTGCATGAACACGTTTAAGGCGCGAAAGCGGCACGCCTTGCTCTCGAAGGCGTGCATACGTCGAAGCAACCTTCTTATTGCTACCAATCATTCCAATGTAGCGCGCTGGAGTTGTTACTGCGCATCTCAGAACTTCTCTGTCAGAATCGTGTCCCCGGGTAACGATGACAATTGATGTTGACGCTCGTATCTTGAGGCTCTCAAATGCCTCCCCGAAGTTCACCGCGAGAACACGGGACGCTTCAGGAAAAACGCTGGGATCGGCGTATTCCTCCCGGTCATCGACGATGGTCACTGCAAACCCGCTAGCGGCAGCAATCTTCGAAAGGCAGCGACCAATGTGCCCGGCACCAAAAATGATAACGGGCTGAATACCAATGATCGGCTCGGCGATCATTTCTCCGTTGATGCCCGCCACACGCTTAACTGCCTCTTGACGAAGTGCCTGCTGTAAGGTCTGCATGAATCTGTCGGGGGGAATCGCTAGCTCTTTGAGCGGGCCGACCAACGCAGGGTACTGGAGAAGGTTATCGGTTATGTCTTCAATCACCCATCGTTTCGTTGTTTTCCCGCCTGAACCAATATGCCGCAAAAGAATGCAGTGCCTGCCTTCGATGCGAAGATCCTGGAGCTTCGAAAAGACCTGAAGTTCCTCTCCGCCTATCTGCTCAATCAGAACATCAACGTTGCCGCCGCAGATCATCCCTTCCCCAGGGCCACCCTCGTTCAATTCGAACCGTCTGATCACCGAGCCTGCGTTTTGTGTGGAGAACTGTTCAGCTTCCTTCGTCACACTTGCTTCAAGCACGCCGCCACCGATGGTTCCCTGTACAATCTTTCCGCGCTGCCTCACAATCATTGAGGCACCGGGAGGCAACGGTGTTGAACCCGACGACGAAATGACCGTCGCAAGCACAACTTGCTCTTGATTCTTCAGGGCAGAAACAATCTCGCCGATGATATCCATTGTGGACAAGGTCAATGCAGTTTGGGAGAGCCGGTGAGTACCAGAGGAAACAACGCATACCAGGCCATTGCTCTGACGAGCTGCTCGATGGCAATCTGCTCTGTAGCCATATGTGCGTAGACCTCGTTCCCTGGGCCAAACCCGATGCAGGGAATCCCGTGCATCCCCATGACAGCAACCCCATTGGTGCTGAACTGCCAACGCCCAATCAATGGCCTCTGACCGAACAACTTCTCGAAAGCCTGCATTCCGCCTTCAAGAGCGTGGTGGTTCTCCGGCAAGAGCCAGGTGGGATAGTATTTCTTGGTCGGATACGTCAAGCCTCGCCAACTGGGAACCGCGTAGTCCAGTACCACAACCTCCGCCTCAGCGCTTCTGACACTCTCCAGCCCCTGAATCTCCCGCATTGCGGACTCTATACTCTCCGTTGCAGCGAGACGTCGATCGAGATGGATTGTCGACGAGTCTGCAACTGCGCAGAGCGAGGGCGAAGTCGAACGAATTTCCGCAATGGTCACAGTACCCTTGCCGAGAAACGGTTCCCCCGTCAGGCGGCCGTTCAACTTTTCGATGTCCTGAATGATCGGAGCCATCTTGTAGACAGCATTCACGCCACGCTCGGGTGCCGATCCGTGACACGAAATGCCCTTTGTGCGCACCTCAATTTCCATCCGACCACGGTGTCCCCGATAAATACCCAGGTCCGTCGGCTCGGCAATGACAACAACTTCCGGACGGATCTTGCCTTCATTGATGATGTACTGCCAACAGAGGCCGTCGCAATCTTCCTCTTGAACGCTTCCAACGACATAGAGCGTATAGTCGTCTTCCAGTGAGAGATCCTTGATGAGCTTGCCCCCGTATACGATGGCCGCGAGTGCCCCTTTCATATCACACGCACCTCGACCATAGATCACGCCATCCTTCTCGGCGCCCCTGAACGGATCAACCGTCCAGTTAGCAGGATTTCCCACATCCACAGTGTCCACGTGCGCGTCTAGAGCGATGATGTGCTTCCCCTTTCCAATCCGGCCAAGGATGTTACCCATCGGGTCAATCGTGACCTCATCATAGGCACATTCCACCATTTCATTCCTGATTCGCTCGATGACCTGCTCTTCCTGAGAACTCAGAGATTTGATTGCTATGAGGTCGCGCAGAAACCGCACCACGTTTCTCTCGTTCGTCTGAGCCGCTTGAAGAATTCTCTTCCGCATAATCACCTTTTCGTCAGCTCGCCAGGTTGTTGAATTCCGTGATCAACGTGTCAAAGTACCCAACTTCATCCTCAAGCAAACTGCGCCAGTATTCCGGGTCCCACTGAGCCGTGATCTCTTCGAGCGTCTTTCCCTGTTGCTCAACCCACGTGTAGTACTTGAGATTGTGGATGGCCTTCCGATCCTGATAGCTTAGCTCCTTGAAGAAATCGGCTGACTGGTGAGCGAGCGGACCGGCAAAATCCTTTGCAGCGTCGAGTGTTGAATAGCTGCCGCGTTCGGCTCTCAACTCACTGAGTCGCGATTGGTACAAATCGGCAGAGTCGGTAAAGACGGTGAAAATTACGTCCTCCCCTGTCAACTCAAAGTACTTTGCTGTCTTGATTGCCGCGAGGAGATTGCAGATGCTGGAGATTCCCAGCAGTGACAGTTGCCTGGTCAGGGCTTCCGGAACACCAAGCGAAGCTAGAAATTTCAATCCTTCTTCTTCATTCAGCAGCCTGAGCAGCCGCATGCAGTCCTCATCATCGATTGCCGCCACGGCATCGGTGTTGCGGACATTGTGAACCCACGGCACATGTTTGTCGCCGATTCCCTCAATGCGATGTCCGCCGAAGCCATTCATCAACAGCGTCGGACATTGCAGAGCCTCGGCGGCCACAATCCTCAGGCTTGGGAAATGCTTCTTGAGATGATCTCCCGCTGCAATTGTCCCCGCGGAGCCAGTGGCGGAAACGAAGGCAGCTGCGCGCAGATTCGTTCGCCTGAGCTCGCGAAAAACCTCCTCGATGGCTGGACCGGTCACGGTGTAGTGCCAGATCGGATTGCCGAACTCCTCAAACTGGTTGAAGATGATGTAGACCGGATCTTTCTTCAATTCCCAGCACTTGTCGTAGATCTCCTTCACGTTCGACTCACAGCCAGGTGTAGCGATGACCTCTGCGCCGATGTGCCGCAGCCATTGGAACCGCTCTTTGGACATTTCCTCGGGAAGGATCGCGACCGCCGTGCACCCGAGCAGCGCACAATCGAATGCTCCGCCGCGGCAGAAATTGCCGGTCGACGGCCACACTGCCTTATGGCGCGACGGATCGAACTCGCCGCTGACAAGCCGAGGCACAAGGCACCCAAACGCTGCTCCAACTTTGTGGGCTCCCGTGGGGAAATACTTGCCAATGAGACCAATGACGCGTGCCTTGACGCCAGTGATTGTCGAGGGAATCTCGACATAATTGACACCACCAAACAGCCCCGTTTTCACATCATTCTTCCACGTGATACGGAAGAGATTCAGGGGGTTCACATCCCAGAGGCCGATGGCTTTGAGTCTCGACTTGACAGAACTCGGGATAAGGCTCGGATCCCTCATTTGCTCAAACGTCGGAATGATGACACCGCGCTCTTTGCACCGCTCTGCAGTTCTCTTGATAACGTCTGGAGAGAGTTGCTTGATCAGCGTTGACATATTTCATACCGGAGAATGAACCACAGATCACACGGAAACCTCACGGATCGTCACAGACTCCTAAATCCGTGTCCATCCGTCTCATCCGTGGTATGTTGTTTTCTTCTTGTTTGCGAGTTCCTTTAACGCTTGGACAGGCTTGTCGATTCTCGTTAGAAAGATGATCGCAGCAATCACAAACGGTTTGAAGCCGGCCTCTGCATATGTAGCAAGTCTGTATCTCTCGAAGACGTCCTTCGAAACCTCTCCCTCCGTACAACTGACGCCGGATATGTCGGCAGGCAGGCAATGCATGTAGAGGGCGCTCCCCTTCGAGGTGAGACCCATTCTTCGTTCATCGCATTCCCAGGTCTTGTACCGTGCATTGTTCGCGAGGCACTCCTTTTCGAGCTCCACAAGGCCGGCTTTGTCGCTTTTTCTGAGCAATGCTGTCCGACGTTGCATCACTTGGTATGGAGCCCAGGACTTCGGGTACACAACGTCGGCACTCTTGAACGCTTCTTCCATACTGTCCACGATCTTGAACGATCCACCATTCCGACTTGCATTTTTCTTTGCCACTTCGATAACATCGCGTATGAGGTCATACCCTTTCGGGTAGGCAAGCGACACATTCATCCCAAACCTCGTCATCAATCCGATGATACCCTGCGGAACTGACAGGGGCTTGCCATAACTCGGCGAGTACGCCCATGTCATCGCAATGTTCTTCCCGCGCAGACCTTCAAGTGAACCGAAGTGGCTCTTCAACTGCATAAGATCGGCAAGTGCTTGTGTCGGATGGTCAACATCACACTGAAGGTTGACGACACTCGGCCGGCGGTGGAGAACGCCCTTCTCGAATCCTTCCTGAATTGCCGCACCGACCTCTCGCATGTATTTGTTCCCTTCGCCGAGGAACATGTCGTCGCGGATTCCGATGGTCTCCGTCAGGAAAGAAATCATCGTTGCTGTTTCGCGAACAGTCTCCCCGTGAGCAATTTGGGACTTCTCCTCGTCCAGCTCAGACAATCCCAGGCCAAGCGCATTCACCGCCGACGCGAAGCTAAACCGTGTGCGTGTAGACTTGTCGCGGAAGATGGAGATCGCAAGCCCCGTATCGAACGATCGGATCGAGATTCCCGCTTTGTGCATTTCCTTGAATAGTTCTGCAACAAGAACAACAGCCTTGATTTCCTCGTCGCTTCGCTCCCACGTGAGCAGGAAATCCGTGTTGTACATCCCAAGCTTCAGCGTCTTGAGCTCTCTAATTGTCGCTTGAAACTGCTTTTGTGTCATTGTGCTCCGTTGAGAGGATTTGAGTGGTGGTTTGGAGTTCTTCGTAAAGCGAACTGAACACTGGACGGCGAAACGGTAGGAGGTCTGTGAATTATTGATGCCATAACAAGTTACGGTTGCCACGGAAATCCCGTCGCGTATCTCATGCCACAACCTGCATGTCGATGCAGCCATCCACCGGACACACGTGCTGGCAGAGACCGCAGCCTACACAGCGCTCCCTGTCAAAATGTGGAATTCTGTTTGGCCGCTGATCGATCGCCATATGTCCCCCGTCCCGGCAGGCAACGTAGCAGAGATCGCAACCGATGCAGAGCTTCTCGTCAATGTGGCTCCGAATTTTCCTGCGCGGTAGGTCATCATGGGGTGCGATATTCGGCAATGCCTTGCCAATGATTTCTCGCGGTGATGAGAACTGCATCTCGTCCAGATAGTGCGACATTCCGTTCTTCAAGTCGTCGATCACGCGAAAGCCGTAGTGCATGACCACGGTGCAGAATTGTACAACGCCGGCTCCGACAGCCATAAACTCGATCGCATCACTCCAGGTCGATGCCCCACCAGTACCGAGAATCGGGATGTCAACGTTGCGGGCGATCTCTGCAATTGTCCGCAAGGTAATTGGCTTGATGGCAGGCCCCGTCATTCCACTGTAGGTCGACTTACCACCCACCCTTGGATGTGGAGTGAACGTCCGGATATCAATTCCCATCAACGCCTGGACCGAGTTGGATGCTGTCAGGGCATCGCATCCGCTGCGTTTCACCGCCCTAGCGATTTGAACGATGTCGGTGACGTGCGGAGTGATCTTTACTGAGACAGGGATTCTCCTCGCCGCTTCTTTGACCCACCGACCTGTGAGCTCGGTAGCGCTAGGGCTTTGTGCAAGCATCTTCCCCGGATCTTCACCGATGTTCCCCTGCGGGCATGAAAAGCTGCACTCGATCAAGTCGGCACCAGCATTTTCAAGTCGCTCCACGAGGGATTGCCAGTCTTCCTTGCGCCCCGCCATGATACTGGCCGCAACCATTTTTTCTGGAAACTCCTTCTTCAGCATCCGAACGTTGTATTCGACTTCATCAACGTGATGTTTGGAGATAAGGTCAATGTTCCCCATTCCGAACAGCTTGCGCCCCTCGAAGTCGAACGTTGACAACATGGGGTAACACAGGTCGACATGGGTTTCCTGCACAGATGTGGTTTTCATAACCGCGCCAGCCCAGCCCATCTGGAATGCGCGCCGCACCATTTCAAGGTTGTCCGTCGAGGGCGCAGCGGCAAGAACGAAAGGATTCTCGAAATGAATTCCCAGAAACTCATACGAGAGGTCGCGCGTCGGATAGATCTCAATTTCCCTAAACTTTCGATATTCCACAGAACACCCCCTACTTTGCTGAGAGGAATTCATGAATAGCACGCGCAGCGTGTTTGCCGTGCGCCACCGACTGGACAATCGTCCCTTCTCCCGCGATCATATCCCCTCCAGCAAAGACGCCCGGAACAGAGGTCTGGAAATCTTCACCTACTCTAATATAGCCACCCTCCTTTCGGTCAAAGCCATCCAGCCAGCGAGCGTCTATTGTTTGTCCAACGGCCACAACGACAAGATCCGCCTCGATCACGAAGTCTGAGCCTTTGATCTCAACGGGCAAAGGTCGTCCAGATCTGTCTTTTTGTCTGCTGAGACGCGTTCGCCGACACCTGACTCCAGCGACCTTGTCCTTTCCCATGATGCTCACCGGATTAGTCAGGAACCGGATCTCCACCCCTTGCTTCCTCGCTTCGTCAAGTTCGCCCTTCCAAACCCGCATTTCCTTTTCGCTTCGGCGGTAGATGACCACCACACTTTCAGCGCCAAGCCGCTTTGCCGTCGCAGCCGCATCCAGCGAGACGTTGCCCCCACCCACGACGACCACCTTCTTGCCGACTTTCATACCAGAAGGGCCGGCTTTCACCCTCTCAAGAAACTTCAGCACTGGGACAACACCTTTCAACTTCTCCCCGGATAGTCCGAGCGTTCGGTCCCGGCCAAGCCCAACAGCAAGGAAGGTGGCCTCGTGCGACTTCCGGATTCGTTCAAGCCCGTCTGAATCTACAGATTGTTTCTTCAACCGGAAGAACCTGCCAAGGAATCTTGTGTCCGCCTCCAGCTCACGCGCTGCAAGACGAAAGGAGGGAATACTGTTCCGGGGCACTCCACCCGGCTTGCGAGAGTCATAGACGTCAACATGATATCCAAGTTTCGCAAGCTCGAATGCACAGCCAAGTCCGGCCGGGCCAGCTCCGACAACTGCAATCCTTTCGTTCGACTTTGGGAACTCTCTCGTTGCCGAGAACCCTCTCTCCCTTTCGTGCTGGGTGGCGAAGAGATGCATCTCACGAATCTGAATCGGCGAGTCCTGCTTGCCCCGCGTGCAGACCGATTGACAAAAGACCTCCTCAGGACAAATCTTGCCGCACGTGTTCGCTAGTGCATTGGAGGTCTTTACCACTTCCGCCGCCCCGATGATATTGTTCGTCCTGATCATCGAGATGAATTTTGGGACATCGATGTGCGTCGGGCAGGCAGCCGTGCATGGTGCATCGAAACACTGCAGGCAACGCTCGGCTTCAATTTTAGCTTGTTGAAAATTCATGCAGGAAGGGGGATCTCTGTTGCCGATTCCCAATTTTCCCCGCCCGGCCTTTCAAACCTCACGAGGCAAGCAGGGGTCTTGGATTTGCAACTGGCGTTTTTCCCTGTCTCGTCCGTCTAGAAGTTGACAGGAGTGGATTAGACATCAAGCTGCGTGACGCATATCTGGTGTCATCATTGCCAAGCTTAGATGGGGGCGTTCAGTGTTGTAGATTGTCGAAGCTTCGAGAAC
>VGWB01000070.1 GCA_016873755.1 Ignavibacteria bacterium | reverse complement strand
AAGGCCGAAGACACCAAGCTCAAACGCATCGTTGCCGTGAAGTTCCTTCCACGCGGAATAGAAGCCCAAGAGCCCGAACGAGCCAGGTTTCTGCAGGAAGCGCAGGCTGCTTCGGCACTGAATCATCCCAACGTCTGCACCATTTATGAGATCTCAGAACACGAAGGCCCCGCCTACTCTGGCGCTCCGGCGGCCAGGCAGCAGTTCATTGTTATGGAATTCGTGGACGGCAGGACGTTGAGACAGATGATCCCCGTGCAAAAGATACAGGCTGCCATTGACTACGCGATCCAAATAGGTGAAGCGCTTCAGGAAGCCCACAGCAAGGGCATCGTTCACCGGGACGTCAAAGCCGAGAACATCATGGTGAACGAGAAAAAGCAGGTCAAGGTCATGGACTTTGGACTTGCAAAGCTGAAGGGATCATTGAAGCTCACCAAGACAAGCAGCACGGTGGGTACCCTGGCGTATATGGCGCCAGAGCAGATACAAGGGGGAGAAGTCGATGCAAGGAGCGATATCTTCTCGTTCGGAGTGGTGCTGTATGAAATGCTGACGGGCCACATGCCGTTTAGAGGAGAGCACGAGGCAGCGATGGTGTACTCGATCGTGAATGAAGAGCCGATACCAATCCAGAAGCACCTGCCGGAAGTCTCATCTGAGTTGGTGCACGTTCTGAATCGTGCGTTGGAGAAAGATCCGGAGGATCGTTACCAGTTCGTGCACGAAATGGTCATCGATTTGCGCAGATTGAAGAAGGAGACGACGAGGGTTGTGAGACCTTCCGAACCTTCGGAAGGTTACAAGCGATGGATTCTCGCTGGCGGTGCTCTTGTCGCGCTTACGATCATCGCTTGGTTGATCTTTCGTCCCGGTGAACAAGCGTCTGCGCCTGGAGCAATGGCCAAAGAAAAGTCAATCGCGGTGATGTATTTTGAGAACAAGACTGATGAGAAAGATCTCGACAAGATACTCGTCGACATGCTCATCACGAACCTCGGCCGCAACAAGGAAATCTCGATCGTGAGCGGACAACGGCTTTTCGATATTCTGAAAGCACTTGGGAAGCAAGACGCGGCTTCCATCGACAAGTCCACGGCCACAGAAGTCGCGAAGCGCGCTGGCGTGAAAACAATGCTCTTGGGAACTATCTGGAAAATCGGCGGGAAGCTGAGTGTCCCGGCTCAGCTTCTTGAGGTTGAATCCGGAGCCGTCGTGAATTCAGATCGTGTGGAAGCGGCGGCAAAGCCCGAGGAGGTATTCAACCTCGCAGATCGTCTTACGGAGAAAGTAAATGAGTGGCTCAAGGCTTCTTCGCCAGAACCATTGCACGTATCCGAGGCGATGACCGGTTCCTATGATGCCTACAAATTCTATGAACGAGGAATGCGATCCTTGTACCGCTTCGAATTTGAAGATGCCACCGCATACTTTCAACAGGCAATCAAAGTCGATTCCACGTTTGCGATGGCACACCTCAGGCTCGGATCAGCACTTACCGCTCTCAATATCTTCAACCTCATTCCTTCGTCGGCTCTTGAACGTGGCCGGGTGTCGTTGGCAAGAGCCAAGCAGTATGCGAAGAACCTGCCGGAGAAGGACAAAAAGTTCATCGATGCTTGGAATGCATTTGCGAACAGGGATCTAAAGACCGCAGATGTTCTAATAACTGAACTGGCCGCCGGCTACCCCCAAGAGAAAGAGTTTGCCTATTGGCGAAACTTGATGAGTTGGCCATCCTTGGACTTGGACGAAATGATCCGGGGTCTTGAACGGAGCATTGAACTTGATCGCTCCTACACGGACGCATACAACCAACTTGGTTATGCCTACGCGCTGGCGCATAATTTTGAGAAGGCATTCGCTGCGATCAGGACGTACATCGCTCTGATACCGGACGCACTCAACCCTTACGATTCAGCATGCGAGGTGTACGAGATGGCCGGCCAGCCGTACGAGGCCTTGAAGTTCTGCGAGGAGGGTCTCAAGCGTGTTCCCACTTGGTATGGTTCCTACAACCGTCAAGCGTATGTCTATCTTGGGCTGGGAGACGCTGAAAAGGCGAGGGAGAAGCTGCACCTCCGCGCCACCCTTGATTCAACCTATCTTGGGTCCTTGAACAGAGGCATTTCCTTGACGCTCCTCTTCGAGGGACGGGTCAAGGAGGCTCTGGCTCTCCTCCGGCAGGACGTGCAGAGCCAACGAAGCGGCAACAACAAAGGCGGTGAACTGTTGAGTCGTTTCTATCTTGCAAGAGTCCTCCTAGAGCAAAATCATCTGGAGGAGGCCTTAGAAGAATTCAAGAAAGTGAGAATACTCTCGGAGGAGACCAGAAAGGGGTCGTTCAACCCCTGGCCGTTTATCGTTGAATACTACTCAGGGCTCTGTCACTTGGGCAAAGGCGACCTCGCGGAGGCCGAGGCGCGCGCATCGGCCATACAATTGCTCACCAAGCGATATCAGGAGCCGTACTACTCGCTTCTTTACGATGGGCTCACCACGAATATTTACCTTGCGCAAGGGAAAACGAAGGAGGCTCTCGCTTCGATGGAAAAGATCCTGCCATGGACACGGGCTGCATTTCCTCGGTTCAGGATCTTGCACGCGGCAATTCAGACCAAGCTTCATAACAAGACGAAGGCTTTGGGATTGTATGATGAGACGTACAGCTTCATTCTGGCACGAAATACCATAACAGGAGGAGATCCGCTCGATTTCTACCTCGAACGATCAAAGCTGGACTACTACAAAGGGCAAATGTACGAAGAGTTCAATGAAAGCGTTGAGGCTATCAACTTCTATGAGAAGGCCATCTCCAACTGGCGGAATGCCGACAAGGACTACGTAAACCTCGTCGATGCAAAGGCAAGGTTGGCGAAATTGCGGGGAGGCAAGTGATGGGCTAAGTCGGTGGCGTGGGCGCGACAAACGCCGGTCTAAATTGTGGCAGATAAACACAAAGAGGCAATCCCGCATGCTCGGAATTGCCTCTTCTATTTTTGATCGCGGCCAAACAAGAACGGGTAGAAAAACAAATTGCCACCTGAGATCCCACAAGAATCGATTGGCAATTTGTTTCCCGCCAAATCCTCCGACTTGCTACGCTCGCTCGGGACGGTGGGATGTCTGCTGCTATTGAGTTTCATCGGCCAGGCGGGTCCTTCGGACAAAACGACAAGAAGTCAGCTTTACCCTTTCGGCCCCGCTAACTTCTGTCGTTTTGGAAGTAGCCCTAAAAGGATTTTCGTGCACCCTGAAAACGCATGCATCGTGACAGAATTAGAGCTCACTCGATAGCAATGGTACAGAAATCTCTGTGATATTCAAAGCATTCGGGTCTCTGAGAGTACAAGCTCCACGGCAACCGTTCCAAACCGTACATGGCCAAAATCACTCGCAATAAAAGTACATGATCGAGCAGCAGCCCAAAGGACTCACCGTGCAATACTTGTGTGTTCCCGATACCCGCTTGCCAGCCAAGCCTCACCGTGCCCGGAACCCCGCCAAAAGACGGCGGGATTTCTCCCGTCACGAAGAATCGTGACGGGATCAACAGGACATAAGTCCAGTTGCAATGACAATTGGAAACGAAAAGACCTCCGTGAAGGAGGTCTTTCGTTTCCAGTGCCCGGAACAGGACTTGAACCTGCACGACCTTGCGGCCACTAGCTCCTGAAGCTAGCGCGTCTGCCAGTTTCGCCATCCGGGCAGTTCAACACATCGACGGCAATCCCCGCTTCATCAGCGGGGACTTATACAGTATACCAAGAAAACCGCGCATTATCAATGCCACGCTCTGTTTACCCCGCCCCGCGAATGCTATCTGACCGACCACAAAACTATCCGTCGATGTCCAGTCGCTGCTTCGCGTTACCTTGCTTGTCCCCCCATTTGTGGGTATATTGACAAAAGAAGAGGGTCAAAAACAGGCACAATTGTGGTTTCCTTCACGCAAGGTCGGCTCGAAGGGCTCATTCGCGGGTTTGGAGGTAAGCATATCGCCGTTGTGGGCGATCTGATGCTGGACCGGTACTATTGGGGATCCGTGGCCCGGATTTCTCCGGAAGCGCCTGTTCCGGTTGTCGAGGTTGAATCCGAATCGGCACGGTTGGGTGGGGCTGCCAATGTTGCCAACAACATCGCCTCCCTTGGTGGTGTCCCGCTGATGATTGGGGTCGTGGGAGACGATGCAGCCGGAAAAGAGCTTCGTGCCATCGTCGAGGGGAGCAATCTACCGGCCGAGGGCGTTCTCGTTGACCCTTCGAGACCGACGACTGTGAAGACCCGCGTCATCGCCCACCACCAGCACGTGGTCCGTGTCGATAAAGAGGTGAAGGAGCACATCGGAGCGGTTTCACAAGGCAGGATTCTCCAGGTTCTCAAACGCCATCTCGATACGCTCGACGCCATTATCATCGAGGACTACAACAAGGGGGTCGTGGGGAAGGGACTTATTCAGGAGCTTGTGGAGCTTGCTAAGGGATCCCGAAAGATCATTACGGCGGACCCGAAGTTCAATAACTTCTTCGAGTACAGACGCGTGACCGTCTTCAAGCCGAACCGCATGGAAACAGAGGAGGCGTTGGGGGTCCGCTTGCGAGATCAGCAGAGCGTGGAGCAGGCGGGACGGATGCTCGTGGAGCGGCTTGAGGCTGAGTCCGTGCTGTTGACGCTCGGTGAGCGTGGTATGTCGCTGTTCGAGAGCAATGGCACAATAACGCATGTCTCGACCGCAGCACGAAAGGTTTCTGATGTCTCCGGAGCCGGGGATACAGTGATTTCAACCCTGACGATGGCACTCGCTGCCGGAGCCACTGCGAAGGAAGCATCAACGCTCGCAAATTTTGCGGGGGGCGTTGTATGTGGTGAGGTCGGTATCGTTCCAATTGACCGTGACGTGTTGTATCACACTGTGCTTGAAAGCCTCAACCACGAGTGAGCCAATCGATGGGAACCGTTGTTTCTCGTGCAGAGCTGGTTGAGGTGCGTCAGAAGCTGAGGGAATCGGGGAAGCGTGTCATCTTCACGAATGGCTGCTTTGATCTGCTGCACCGCGGCCATATCGAGTATCTTACCAAGGCCAGGGCGCTCGGCGATGTCTTAATTGTCGGCTTGAACTCCGACGGTTCCATCCAGCGGCTGAAAGGGGCAACGCGCCCGATCATCAGTGAAGAGGACCGGTCTGTCATAATGGCTGCCCTCTCTGTTGTCGACTACGTCTGCGTTTTTGAAGAAGATACCCCGTACGAGCTGATCCGATCGGTGGTGCCGGATATCCTTGTGAAGGGCGCTGATTGGGGTGTTGACGAGATCGTGGGTAAGGATATCGTTGAAGCGGCAGGCGGATCGATCCACACCATTGAATTCCTTCCGAACCGCTCGACGACCAACATCATTCAGAAAATTGTCCAGGGTGATGCGCCCCGGTCATAGCTGTTGCCCAAGTACCAGCACAGCACGCGCGCGGTAGGCAAACGGGCGGAGATTCCGTGAAGAAGTTCTTCCGAATAACATACTATCTTGGGGTCATCATCCTCTTCCTTTCAGTCGCGGCGATCGGATTCACTCAGACGCGGGCATTCCGATCTTACCTTCGAGGATTGATCATCGATGCGGCCTCCGCGGGCCTCTACGGAGAAATCACGCTCGGCCAGCTGCAGGGGAACCTCTTCACAGGATTTCGGGTCGATAGTGTCGCTCTCTGTATCCCCGGTGAAGAAGTGATCGTCATCGACCGAGTGGAAGCTCACTACGACGTACTGAGCCTTCTTGCCAAACACCTCTCACTCTCACGCGTCACCGTTGTCAATCCGTCGATCCACCTTAGCCGCTCGCTGGAAGGCGTTTGGAACATCAGCCAGCTCCTCAAGCCGACACCAGTAGATACTGTTCCCTCGCCTTGGACGATTGATATCGGGCAGATTGAAATCAGGAACGGACGTGCACTACTCGTTGACTCCCTCACTCTTGCGCGCCATGCAGCAGATAGTTCATTCTCTCTGCACAAGGATCAATTCAATTACGCGTTGATGCGGCTGGATTCGATAGGGCTCGTTGCCAGCATAAGGGTCCGTTCGGGCGACATCAGCGTCGGTGTGCGCTCCCTCTCGTTTGTATCGACGGAACCGGCGTTTGCGCTCAAACGTCTGGAAGGCGACCTGGCGCTGACCGGTTCTGAGGTCTCGGCTGAAAACCTCGAGATTGAAACCGCGAGGTCCAGCCTCCGGCTTGATGCGAGGATGCAGAACATCAACCTTGCGACAATGGAAACCCTTGAGAGCATAGGGCAATCACCCCTCTCGTTGCGCTTGCGCGCTGGGAATGTCGATTTCGGCGAGTTGAAGCAATTCATCGGGAGCGCAATTGATTTCCTGGACGGGGGCGTGGCGTGTGAAGTTGAGGCGGAGGGGACCCTGTCTGAACTCAAGGTCAAGAACCTGGTGATTCGAACGCCTCTCTCCGTTCTCCGGACGACCGGAACGATCTCAAACCTGCACCGGCCGCGGGACCTGGAACTGGAACTTGCATTCCTCAACAACACCGTCGATCCCACAGATATTGCCGATCATCTGCCGGGTCTCAAACTGCCGGAGTTTCGGTCGCTCGGTACTGTCGAGTACGATCTGTGGTACAAAGGATCGCCCCTGTATTTCGATACGCGCGTGACCGCTTCCACGGATGGCGGAAGTATCGCTGTCGAGGGCACGCTCGACATCCGCAACTCTGACCTGGCTTATGAAGCTACGGTCAGGACGTCTGACCTGAATTTGGCGCTCGTCTTTGACGACAGCGTGTTGACCAGCAGATTGAATTCGACCCTCACATGCAGGGGGAGCGGAACAAGCCGGGCAAGCGCTGTTACGCTTCTTCGAGCCGAGATAGACTCCTCCGAATTCTACGGGCTGCCGGTAGGTCGTTCGGTTCTTGTCGTCGATCTTGCTGAGGGGATCCTCCGATCTCGGATTGCTGCGCACGTCAGTGCGACACGCGTTGATCTGTCGGGGACCATGAAGTTCCTTCAGAGCGGACCCGAGGCATATGAGTTCGATGGGCGGGTGAACTCACTCAATCTTGCAGAAATCACCAAGAGCGAGAAGCAGACAAGCGATCTTTCGTTTGACCTCGACATCCGGGGCACGGGGCTCTCCGCCGCTTCCATGCATGGCAACCTGGGGGTCCAG
This sequence comes from Ignavibacteria bacterium, assembly GCA_016873755.1. GTDB lineage: Bacteria > Bacteroidota > Ignavibacteria > UBA10030 > UBA10030 > VGWB01. The sequence continues at coordinate 9,498 of VGWB01000070.1, read as the reverse complement.
TTCCTCCGGTCGTCCTATGATACCGTCCGGTTCGAGGGGGGTGGATTCAATGTTTCGTTGAATACTGCTGATCGGAGGGAACAGTCATTTCGGTTCAGGTCGGACGCGGTCGATATTGATGTCGCTGGACAATTCGGGCCTGCCGCGCTGGCTGCCACACTCGGTCAAGGAGCGACGCTGCTGGCCGAGGCACTTCAATACCGTGTGCGATCACTTGACTCCCTGCGGTCTTTCTCGCCCCGGCACGATGTGGCTTCGGAGTTCCGCTCCTCGGTGACAGGGCCAAGGGAGCACGTTTCTGTCCAGATAGCGGTGAATATAAGAAACGCGTCAGCCATTGGGATATTGCTGGGGCGGACGATTGGGGGGACACTGACGCTGAATGGGAACGTTACCGCCTCGATAGATGGGATCGAATTTCGCGGGTCCGCTGATGTTCCTCGCGCGGTCTACGCAGACCACGACGTCGACCTTGTCTTCGCAGAGGGTACTGTGACCTACGAGATCACCGGCCTGGAGAGAACAACAGTGGTGCAATCTCTCGCTGCGTCAGTTCATGCGCAGGCCCGCTCCCTTGTGCTCGGATCGCTGCACGCTTCCGACCTGCTCGTCGATCTCCAAAGTCGGGGAGACTCAAGTCACTACCGCTTCTCGGCCCTTATCGATTCGCTTGTGACTCTCGAGGCACGCGGGACCTCCCGGTCTGACTCCGGGTTCATTGCTCTCAACCTCGAACACCTAAGGGCCGATTTCAGCGGCTACGCGTTTGGCAACATCGATCCGATTCGAATCCGGGTCGGACGTGATGGGCTGCACGTGGCAAACCTCTGGATGCGACATGAAGTAGAGGAAGTGAGTGCTTCAGGGTACTTCAACCCGGCCGGTATTTCGGACGTCACCGTCGGGGTCCGGAACTTCCTTCTGAACAATCTTCCCAGGATGTTTCATCATCTTGCCCCCGAAACCCCGGGAGGGGGTTTTGGCGGAATCGTCAACGCGGTCGGCACCTTCAGAGGAAGCTTCGATCATCCCAACTTTTCCGTCGAGCTCAACGCCACAGGGGTGCGCTATCGCGAAACCCTGCTCGGTCAAATTCTCATCCGGAGTTCTTACTTCGAGCGTACACTCGATATCTTCACACAATTCCGCAGCCGCCCGGACGATCTCTCCATCCAACCCGACCTTCTGATAAACGGGACGGTTCCGTACAACTTGTCCTTGAAGGGCTCGTCAGATGCGAAGCTTGAAGGGGAGATGAATCTCGATGTTCGTACGAACGATTTCCGGTTGGAGTTTCTCGACCCGTTCGTCGCTCCGCTGAGCAACATGAGTGGTTTGCTCATATGCGATATGAAACTGCGGGGCACAGTAGAATCCCCGTTGTATGAAGGCTCAATGACCCTTCAGAATGCTCGCTTTCTTTTCAATCCCTTGGGTATTCAGTACGTTGTCGACGGAAAGCTCATGCCGGATGGGAGACGTATTGCGCTGGAAAACCTCACGGTCCGCAATATCCAGCAAGATCGTCCGGATGGAAAGATGGATCTCTCAGGTTACTTCACACTTGAGGGGATTGAAGTCAGAGATTTTGATCTCACGGCCAACGGTCAATTGCTCATCATGAAGGAGTCGAGCCGGAGGCCAGGGCAGATTGTCTACGGTGATCTTTTCGTGGCATCGGGTCCCGGGGGGATCCAGTGGCAGGGGATGCCCTCACGCTCGCTTGTTTCCGGCGATCTGTTTGTACGGTATGTCAATCTCACGTTGCCCCCGATCCGTCAAGCGCAGGAGCTTCCAAGCAGCCGAATTGCGGTGACATTCGTGGACGATGTGTCGAGTGCACACAGGAGGACCGGTGAACAATCGAACGTGCTGAGCCGGCCGGGCGCGTCAAGTCTAGCCCCGGGCAACCGAAACGGTGCATCGGAGCGCTTCGCCCGTCTGACTCCGATTCCTCAGCAAATGACAGAACGCTCGTTTCTTGACAACATCGCGTTCAACTTGCTCATCCAGACGCAAGGGGTCACACAGGTACGATTCGTTTTCACGAACCTAACTAGCGAGGAGCTGTTTGCGATCCTGCAAGGTCGGGCGACATTCACGAAAGACGGCGAGCAAATGAGACTCACCGGCGAGGTTGAGCTCGGAAGCGGCTCGTATTACAACAACATCAAGAGACTTGATGCTTCAGGGAAGCTCAGGTTCACCGGTAGTCCTTTCAATCCAGAGCTTGACGTGCTGGCGAGGTACGAAGGGGTTTATCGCGGCGTGCCGGACACAACGTCCACGCTCTCCGAGTCACGCGCCGGCGCCACATCAACTGGTGCGCAGGGCTCTGAACAAAAGGTTGTTGTGAAGCTGTTTATCACCGGCACGCGGGATCAGCCGAAGGTGAAAACCGAGCTTGAGCGGTATGATCAGCTCGGGAATCTCATCACGGAGACACGCGGCGATGTCGAAGCGGACGCCATTTCGTTCCTTATCACGGGTTCGTTCCGTGACGAGCTGACACAGCAAGACAGACTCTCACTGGCGAGCACGAGTGTGCTCGGAGGTCTCACATCGTCTGTGCTCTCCGGACCTTTGACGGATCTTCTCCGGAAGGAATTCGGCATTATCCGATCGGTGGACGTGCTTTACTATGGTGGCAGTTTCCAGGAGTCGGCCGATGTCCGCGTCACTGGCGAGCTGGGCGATGCTGTCTTCCGGTTGGGTGGGCGAGTTTTGAATGACATTAACAACACGAATGTGAGTATCCAGCTTCCGATGAGTGCCATCTTGGGTTCGGAGAGGTGGCGCAATCTCATCCTGGAAGCAGAGCGGCGTGTGGAGGGGGTCGAAACGGTCGATCAGCGCCGTGAGTCAAAAGGTCTTCGACTTCTTTACCGTATCGTATTCTAATCACATCAAACCTTACGCCATGGTTCTGCATCTAACACACGAGGATCTACGGGATGGGTGAAGTGAATCAGGTTGCTGAAAAGATCCTTGCATTTCTCGCGCGGTATCCTCAGCAGCTTTTCAGAGCCAGAGAGTTGGCGCGCCGGACTGGCTTCAAGACGAGCGAAGAGTATCAAGTCTTCAAGCGGGCCGTCCGGCAGCTTCAGGAAACGAACAGGATTCGCCGTGCGGAGGGCGCGCGGTTCGGGCACCACGAGGTCCCGCAAACCGTCGTCGGCGAGTTTCATATGACCCGGCAGGGTTTTGGATTTGTACGTCAGGTAGACTCGACTGAGGAAGTTTTCATTCCGCCTCGGTGCAGGGGGATGGCGGTTCATGGCGACAGGGTTGAGGTGTCCCTGTTTCCACAGTCCTCGAAGCAGAGGCAACAGGGTGACAAGCGGGAGGGGGAGATTGTCAGGATTCTCGAGCGCGCCAGGGTGGATGTCGTCGGGACCTTGGACCGGAGTCGGCATTTCTACGTTGTGATTCCGGACGACCGGAAGATCGCGCGGGACATTTACGTTGCCAAAGAGGATCTGAACAGGGCGAAACCGGGAGATAAGGTTGTTGTTCAGATCGACTCGTGGGGTGTAGGCCATCTGAATCCGGAGGGGCGGATTGTTGAAGTGCTAGGGCGGGCTGGCGAGGTCTCGGCAGAAATCCAGTCTGTGGTTCGTGAATTCCGACTTCCGCGGGAGTTCCCTCCACCGGTTATGCGCGAAGCGGAGCGTTTCCCCGATTCGATCCCCGAAGCCGAGATCCGCGGTCGGCTTGACCTCCGGAACGAGGTCTGTTTCACGATCGACCCCGAGGATGCGCGGGACTTCGACGATGCGGTCAGCTTGCAGGAATTGCCAGGGGGCAATGTGCTTCTTGGCGTTCATATTGCCGATGTCTCCTTCTATGCCAGGGAAGGGAGCGCACTCGATCAAGAGGCGTTGAAACGGGGGACCAGCGTCTATTTTCCTAACATGGTCATCCCGATGTTACCGGAAAGACTGTCGAACATCCTCTGCAGTCTGCGGCCGAATGAGGACCGCTTGGCGTATTCCGTCTTGATGACGGTGAGCCCGCGCGGTGTGGTCAAGGACTACGACATTCGCGAGTCGATCATCCGCAGCAAGAGACGGTTTTCGTACGAGGAGGTGGAGACGATCCTGGAAGGGGGTGGAAGCGGGGGTCCTCAAGGCGTAGAAAATCCGGCGGTTCTTGACATGCTCCACCGCATGTGGAAACTGAGCACACTTCTGATGAAGAAACGGATGAGGGAGGGGAGCATTGACTTCGAGACCTCGGAGGCGAAGTTCCGCTTTGACGAGGAAGGCAATCCGACAGAGATCATCAAGAAGGTGAGGCTCCGCAGTCATCGTCTTGTTGAGGAGTTTATGCTTCTGGCAAACCAGACGGTTGCGCGGCACATCGGCCTCGCGAGGCGTGAAGGGCATCGGAAACCGTTTCTGTACAGAATACATGATGCGCCCGATCCCGATCGGAGTCGCGAGCTTTCGGCCTTTGTGAGCAAGTTCGGCTACAAGCTTCATACTGATGGCGGCGTACGTTCCAAAGATCTCCAAAGATTGCTCGACCAGGTGCGAGGCACTGACGTGGAGAACGTGATCAATGAAGTGGCGCTTCGCGCCATGGCAAAGGCGGTGTATTCCGAGCACAACATCGGCCACTACGGACTCGCCTTCGACTACTATGCGCACTTCACGTCACCCATCCGCCGTTATCCGGACCTCGTAGTGCATCGTCTGTTGAAGGAGTACGCGCGGTCATCGTCATTGCAGCGATCGCAGGAGGTCGCCAACCGTTTGCCATTTGTCGCCAGGCAGTCGTCCGCAATGGAGAGAGCCGCGATGGAGGCTGAGAGGGCAGCAGTGAAGGTGATGCAGGTCGAATACATGAAGCGACATCTGGGAGACGAGTTTGATGCGATCGTGTCGGGTGTTGTGCGGTTTGGGATCTTTGTAGAGATCGTTGATCTTCTCGTCGAGGGCATGATTCACGTACGAGATCTTCAGGATGATTACTACACCTATGATGAGCAGAAGTACTCCCTGGTCGGTCGCGCGACGGGAAGGCGCTACCGCCTTGGTGACATGATTCGAGTCAAGGTGATTCGCGTGAACCCTGAAGAACGAGAGATTGATTTTGCCATCGCGGAGCAGGGGCAAGCCGTTGGCGGGAACCGGAAGCGCCGCCGATAGTGTCCTTGTGGAAACCCTTCGTCCCCGGTTATTGTTCTGACAACACAGGAAGGTTGATTTTCCCGGCGTTTTTATCTACCATTTGAGCGAGAGTACAAGCTCCATTTTTTGAAGAGGGGATGCCCATGAAGCGAATGTTCGTAGTTGCCGCGTCGATGCTCATTGTCTCGAGCCTGGCGATGAGCCAGAACTCCGTTTTTGGGAAGAACAAGGTCCAGTATAAGCGTTTTGAGTGGGAGTACATCCAGACCAGCCACTTTGACATCTATTTCTCTCAGAACGGGTACGAACTGGCAGAATTCACGGCGAACGCTGCAGAAGATGCCTACAACTCTATCCGGAAGCTCTTCCGCTACGAGATCAACAACCGCGTTCCAATCGTTGTTTACAACTCGCACAACGAGTTCCAGCAAACGAACGTTATCGACGAATATCTTGGAGAAGGCATCGGTGGAGTGACGGAGTTGTTCAAGAATCGGGTGGTCGTGCCCTTCGAAGGGAACTACGCGTTGTTTCGGCACGTGATTCATCACGAGCTGGTGCACGCCGTGTTGAACGATATGTTCTACGGCGGCTCTATTCAATCGTTGATTGCCAGCCGGTCGCCCTTCACTCTGCCGCTCTGGATGAACGAGGGCCTTGCTGAGTATTCATCGCTGGGGTGGGACACGAACTCTGACATGTATATCCGCGACGCGACGATTCAGAACTACCTGCCTCCAATCGAATACCTCGGCGGCTATTTTGCCTACCGCGGCGGACAGTCTGTGTGGAACTACATCGCCAACAAGTATGGAGAGCAAAAAATTGGTGAAATCCTGAACCGAATGCGGGGTGTGAGAAGCATTGAGCAGGGCTTTAAGAGCACGATTGGATTATCGGTCAAAGAGCTCTCCGAGCGGTGGCAAAAGGAGCAAAAGGTCCAGTACTGGCCGGATGTTGCGAAACGGGAGGAGCCAGGGGACTTTGCGCGCCGGCTCACCGAGCATACCAAAGACGGCAACTTCTACAATACAAGCCCGTCGATCTCTCCGCAAGGGGACAAGATTGCGTTCATCTCAGATCGCAACGACTATTTTGACGTCTACGTGATGTCCGCGATCGATGGCAAGATTGAGGGCAAAGTCGTCCGCGGTCAGCGGACCAAAGATTTCGAGGAGCTACATTTGCTCACGCCCGGCATTACCTGGTCGCCCGACGGCAAGCGAATCGGGCTTGCGGTCAAGGCTGGGGAGCGGGATGCGATTTTCCTCATCAATATTGATTCCGGCAATGAGGAGAAGCTTCAATTCGATCTCGACGGCATTTTCTCGGTCGACTGGTCCCCCGACGGGAAGAAGCTGGCGTTCGTCGGCGTCAAGGCTCCGCAGTCTGACATCTATGTATACGACTTGGAGTCGCGGGAACTGACGAATGTTACCAACGATCTCTTCTCTGATTCCGATCCCACGTTTTCGTCGGACAGCAAGACGGTGTACTTCTCGTCCGACCGTCGCGACTTCACTTCACCGGAAAAGGTCCCGCCGGGCCTGAGGATGCACCAGATCGACTACGGCCAGTTGGATATTTACGCGGTCGACATTGGGACGCAGGCGATGCGGCGGGTCACTGATTTTCCGAACAGCAATGAGACCTCACCGGTGGTATCCCCTGAAGGCAAGATGCTCTTGTACATATCCGATCGCAATGGTATCAACAACGTGTACTTGCGTGATCTGGAGTCGGGGGTTGACCGTCCGATCACCAATTCGCTCTCCGGCATTTATCAACTGACGTTATCGCGCGATGGGTCGAAGCTCGTTTTCGCTTCGCTGTATCAGGCGGGCTTTGATATCTTCTTGATGCGGGCGCCGCTGGAGCGTAAGCTGAATGTGGATCAACTTGAGCTTACGGAGTTCTTCAAACGGAAATTTGAACTTCCACGGGCTGAGAGGCCCCGCGAGGTCAGTACACACCTGGCAGCATCGGACACCGTGCTGGTGCGAAACAACATCGTTGTGATGGCAGATACCACCACGGAAGGGTCTCGATATCAAACAAACGCGAGGGTTGACTTCAAGAACTACATCTTCACGCAGGAAACGATGCGCGATACGATGTCGGCGCCTCGATCGGCAGCCCGCTTTGATGTGGTGAACAACCGTGACGCTGAGGGCAACTACGTCCCACGCAAATACAAGCTGAACTTTACACCCGACCTTGTCTACGGCACGGCGGCCTACAGCACCTTCTATGGAATCGAAGGATCCACGCTGATGGCGTTCAGCGATATGCTTGGCGACCACCAGATCATTTTCCAAACAAATCTCCTCCTCGACCTCAAGAACAGCGACTACGGGTTGTCATATTTCTACCTTCCCGGGAGGATCGACTACGGGTTTCAGGGATTCCACAGTGCCCGATTCCTGTATCTGGACGATCGGTGGGGGAATCTCTTCCTCTACCGGTTCCGAACGTGGGCACTGGGCGCTGTTGCCTCCTACCCGATTGACCGTTTCAATAGATTGGATCTTTCCCTCAACTGGCTCAACATTTCTCGTGACAACCTCGACGATCCGACCGAACGGCCGCAGCGGCGGTCGTTCATCCTCCCCGTGCTGAGTTATGTAAACGACAACTCGTTGTGGCAAGGAGGATGGTTCGCGCCGAACAATGGTTCGCGGTTCAACTTCACGTTCTATGGAAGCGCGAAGTACAGCGATGAATCACTCGACCTTCAGACCTTCACCTTTGACTATCGGGACTACAACAAATTCTTGCAGGACTATGTGTTCGTCTTCCGCTTTGCCGGAGGTCTGAGCAACGGGAAGGACCGCCAGAGTTTCTTCATTGGGGGGACTGAAGGCTGGATCAACCGCAGATTTGACCAGGGCGGTGAGGTTCCCATTGTTAATGTCGAAGACTACGCGTTTCTTACCCCCGTCCTGCCGGTGCGCGGGTACAATTACAATGCGCTCAATGGAACGCGCTTTGGCATAGCTAACGTTGAGCTGCGGTTCCCGCTCGTGCGTTATTTCATCCTTGGTGCACTTCCCATTGGATTCCAGAACATCCTCGGTGCAGCATTTGTGGATGTCGGCTCGGCGTGGCGCGACACGAAAGCCTGGCAAGCATTTCGATCAATCAACGGTGAAACAGTAACAAAAGATCTGCTGATTGGAACCGGATTCGGGGCGAGAGTCGTGTTCTTCGGGTTCCCGCTCCGGATCGATGTGGCCTGGCGGTTCAACGGCTCCGGCTTCTCAAGTCCCGTCTATTACTTCTCGCTCGGCCCTGAGTTCTAGGGCAGGCGCTCCCGATCCTCAGCAACAGAAGTCCCGCCGGTTTGTCGGCGGGACTTTTCTATTCAGGGCGGTTCTGACGAGGCGTCTTGGCCTGGGGACGAATCAGGGGATCACTGAGGTGCTCTCAGCTGGATCGGCTGTGTTCCTGGCACGAGGTTACGGTCCAGGAAGATTCGCTGTCCATCCCTGTTGCTGACGAACGTGGTGAATCCTGAGGCGAAGCTGGCGATCGGTGCACGCGCGTAAATATAAATTGTCCGACGCAAAGGGTAGAATTTCCGGTAGATGTGTGCGGGGTGAGGTTCGTAGTATCTCCCGATGGATTCAGGCGCAAGCTGATAGGTCGTGTCTGAGGGATTAGCTGTCTCCGCAACTTCAAGGACTTTTGCGGGGACGCGGGCTGAATCGATCCAGCTCAGTCCTACACATGCGATCGACAACGGTTGATCAACAATGCCCCTCAACGTTTGCAGGCTTGATGTGGTCCGAAGGACATCCTTTCGAAGGGGCTTACCTTTCAGGAGGCGCTGCTCAAGGTACCATGATACGTCGGACGAATCGTGATAGATAACGCCGATGCGTCCTTGCATACCGCCGGACCGCCGCAGTTGCTCCCAGCGAGTGTATGCCCCTGTGAGAATGTTCCGCAGCTCGTCGACGGTGATGCGCTCGATGCTGTTCTTGTAATGAACTACTACCACGATGCCGTCGTGTGCAACGGCTATCTCGGTGAGCCGGTCTTCCGGTGTGCGCGTTGCCAAGAGCCGCTCTCCGGGCTTCAGGGCTCGCACCGTGAAAATGCACCTGACGGTATCATCGATGAATTCGCGAACGGCCTCTTCGGTCGACATGATCTTGTAATCGATATTCGCACCGTCCGCTCCATAGAGGTCGAGAAAGTGGCGAACTTCTTCAATGAGAACCGGGGCAGCTGATTCCGTCAAATAGACGGTGAGATGGCCGCGGGTCGTGGTTTCCTGTTTTTCCGGGTAACATCCCGCAAGCAGGACGGCGCACGTTGTGAGAAGGAGGGGTAGTCGGATCATAGACGATACTCCCAG
>VGWB01000069.1 GCA_016873755.1 Ignavibacteria bacterium | reverse complement strand
CGTGCAGGAACCACAGGTACAGCTCGCCGAACGGCTCATCGCTGTCACGGGCTTCGCGCGTGTCTTCTTCTCGAACAGCGGAACAGAAGCCATCGAAGGGGCCATGAAGCTCGCACGGAAGTGGGGGAAAAAGAACGGCAAGACGCATTTGCTGGGATTCACCAATTCATTTCACGGACGCACGATGGGGGCGCTTTCGCTCACCGAGCGGGAGAAATATCGCGACGGATATGAGCCGTTTCTCCCAAATATCAGTCATGTTAAGTACGGCGACGTGACTGAGCTGGGTGCAGCCGTCAACGAGGAGACCCTCGGTGTCGTGTTGGAGTTCATTCAGGGTGAGGGGGGTATCTACCATGTGAACCAGGAATTCGCATCGGTGCTTGAGGATCTCCGGAGGCGCTTCGGATTCCTCATCATCGCGGATGAAATTCAATCCGGGATAGGGAGAACCGGGAAATTCTTCAGTTTCGAGCACTTTGGGGTCATACCCGACATTGTCGTCGTCGCGAAGGCTGTCGGCGGCGGACTCCCGCTGGGGGCATTTCTAGGCAATGAGCGTGTTGAGGACGTGCTATCGTATGGCGCACACGGCACAACATTCGGTGGCAACCCGGTGGCGTGTGCTGCGGGATTGGCTGTTCTGCAGGAGGTGATCGACAACGGACTGATGAAGCGTGCAGCTGAGATCGGAGACTATCTGAAAGAAGGTTTCTTTGGTCTCCAAAAGTCCTTTCCTAGTCTTGTCAAAGAGGTGCGCGGTTTCGGGTGCATGTTGGGGATTGAACTGACCAGGGAGGGTCAGCCGACCGTTGATGAGTTGCAAAATCGCGGATTCCTGGTGAACTGCACAAGTACTTCGGTGCTGCGGTTTCTTCCTCCATACATTGTCACGCGGGAGCACTGCGATTCGTTGCTTCACGAGCTGAGAGACATATTCATTCACAACTCATAGAGCTGCTCTGAATCATCACTGGGCCCGAGAGGCGGAGAACGTGTTGAAATTCTACGCGCGGTTTACTAGATTTGCGCAGGTCATAGGCTGGCAGGAGGGGGGACAAATCCAATATCCACTAATCAATTTGGGGGAATTATGAAAAGGTTACTTGGTCTTTTGGCGTTGCTGGTTGCCCTGAGTTGCGTCGGGCTCGCGCAGTTCGAGGTCGGAAAGAATTTCGCCGGACCCGCCATCGGGTTGTCGTTTCTCGGCTCGACGCCGCAATTCGGGTTGAACTATGAATATGGGATGAAAATGGAGTTCGGCACCGTGGGTGTGGGTGGGCTGTTTCGCTACTGGTCGTACAGTGAGGATTATTTGATTGGCAAGTGGAAGTATACCGATGTCCTTTTCGGAGCTCAAGGTAACTATCACTTCAAGCTTGAGAATACGAAGATCGACCCATGGGCTGGGCTTGTTCTGGCTTATGACGCCGGTTCCGTGTCATGGGATGGCCCGTTTGGAGGTTACGCCGAGCCGACGCATGGTGGTCTTTTTCTTGGAGCCCACGGCGGTGCACGTTACTTCTTTTCGCCCACGATGGCCGTCTCCGCGCGGTTCGGAGTCGGCACCTTGAGCTACAGCTCGATTGACATCGGGCTTGATTGGAAGTTCTAGCTCCCCCGCGTCGGTTGCGTGAAAGGCGGGAGTCCGATCCCGCCTTCTGTCCTCTAAACCGTTGCTGTGATCTCCGCTGCTCATCACGATACGGAAACAGTGGATGAACAACAGAGGTTTTCTGCTCTTCGCGACGGCGCTCCTTATTGTGTGGTCCTCGTGCCAACAGAAGCGCAGCGGAAACACCGGACCCGAAACCGTGCGCTTTGCAGTTGATCCGGCGTTGCTCGAAGCGAGAATTGTTGACACGACACTCGGCTTCGAATTCTCGCCGCCGAAAGGGTGGGAGAAGGTTTCTGCGCAATCCCTGAAACAAGCCGAGGGAGCTGCGCTCGTCAGGCTTGCCGATACCGCACAGCACACCAAGTCCACTGTGCCTCGGCTTCTCTACGCGTGGACTCACGCCGCGAGTGGCAGCATTGTCATGGTGTCCGCAGTTCCGCATTTTGACACGCAGGACTCCAGCTCGAGTCTTCAGGAGTACCTGCAATTGCACCGGAGTGGGCCGGATCTCGAGGACGCTCGCGCGTCGGTATTCTACGATGGCACTTTCAAGGTTCATCAGCTCCTCGTAACGAGACGGGGGAGCGTTTCATTCAAGATGATCTTCAGTGTGGGCCGTATGCCGTCTCCCGTTCAATTCGATTTCATCATATCGAGAGATGCTTATCCGCAGCTCGTCAAAACGATTGAGTCGGTAGCCGGCTCATTCGAGCTTCATCTAACAAACACTTCGATTAACTAATGAAGGAGATAACCATGCGACTGGCAAAGGTTCTGGGAATCATTGTTCTGGCATCGATGATATTCCTGACCGGCTGTATGACGCACATTCATGTGGTCGGTGACGGGGCGAAAGGGTCGGCTGTCGAGCAGGAGCGGCAGTGGTACGTGCTGTGGGGGCTGGTTCCGATCAACAAGGTCGATACAGCGCAAATGGCGAAGGGAGCGAAGAACTACGAGATCAAGACTGAATCGAATGCGCTCGATGTCATTATCAACATCTTCACGTCAGCGGTGACGGTCTATTCGCGGACTGTTGAAGTGAAACGTTGAGACCGGAGTCTCGCGCAATCCTGTGGCCTGGCCTTTGATCAACGAGGTCAGGCCACACCATTCTGATCATGCCCGCCTTGTGAAGCCGCATTTTTTTTCTTACCTTTGACACGTGACCGAGCACGATCGCATTGAAGGAAGACCCCGTTGCCATTGCGGCATTTTTGGAGTCTTCAATCACCCTGAAGCCGCGGTGATCACATACTTTGGACTGCACGCGTTGCAGCACCGCGGCCAAGAGGCGGCGGGAATTATCACGAGTGAATTCCTGCCAGAGAAGAGCAAGATACGATTCAACTCCTACAAGGGAGTCGGCCTGGTTGCAGATGTCTTCAAAGACGAGAAAATCCTGAAGCAGCAGCTGAAAGGGTCGGCGGCGATCGGCCACAACAGGTACTCGACAACGGGGGCTTCGGAAAATGAATTCAACATTCAGCCCTTCGTTGTCAACTACAAAGGTGGCAACCTGGCCCTCGGTCACAACGGTAATCTGACGAACTTCCACACGCTACGCGACACGCTCCAGTCCGAAGGAACGATCTTTCAGTCGACGTCCGACAGCGAAATCATTCTCCACCTTACCGCTCGAAGCAAGAGGGAAGAGCAGATAGAGCGGATCAAAGAGGCCCTTGAGTTGGTGGAGGGAGCATATTCTCTTGTTATCCTGACAGATACCAGTCTAATCGCAGCACGAGATCCCCATGGATTTCGTCCGCTCGCGCTCGGCAAGATGGGAGATGCTTACACGGTCGCGTCGGAAACCTGTGCGTTTGACCTCATCGGAGCTCAATATATCGGTGAGGTTGAGCCCGGGGAAATCCTGGTCATCGACCAGGAAGGAGTCGAAACGGGAGCCCTGAAATCGTATCACATCACGAAGGCGCCCCGACCGCGTCACTGCATCTTTGAGTATATCTACTTCTCACGTCCGGACAGCAAGATTTTCGGCGAGAACGTCGACAAGGTGCGGCGCAAGCTGGGAAAGCTCCTCGCCCAGCAAGCTCCCGTCAGGCCAGATAGCAATGATGACCGTGTCGTGGTTATTAGTGTTCCGGACTCGAGTAACACCGCCACCCTCGGCTTCGTCACTGAGTCGAACAAGATGGGAGAGGATGTCCGACTGGAAATCGGGCTGATACGAAGTCACTACGTCGGCCGCACGTTCATCATGCCGCACCAAGCCGGCAGGGAATTCACGGTCAAGACGAAGTTCAACACCGTGAAGGGCGTCATCAAAGGGCGGAAGGTGGTGATTGTAGATGATTCGATTGTCCGAGGCACCACGTCGAGGCAGCTTGTCCGGCTGATTCAGGAAGCGGAGCCGAAGGAGATCCATTTCCGCGTTACCTGTCCGCCCATCAAGTATCCCTGCTACTATGGCATGGACTTTCCGAGCAGGGATGAACTGATCGCCAACCGCTGCAACAGTGATTTGGAGAAGATTCGACTGGAGTTGCGCGTTGATACGTTGGCCTACCTCTCGATGGAAAACCTCCTCGAGGCGGCCCGGACGGAAAATGGTGCGCACTATTGCACGGCATGCTTCAGCGGTGACTACCCCGTCCCTATGGACCGTGAAATCTCAAAGGATGCAAACGACACCTGATGCTGCAGAGGATTTGGACATTCTCGACCTTCCTGAGCTTTAGCCGAATTATCCTTGTCGCCCCGCTCGCATATCTTCTGTACGCTGATATTCCAAACAATCGAGTCTGGATAGCTGTTGTCATCGCCGTTGCAGCAGCGACCGATTTTCTCGACGGCTATATCGCAAGGAAACTCCACCAGGTCACAGATTTCGGGAAGGTCATCGATCCTGTCGCCGACAAGATTAGCGTCGGCGCTGCCGGCGTTCTCTTCGTGCTCGCCGGATATGTCCCGTTGTGGTACGTCGTGATTTTCATCGCGCGTGACCTGGTCATTCTGGTCGGTGGGTTGTATATCAAGACCAAGAAGAAAACCATCGCACAGTCCAACTGGCCCGGAAAGATTACCGCCTCGCTCGTCGCCCTGTTTCTCTTGATTTCGATCTTGCAGAGCGAAGCACTGGAGGTGCTTCGGCAAGTTGTTCTCTGGACGAGCCTGGTGATGATGGGGTTCTCACTCGCACTGTATGTCCAGCGGCTTTTCATCGGCAGTTCCCTTACGAAGAGGGCGGCTCTATGATGGTGTTCTCCGAAACGCTGCAAAAATTCAAAAGCGGCCTCGCGAAGACGCGAGACTCGCTTTTCGGCAAAGTGACACAACTCGTCAGGTCGAAGTCCGTGATCGACGAGGAGATGCTCGAACGCCTGGAGGAAATCCTGATCTCCGCCGATGTGGGGGTCGGGACGACGATGGTGATTCTCGACAATATCAAGAATCGAGTGAAGCAGGAGCGTTACGAGTCGTCGGAACAATTGAGCGTGCTGCTGAAGGATGAAATCGGCAGACTCCTCCAGGCAAACGGCGGTGCTCCGGCCAACGGCATCAGGTTGCCGGATTCAGTTCGCCCATACGTCGTCATGGTCGTCGGGGTGAATGGTGTCGGCAAGACGACGACGATTGGAAAGCTTGCACACAATTTCCGTTCTGCCGGACTCAAGGTCGTCGTCGGGGCTGCAGATACATTTCGTGCCGCGGCGAACGAGCAGTTGGAGATCTGGGCTCAACGCGCAGGTGTCGAGATGATCCAACAATCCCGGGGGGCCGATCCGGCGGCTGTGGCATTTGACTCGTTGAGTTCAGCTATCGCGAAGCAGGCGGACGTTGTCATCATCGATACGGCGGGTAGGCTCCACACCAAGATCAATCTTATGGACGAGCTTAAGAAGATCAAGCGCGTGCTGGACAAGCGGATGCCGGGTGCGCCGCACGAAGTGCTGCTCGTCCTCGACGCAACCACGGGCCAGAATACCCTTCAGCAGGTTCGGCAATTCACGACTGCCGTTGAGGTCACAGGCCTGGTGCTCACCAAGCTCGACGGGACAGCGAAAGGAGGGGTCGTCTTGGCCATCAGCAATGAGCTCAAGATACCGGTGAGGTTCATCGGCGTCGGAGAGCAGATCGATGATCTTCAGCCTTTCGACCGAAGGGCCTTTGTGAACGCGCTTTTTGAAAGCTCTCCAACAGAGAGCCCGTGACCGTTATGAGACTCAGCTACGCTCGGTTCGACCTGAAGCTGAAGCACACGTTCACAATCTCCCGCAGCTCAAGGGACGTGTCGCCGGTCGACCTCGTTCAGATCGAGCACAACGGGGTTATTGGCTTCGGCGAAGCAGCGCCATCGACGAGATACGGAGAGTCGGTCGACTCGGTTGAACAGTTCCTGTCCAAGCTGGCATTCGAGAAGTTTGATGATCCCTTCCAGCTCGAATCCGTGTTGACCTACGTCGACTGCACAGCCCCGGATAACTCATCTGCCAAGGCCGCCGTTGACATCGCGTTGCACGATCTCGTCGGGAAGCTCCTCGGCTTGCCGCTCTGCGTGTACTGGGGTCTCGACAGGGAAAAGACCCCGCTGACCTCGTTTACGATCGGAATCGATGCACCTCCGGTGATCGAGCAGAAAGTGCGCGAAGCGGAAGAGTACCCTATCTTGAAGATTAAGCTCGGTGGAACGAACGATGAGGAGATCATTCGGACCATCCGGAAGGTTACTCAGAAGACGCTTCGTGTAGATGCGAATGAAGGCTGGAAAACACGAGAAGTGGCAGTGGAAAGAATTAAGTGGCTTGAACAGGAGGGCGTTGAGTTTATCGAGCAGCCGATGCCCGCTGCCGACCTGAGAGGCACAGCGTGGGTGAGGGAGCGGGTCAACCTTCCTCTCATCGCGGACGAGAGCTCAGCGAGGCTGCACGATGTGCCAAAGTTGCAGGGCGTGTTTGACGGCATCAATATCAAACTGATGAAATGTGCTGGGTTGCGTGAAGCAATGAGAATGATACACACCGCCCGAGCCTGCGGATTGAAGGTGATGGTGGGGTGCATGATCGAGAGTTCGGTGGGGATCTCCGCGGCAGCGCAACTTTCTCCCCTTGTTGACTATGCAGATCTGGATGGGAACGTGCTTGTGTCAAATGACCCGTTCGAGGGCGTTTCCATCGTCAATGGGAAGCTCAAGCTCCCGAACCGGCCCGGAATCGGAGTGATGACGAAGAGCGACTAAAACCCTTGGCGACGAGAATTCACATACTCAAACCCGAATTGGCGAACAAGATCGCTGCAGGTGAAGTTGTGCAGCGGCCGGCATCGGTGGTCAAGGAGTTGATTGAAAACGCTCTTGACGCGAAGGCCTCGAGTATTGCAGTGATCGTCAAAGATGCAGGAAAGCTCTTCGTTCAGGTGACCGATGATGGCGAGGGGATGAGTTCAGAAGATGCTCGTCTCGCGTTTCATCGGCACGCGACGAGCAAGATCTCGACTGCAGAAGACCTTGAAGCGATCAGGACGCTCGGGTTCCGGGGAGAAGCGCTCGCCTCAATCGCTGCAGTGGCTCAGGTCGAATTGAAGACACGGCAGCAGTCGGAAGATACGGGAACCCTGCTTCGCATCGAGGGCAACGAGCTCCGGGAAAGCAATAGGGTTGCGATGGAGCGAGGGACATCCGTTGTTGTGAAGAACCTCTTCTTCAACACGCCGGCGCGGAGGAACTTTCTGAAGACGCGAGCCACGGAGCTCAAGAACATTTCAGACGTCGTGACTCGGATGGCCATCGTCTACCCTGAGGTCGCTTGGCACTACGTCAGCGACGACGAGGAGCTCCTCGAGCTGAAACCAAGTTCTGAGGAGGGACGGCTGAAGGACCTTTTTGGGGAGCGTCAGCTTGCATCGCTCGTCAGGCTTCGCGAGAAGGCAGATTACATCTCGATCGACGGGTTCCTCGGAAAGCCCGAGTTCGGACGAAAGAGTCGCGCCGAGCAATTCCTCTACATCAATCGACGCTTTGTGGTGAACCGGGCAATCAGCCACGCAGTGTTCCAGGCGTACGAGCACCTTCTCGAGAGTGGAAAATTTCCGTTCTTTATTCTGAATCTAAGCCTCGATCCTCATCGGGTGGATGTCAATGTGCATCCGTCAAAGATGGAGGTGAAGTTTGAGAACGAATCCAACGTTTACCGATTCGTTCTCTCCGGCATTCGCCGATGTCTCGCTGCCCATAATCTCATTCCGACCGTTGCGCTCCATTCTGATGGTGCCCTCGCAGGTCACGGAGAACGGCTCCGGTTCGACCGAAGCACGGGCGTTACGATCGTGGGACCACCGTCGTCGACACAGACCGGCATAGTTCCGCCCGGTACTCCTGCTGGCGTCCCTTCGTTAGGTATCCTGACGCCGGCTGGTGCCGAGGAGATCGACATCGAGAGACTCTTCGGCAAGATCGAGCGGCGGATGGGAACAGAGGCCGCTCAGAAAGATGGTGAGGCGACGTTTCCGGCGGATCGTCAGAAGACCGCTGCAGGAACGGGCGACCGCGTGCTCCCTCATCGACCCATCCGGTCGGCCGGGGAAAAGGAGCCGATTCAGGAAGGGAGGGCGATCTGGCAGGTGCACAACAAATACATCCTGTCGCAGATCCGCACCGGCCTGCTGATTGTCGACCAGCACGTTGCGCATGAACGAATTCTGTACGAAAAGGCGCTGGCGAATTTCGAGAACAACCTGCCAAGCACTCAGCAACTCCTCTTTCCTCAGACCGTTCAGCTCAGTGCGAGTGATTATACTCTCGTCAAGGAGATTGTTCCGCATTTAGAGAGATTGGGATTTGACATCAAGTTGTTCGGAAAGAATACGGTGGTTATCGAGGGGATCCCTGCAGATGTGCGGGTTGGCAGCGAGGCGCAGATTCTGCAGGATGTCCTGGATGAATTCAAGCGGAATGAGCATGCTGCGGTGCCCGATGCGCGGGATAATCTTGCGAAGTCTTTCGCATGCAAAGCCGCGATCAAGGCCGGAGACAGACTCAGTACGACAGAGATGATTGTGTTGATCGACCAGCTGTTTGCGACTCAGATGCCGTACGTCTGCCCGCACGGAAGGCCGGTGGTGCTGAAAATATCCATCGATGAACTCGACAGAAGATTTGGAAGGACGTGACAATAGAACGAGAAGAAAGGTTCCCTCATGAACGACCGTGGAGATAACATTCGTGAGGCACGACGCCGCTGGGAAGAGCAGGTCAAGACAAGCGGAAAGGTTCGTCCGGTGAAATTCACAACCGTCAGTGGCCAACCGATCGAGATGCTGTATGGTCCCGATGATGTCGAGAGCATCAACTTCCTGAGCGACATCGGCTTCCCGGGGGAGTACCCGTACACCCGTGGAATCCATCCTACAGGCTATCGCGGCAGGCTCTGGACGATGCGCCAGTTTGCCGGCTTTGGAACGCCCGATGACACAAATGCGCGTTATCACTATCTACTGCAACATGGGCAAACAGGGCTTTCGGTGGCTTTCGACCTACCGACGTTGATGGGTCGTGATGCGGATGATCCGCGCTCGGAGGGGGAGGTAGGCATTTGCGGCGTATCGGTGAGCTCGCTTGCTGACATGGAGATCCTGTTTCGAGCGATCAACCTTGGGGGGATTTCGACCTCTATGACCATCAACGCCCCTGCGGCGATGATGATGACCTTCTATCTGGCCGTCGCGGAAAAACAGGGTGTGAGTTTCAAAGATCTGCGGGGGACCGTCCAGGCTGACATTCTGAAGGAGTACATTGCGCAGAAGGAGTGGATCTACCCGCCCGGGCCATCGATGCGGCTTATCATCGACATGTTCGAGTATCTGAACAAGGAAGCGCCTCAGTGGAATCCGATCTCTGTGAGTGGATATCACATTCGCGAAGCTGGTTCGACCGCGGCGCAGGAACTTGCCTTCACGCTTGCGGACGGTTTTGCCTACGTTGAGGCCGGAATAGAGCGAGGGCTCGACGTGGATGAATTCGTTCCGCGGATCTCATTCTTTTTCAATTCCCACGTTGATTTCTTTGAGGAGATCGCAAAGTACAGGGCGGCGCGCCGAATCTGGGCAAAGCGCCTGCGGAACACGTACGGTGCAAAGAATCCGCGCTCATGGATGCTGAGGTTCCACACCCAAACAGCAGGGTGCTCGTTGACCGCCCAGCAACCCGAGAACAACATCGTGCGGACGGCATACCAGGCCCTCGCCGGGGTTCTCGGGGGAACCCAATCGCTTCATACGAACTCGATGGATGAGACGCTTGCGCTCCCGTCGGAAAAAGCGGTGAAGATTGCGCTGCGTACGCAACAGATTATCGCTCACGAAACCGGTGTCGCAAACACGATCGACCCGCTTGCAGGAAGCTACTTTGTCGAAGCGATGACCACACGAATGGAGAACGAAGCTGAACAGTACTTCGAGAAGATTGAAACGTTTGGCGGTGTAATACCGGCCATCGAAGCCGGGTTTTTCCAGCGCGAAATTGCCGATGCAGCCTACCGATACCAACGGGAGCTGGATGCGAAAGAGAAGATCATCGTCGGTGTCAATGAGTATGTCGAGGGTGACGAGAAGATCGAGATCCCTATCCTTGAGATCTCTCCTGAAGTTGAGAAGACGCAGCGCAGACGACTGGCGGATATCCGTCAGAGCAGAAGTCGGGAAGATGTTGAAAGGTCCCTTCACGAGCTGCATCAGGCGGCGATCGATCAGAAGAATCTCATGCCGAGGCTGCTGGAGTGCACGCGACGCTACGTTACCCTCGGGGAGATGTGC
The DNA here is from genome assembly GCA_016873755.1 of Ignavibacteria bacterium. Taxonomy (GTDB): domain Bacteria; phylum Bacteroidota; class Ignavibacteria; order UBA10030; family UBA10030; genus VGWB01. Next base: position 6,696 of record VGWB01000069.1, on the reverse strand, counting down.
AACGCGCTCGCGGAAGTGTACGGGGTGTACGAAGAACCGGCGGTGTTCTAATCCCTCTTCATCTAAGACGGTAAGGCTTGTCGACCATGGCTGTTCTACGACTACTCCGACCTCAGCAGTGGCTGAAGAACTTCTTCATATTTGCCCCCCTCATCTTTTCACGGCATCTTTTTGAGGAGGGGTATTTCTGGACATCATCGCTGGCGTTTCTCATCTTTTCGCTCCTCTCGAGCACCGTCTACATTATCAATGATATCGCCGACCGCGAAGCGGACAGGATGCATCCCGTGAAACGAAACCGGCCGATCGCCACGGGGAAGATCAGCATTGCGCAGGCGGCCGGGATTTCCGTTGTGCTCCTGGCGATCGTTGGGGTACTTCTCAGCCAGTTGAATCCTAAGTTCCTGTTCGTCGCAGCAATCTACTTTGTCCTCAATATCGGTTATTCATTCTTCCTGAAGCACGTGATCCTTGTTGACGTCTTCATCGTGGCCGCGGGCTTCATGCTTCGGGTACTGGCAGGAGCGTTTGCCATCGAGGTGCAGGTGTCCGAGTGGCTGGTGTTGTGCACGCTGTTCGTCTCGTTGTTCCTCTCCATTTCAAAGAGGCGCGGTGAGCTTCTCTTGGTCAGGAACTTGGAGAGCTACCAAGGACGGGCGGTACTGCGTGAGTACGAGGTGGAGTTCATGGACCAGATGATGACGATCGCGGCCGCGGGCATGGCGATATCCTATGCTCTCTATACAGTTGCAGAACGGACCGTGAGCGTCTTCGGGACAGCCAACCTAATTTTCACGACGGTGTTTGTCTTGTTCGGCATTTTCCGATATCTTTACATCGTAAGAGTTCGAAAGACCGACGATAATCCGACGCATCTGCTCGTGACGGATCCGGTCATGATCGTCAATGTTGCTGCATGGTTCGCCGTGTGCGTTGTCATTATCTATTTCAACGAGATCAGAGCCTGGCTTGGTGTGCAATGAGGCTTCCTGAGCCAAAAACCCCAACACGCATCAGGGACCCGCACAGCGTCGAGCCAAAAGTCGCTGTGGTTCGAACAAGTCCGAAGACCGTCCTCGATGATATCCAGCGAGCAATGGAAATGGCTGGCCTGCGGTCGAGCCTCGACCGTGGCGCGGCAACGATCCTGAAAGACAACATCTCCTGGCACTTTCCGTTTCCAGCGGCGAACTCAACGCCGTGGCAGCTCGAGGGGACTATCCTCGGTCTGCGGCGAAATGGGTTCAACGATGTTGTCTGTGTCCAGAACAAGACGGTCGTCACCGACGCCTTCAAGGGTGAAGATCTAAACAAATACATCCCTCTCTTCAAGCGCTACAACGTCCCTGTGAAGTTCAATTTCAAGGACGACGATATGCGGTGGATCGAGTTCAAGCCGAAGACCTCGATGCTCGTGCTTGATCAAATCTATCCGGATGGGATTCGTGTGCCCGATTTCTTTTTCGGGAAGAACATCGTTCACCTGCCGACCGTCAAATGCCATATCTACACAACAACCACGGGTGCCATGAAGAATGCCTTCGGCGGCTTACTGAACACGTACCGGCACTATACGCACTCGTGGATTCACGAGACGCTCGTGGATCTTCTTGCTATCCAGAAGGAAATCCACACGGGGATCTTTGCCGTTATGGACGGCACAACAGCCGGTAACGGTCCGGGGCCAAGGACGATGTATCCCGAGGAGAAGAACTTGATCCTCGCGAGTGCTGACCAGGTTGCAGTGGACGCCGTGGCAGCGAAGATGATGGGGTTCAATCCGATGGAGATTCGCTACATCAACTACGCCCACCAGCGGGGACTCGGGTGCGGAGATCCCCGCGAGATAGGAGTCGTTGGAGAAGACATTAGCTCGGAGAATTGGAGGTTCGTAGTCGGTGATAATGCCGCGAGCAGGGCTGGTGACCTTCTCTGGTTTAGCCCTCTGAAGCGGTTCCAGAATTTCTTCTTTCGCACACCGCTCGTCAATTTCTTCATCTTTGGGTCAGAAGCCTATCACGACTACTATCGCTGGCCTCTGAAAGACCGTCGTGTATTCCGCAAATGGATAAAGACGTCACAATGGGGGAAGCTCTTCGCGTCCTATGAGCCGGTCGACATGCGTTGAGATGCATTCTCCTCTGGCGTGAGCAACTCCTTCATGATACCTACCATTCCTTCCTAACGTGTCCCCGATAAACACCAGGACGAAAGCGGAGCTCTTTCTTCTTTCCATCACCTTCATCTGGGGAAGCACGTTCGCCGTTTCAAAGTTCCTCTTGGGCTTCATCACCCCACTGGCATACATTGGAATTCGATTCACCATCGCGACGGTGCTGTTCTCATTGATGTTCTCCAGGGATATCAGAGCACTCACGCGAGGGGCTGCGCTCAAGGGAGGGATCCTGGGTGCGCTCCTGTTTCTCGGGTTCGCCGTCCAGACAATCGGATTGCAGTATACGACGGCATCGAAATCGGCCTTCATCACCGGGATGATGGTCGTCTTCACGCCCATATGCCAGCTTTTCATTGAACGGAGAGCCCCCAGGCTGGGAAACATTGTGGGAGTTGTTCTTGTAACGATCGGCCTCTATCTCCTGACTTCACCCGCCGGATCGGAATTCAACATTGGGGACGCGCTCAATCTTGTCGGTGCGTTCATGTTTGCGCTCTACATCGTCTACCTTGATATGTTCTCGAAGGATCACAACACGATCCAACTGACATTCATGCAATTCATATCGACGGCGATCCTCGGCGTGGCAACCGCAGGAGCCTTTGAGCAGGTTGTGGCGCACTTCAGCAACGAATCCTTGCTTGCACTGATGTACCTGGCGGTTTTCGCAACTGTCATTGCGCTGTACATCCAGACGCGATACCAGAAGGATTCGACACCCACCAGAGCCGCAGTCATTTTCTCGGTCGAGCCGGTCATTGCGGCCGCGTTTGCCTATCTCCTCCTGGGAGAAGTCATTGGTATTCTTGGCGTTATTGGAGGCGGAGTCATCATTGCGGGCCTGCTGGTGTCAGAGCTCTCACCAGGGTAGGTATGCCACTTTTGGGAAGGCTGGAACGCGTCGTGCTCCGTCAGCGTGGCAAGCAATCTTCAATGCTTGGTCCCTTCAATTGCGTGTATGACCTGACGCACACGGATCAGGCGCTGCCGTCAGGCCAGGTCCGATGTAGTGTTCGACTGATCGAACAAAAAAGGAAAAAAGTGCTTGAGTTTTACATGACAAAGAACTAGATTTGGCGTGGTATGAAACGCCTCAAGGGATTTGCCGCCTTCGCACTTCTTCTGGTGTTCAGCATCTCGACGGCTCTCGCGATCGTTATCAAGGGCAAGCCGACCGCGCAAAGCAACGGGTCAGATATCATCGTGCGTTGGGAGACTGCAGATGAAACAGGCGTGCAGCGATTCGAAGTGTTGCGCCGGGCCGGATGGACCGGAGATTTTCTGGTCATCGGTGTTGTCGATCAGCTCAGGGGCAACAATTCGCAGTACGAGTACGTTGACAAGAGTGCCTTCAAATCTTCAAGCGGGGTTTACCAGTACAAGATCCGAATCATCAACGGTCAGAACCCGGCACCGGAGACAGACGTAGTGACTGTCTCCCATATCAGCTCCGCAGCAAAGCGAACATGGGGGAGCATCAAAGCGATGTTCCGGTAAGTAGCCGTTGCACGACCATTGACTCCAGAAAAGCGATAGGCATTATCGCTTTTTTTATTTCCAGCCGACCATGAAGATTCCTCCTCTCATACTTGCGTCTCAATCTCCCCGGCGCAGATTGCTTCTCAAACAAATTGGCCTTAAGTTCACCGTGCGCCGAAGCACGACTCCGGAGCGTTTTTCTGTCGCCCATAGCCCGGCTCAGAACGCAAAGAGAATCGCGCTCGAAAAGGCGATCGATGTAGCAGCGCGAGTGCGTGAAGGGATCGTTGTCGGGGCAGACACGATTGTGGTAGTCGGAAGGCGAATCCTGGGAAAGCCGAGGACCAAGGAGGAAGCCCGGCGTATGCTTCGACTTCTCAGCGGCCGTGAGCACGTGGTTTATACTGCGTTTGCCCTGGTCGATGCTGCTTCCTGCAGGCACGTCGTCCACGTCGAGAAGACCCGCGTCCGGTTTCGCAACCTTGAAATGAGAGAAATCGATGAGTATGTGCTCTCGGGGACCCCGATGGATAAGGCAGGAGCATATGGAATTCAGGATGATTACGGGGCGGTCTTCGTCGAAAGGGTCGCGGGGTGCTTTTACAACGTTGTCGGCTTCCCGTTGGCACAGTTCTACGTGACGCTTCAGAGGTTCTTGAATGATCTCAAGAATTCACGAGGGAAGAAATCGAAATGACCATGGAACGTAAGATCCGGGTGCTTATCGCAAAAGCTGGCCTTGACGGTCATGATCGAGGCGCAAAGGTCGTGGCAGCAGCGCTGCGGGACGCAGGCATGGAGGTGATCTACTCCGGTCTGAGAAAGACTCCTGAAATGATCGTCGAGGCAGCGTTGCAGGAAGATGTTGATGCAATTGGCATCAGTCTTCTCAGCGGTGCTCATATGACGATTTTCCCAAAAGTGCTACAGTTGATGAAGCAGAAGGGCCTTGATGACGTGTTGCTCTTTGGAGGGGGTATCATTCCTGAGAAGGACATTCACGATTTGAAGAACCTGGGCGTCGGAGAATTATTCACGCCCGGAGCATCGACTCTCGACATCATTTCGTATGTCCGATCACAGGTTCAGCAACGGCGCAAGGAGGCCTGACGAATTCTCGGCAAGTCCGGACCAGAGATCGGTACAAAAAGAAACCCGCTGCGAGTTGACTCGAGCGGGTTTTTTGCTCTTGAGAGGCTGAAACTAGGTGGCCTTCCTGTTAACGTTGATAGCCTGTAGACCCTTGGCGCCTTGTTCAACTTCGAACTCTACAACATCGCCCTCTTTGAGCGTCTTGTAGCCTTCTCCGTTGATAGACTTATAATGCACGAATACGTCTTCACCGGTGCTTCGCTTGATGAATCCATACCCTTTGGCATTATTGAACCATTTGACTGTACCTTGTTCCATAAGGCTACTTCTTCCTTATAGGGTTGAACATGCACACCTAGTTTTTGTCTCTCAAAAACAAAAGATGTCTTGCTGTGCTCGACACCCTTTATGAGGTTGTTGCAGGCTCCGGCGGGACCCGTTCAGGCAGAAAACGAATCAAGCGCGGAGCGACAGCCAAAGCCACTTCTGTTGAAACAAAAAAGGTGTTCGTGGTTTGCACCAGCGAGTATAGCACTTGTTCGACAAAAAATCAAGACCCCGTATCGGGCGTCACGAGGAGCCTGAATCCTACGGCTGCTCCCGTTTGGTGGGAAACAACCTCGCTCGATGAGGCCTGGAGCATTTACGAAAAAGCCGGAGGGCTTGGGGGGAGGGGCATTACAGTCCCGACTCGTCGATCCAGATGCCGAATTCGGGGCCATCTTCGTCGATCGGCGGGGCTTCTTCGGGGAAAGCTACGCGTTGACTGACAAGCTGAATTCCGTCGGCTGTGAAACCGAACAAGTCTTCCGTGGAGAAAACCTTCTTAAAGTCGTGAGGTTCGAAGAATACCTCGAATTTCTTCGCAGATTCGTTGAGCCGATCGAGGTAATAGGCCGTATTCTCATCGGGGAAATTCGGATCCCATTCGAGAGACAATCTGGAGTTTTCAGCGATCTTCACGCCTGACTGGGTGCCGGTGACATAGTACGAAACGCGATCGCCAGGCTTCAGCACGAGACCCGATCTTCTTGCTACCTCGTACGCTGCTGCCGGCTTACGTTTGTTTTCCTTGATCTCAGACTCGTACGTTTCAAAGGTGTCACGAATTGTGTCCGTCCGGCTGAAATCTGCAGCCTCCCACCGATGATTCTCGATTTCCTTGACGAATGATACGTAGAGGTTATGAAGTCCGAGCAGGTCCTCCTGGAGCAAACAGTTGATGCTGAGCTGAATGAAGTTTCTAGCAAAGCGCTCCAGGCTGCGGGAGGTCAGGGAGCTCCCTCTGATGGTCAAGCGGTCCTCGTAGTCGAGCAGCGCGTAGTTCTTCTTCTTGTAGCTGAGCATCTTCTTGTACCGACCCGCGTGCAGGAGGCGGATTCCTTCGGGCAGCGACGATGAAATTTTCTCGACAAAGATCGCTTCCTGTTCCTCACCGATAACGTTGTCAGGCGCAAGAGCGAAGAATCCATCTGTATCGACTTCAATCACCTGGCCATTGTGTAACTCGACCTGCTTGATAATGTCTTTGAGCAATTCTTGTCCCGCCCTGGCCACCTCGTCAGCCTGATTATAGTCGTTGAACAAACCTCTCGGATATCCAAGATACCCATAGAATGAGTTGATGAGGATTTTCAACGATGACTGAAGGCTGTCGTGATTCGCTTTGTCCTCAGGGTCAGAGCTGGATTGTACGGCTCGCTTCTCTTCGAGTCGACGCGTTGTCAGCTCCCGGAGCAGTGTCTGAAACACCCCCAGCTCATCGGTGACGGGCTCGATCGCTCGGTTGAGCATAATGGAAGGGTACAAGGACTCGATGTCCGCGTAGAGCACGGTCGGAAGAATGCCGGTAAGGAAAACGTCGGTGTAAGCTCCTGTCGTTTGCGCGCCGACGCGGGCTCTCGGGACGGAATACTTCCGGCGGATGTATTCGCGGAGAAGGAGCAGCT
>VGWB01000068.1 GCA_016873755.1 Ignavibacteria bacterium | reverse complement strand
CGCATCGTAATACCGCAAGCTGAACTGCGTCACGCCCAGGTTCCATCCCTTCGCCGTGTTCCCGTTCACGATCCGATACAAATATCGATCATTCGGATTCGGTGTGCTGGACAGCTCGGTTGTGTCACCCAGAAAGTAGTAAATGGTATCGACTACACCATCACCCACATCGGTTGGACTGCTGGGAATGTCCGTGAGGAACTTGATCGAAGTCGGACCGGCATTGACAATGGCAGTATTGGGCGGCTGGATCTTTGTGAAGTCCTTGCAGTAGCCGATCTTCCGAAAATCCGACTCCACAATATCCACTAACGCCACAATGCTATATTGCAGGTTCAGGTTGTTCTGATAGACGGCGTTGGTCTCGACTGCCTGCGCGTTCAGGCGAAGCGCCATCAGCAGCAGCAACGAGCCGACGACGGTGGCGCTGACGATGTCAAAAATTGTGCTTGCTCCCATGGCTCACCTCACCGGAATGACCAGTAACTGAAGATATACTGCATCTGCAACGTGTCTTGAGCATTCGATCCTTTCACATTCACACTCAGCTTCTTATGCCATGTCCGGGAGCTCGAAAACCCGTTGATGTTTGAAGTATCGACGTAGACAACGCGAGCCCATCGGTAGAATGTGTCAACGCCGTCGATGGTCACGGTATCTCTCCACCCGTTGTAATCGTCAAAGTCGTTGAAGAAATGACGGCTGGACTCACCTCCCTCTGCGCCGAGCGAAGAGCTCAGTTCGTTTAAGCTCGTTGCAAAGCTGTCAGCGGTGACGTGATCGAACGCCTTCCCCTGGGCTTCTTCGAGAATCGACATAGCAAGGGAGACGCCAAATATGCCAATCTCGGTGTGCTGAAGGACGACGCCGTGCTGTGTGAACGTCCGGTTGATGCTGACGACGTTCGACCCCAGCAGCACGATGGCAATGATCGTCAGAAGAGTTTGGCCAGTGTTCATATTTTACTCCTTTCCTCCTACTCGTTGATGATTCGTTGCCGAGGCGAGGAGGCGAGATTTTGGAAAAGGACCCACTCAAGGATTCTCCAAAGGGCGTACCAACCTGAAATTGTTCTGAATTCTGTTCAAGAAGGGCATTTTCTCAGGAATGGCGATGCAAAGCCCACGGTTCGGCCACTCCAATGTGAGACAACGTCTCAATTTGCGACATCCAGGGATTGACGGGTTTTGTGTTGAGCCAGGGCATTCCCCTTGAAAGGTCTGTATGAATCCACTCCGAGAGTTATCATTTTGAGCCAGTCTCCGCTCGCCGTCCTGCCTGAGAAACCCGTCAACCACACTCAAGGACGAGCATGTGCACCTATCACCCCCCAAATCGCCATCGCCGATGGCGAGTGTCTGGCAACGACAAGTAGTGTTACCCGCGGTAAGGCATTTCTGAGTATCGAGGGGTGTTATACCGAGAGGACTTGCGGTAGACCGCCGGGGAGCCTATATTGGCAGGGCGATACCCATTTTCATCTGGTTCTCGTTTTGAGTGGACGGAGGCAGGCATGGCAGACAACGAGGTTAAGGCATTTGAAAAGAAGATCGTTCTTCGTCAGGTCACGATGGAGGACTACGATCAGATTGTGCAACTGCAGTTGAAGTGCTTTCCCGGAATGAAGCCGTGGACGAAGGAACAGCTTGAGAGCCAGCTGAGGATCTTTCCTGAAGGCCAGATCTGCATCGAGTACGAGGGACGCATCGTCGCATCATCGAGCAGTCTCATTCTTGACTTCGCGCTCTACGGCGAGTGGCACAGTTGGCGTGAGATAGCGGATCAGGGGTACATTCGTAATCACAATCCCAACGGCAACACTCTCTATGGGATTGAGATTATGGTTGATCCGGAGTTTCGCGGTATGAAGCTCGCCCGCAGGCTCTACGATTCACGAAAGGAGCTCGCCCGGCAGCGCAATCTGATGAGGATCATCCTCGGCGGGCGCATTCCGGGATATGCACAGCATCAGGACAAGATGACCGCGCGAGAGTACGTTGACAAGGTCATCAACAAGGTGCTTTACGACCCGGTATTGACTTCTCAGATCTCGAACGGCTTTGTCTTGAAGCGTCTTATCGAATCGTACCTCGACGCGGACAAGGAATCGAAAGGATGGGCCACCCTACTTGAATGGACAAACCTCGACTACCAGCCCGATCCTCACCGCAAATTCATTCCCACACAGCCTGTACGGATTTGCGCAGTCCAGTACCAACTGCGTGAGATCGCAGGCTTTGAAGAGTTCGCCCGGCAGTGTGAGTACTTCGTTGACGTTGCGTCGGATTACAAATCCGATTTTGTCCTGTTTCCAGAAATCATCACCACACAACTTCTCTCATTTCTGAAGGCCGAGCGCCCGGGCCTTGCCGTTCGCAAGCTGTCGGAATTCACATCTCAATATCTTGAACTCTTCTCGGGCCTTGCCATCAAATACAATATCAATATCATTGGGGGCTCACACTTCACGATTGAGGAGAGCCACCTGTACAACGTGGCCTACCTGTTCAAGCGGGATGGGGGAATCGGGAAACAGTACAAACTGCACATTTCCCCTAGTGAGCGTCGGTGGTGGGGAGTAGAGCCGGGCAATACAATTGAGGTGTTCGATACGGACAAGGGGAGGATCTCGATTCAGATCAGTTACGACGTGGAATTTCCGGAAGTGAGTCGAATTGCCGTAGAAAAAGGAGCACAGATTATCTTTGTTCCCTTCTGCACTGACGAGCGGTATAGTTACCTTCGAGTGCGCTACTGCGCGCAGGCACGGTGCATCGAAAACTACGTCTTCGCAGCGATTGCCGGGACTGTAGGGAACCTGCCATTTGTGGAGCATATGGACCTGCAGTATGCCCAGTCCGGCATTTTTACTCCGTCCGATATTCCCTTCACGCGTGATGCCATCGCCTCAGAATGCACCCCGAACATCGAGACCGTCATCATAGATGATGTGGATCTCGAGCTCCTGAAGCGGCACCGGCAGAGTGGCGGGGTTGTCACGTGGCACGATCGGCGGAAGGATCTGTACGAGGTGCGGGTGAAGTAGAAGGAGTTGTACTCCAGATCGCGCTAGGTTCAGCATGTTTGCAGGGTAATCGTGGCCGGGTCACTCTCCTTTTGCCCCTCCAAACCACTTGAAGACAGGCCCGGTATCGAGGCTCGAATTCCCTATGGAAAGCTTGAAAAGCCTTGCTGCATTTTGATACATGATCTTATTCCGGTCTTTCTCTGGAATCCTGAGGTCGGCTATGAACTGAAGGTATGATTCCATCGTCGCAATCGGCCAATCGCTTCCGTACAGAACCTTATCCGGTTCCACGCCGTAAAGCAGCATATCCTGCAGCTGCTTGCACATATAGCTTTCAAACCTGTCCGTGAAATTGCCCAGCGTTAGACCCGAGATGTCGGTATAAACATTGCTGTTCTTGTACACGACCTCCATGCAGTCCCGGATCCACGGATTCCCGATATGGCAAATGACGATCTTGACCTCCGGAAAATCGACCGCTACGTCATCGATGTGAATCGGGTGCGCGTACTTCACCCTTCCGCGGGCATCAAATGTGTCGCCTGAGTGGATCATCACAGGCACATCGAATTCTGCAGCCATTTCGTAGACGGGGCGAAGCGCAGGATCGTTTGGGAAGAACGGTTCATAGCCGGGGTAAAGCTTAAGTCCCCGTACAGTCCCCTCCTGAAGATACTCGCGCAGTTCGACCAACGTCTCCCGCCGACATTTTGCGTAGCTTACGCCGGCAACGGCGTAAATATCCTTCAGGTCGCGTGTTGCTAAGACGACATCCCGAATGGAAGGCCGGCCGGGATTAACCTTATAGGAGGTCAGCACAAGGGCCATATCGATCCTGTTGCGTCTCATTTCGCGTTGAAGGGCCTCAAGTGTCGTCGGCAGCGCGGGTGAATTATCGTCGTCGTAATAGTTGATATGGGTATGACAGTCAATGATCATCGGCGAAATCCCTGCTTTCGTTTGAAGGCAGAATTCGTACGGCTATTTCTTCAGCATGCGGTCGAGCATGCGCGAAGCCCAGTCGCGTCCACCGAGGCCAAACGCGAGGGCAAGCGCAAGACAAAATGCACCAAAAGCAATCTGAAACGCGGAGACAAGCACCTGACCGCCGATAGAGAGTTGCTCGAGAGCGATGGAGACAACGAAAATCAAGACGGCGTACTGGGCGATGGTGCTGATAACCTGCGCCCCGACGATGCCGACGTTACTCAGATACGTGTAGGAAACGCCCTGGATGATCTTGGCGAACAATGTGCCGAAGATAAGCACAATGATGGTGATAACGACGTTCGGGATGTAGAGGATGATCTTGTTGAAGAGCTCTGCTGCCGCCTGTAAACCGATGGCGTTGAGCAATGCGAGGACGACGGCAAACATGATAAACCAGTATACGAGATTTCCCACGAGCGTCACCGTGGTGAAGCGAACACCCCCCTGAAGAAGGAAGTCTTCGATACCCGACTTCTCTGCAATGACGTCGACGCGAAGGAACTTCAAGCCTTTGATGGTGATGCTCCGTGCGAACTTGGCGAGAAACCAACCGAGCAGCAGGACGACGAGAAAGCCGAAAACCTTGGGCAAATAGCCGAGGAACTGCCCCCAGAATGCTCTCAGGGACTCGGCAAGCGATTGGAGTTGCTCTGGCATATCATCCTCCGTTGAAAAGTGTCGAAAAGCGCTATATCAGGCTTATACAAAGATCCGTTCACAGGCAAGCCAACCATTCTCCGCGACAGCCCGGGTCGGAGGCTTCACGGTGAATGGTGCGGGAGTTCGCGGCCGTTGGATACCGTGAAATTCCAGCCGCTGTTGATCAGCCTGCATCGGTTCAAGGTAACGACCGAAAGGATTCAAGGCAAGAAGATCCATTCCGGTGGGATGAGGTTATTCAGCTGTTCAAGCAGGTCAGGAGTCAGGAGACTTCGGCCAACCTGAAATGAAGCGTTTGTCCACCCGAACCCTTCACGCGTAATGTAGGAGAATTTTGTCCCGACGTTGCCATATTCTGCGAAGACCTCATGGCTCCGCCGCGCAACATCGTACTTCTCTGTTATTGTTCCATTATACAGCGTGGCGTTCAGGGTGATCGTGAAAAGCCAGCGGTACGCGAGGCGCTGTGCAAGCTCTCCCATGCCGTATCTGGCCAATCCCTGCCAGACCAACATCTGGTGCGGTGCCCAGCCGTGCGGATAATCCCACTGGCGCAAGGGGTGAACCTCGGAAATTGGTCCGCGGGAGCTCTCCGTCGAACTGAGAATACCGCCTGGCGCTTCAAGAAGCGGAAGGGCGGTGCTCACCAGGTGTGCAGCCTGCTCAGGCGTCGCAAGCCTGGCCCAGAGGGGATAAAGTGTGGTTGCGCTGACATAGCCGGTTCTTCGCATGGCTGGCAGACTGTAATCGAAGAACATGCCCCGACCGGGATCCCAAAGGTATTGATTGATCAGTTTCTTGCGCTCTTCTGCCCTCTCGGACCACGTGGTGCTCCTTTCGGTTTTTCCATCACTCAACGTGAGCGATCCGCCGAACTCCTGTTCAATGACTTCAGCAATGTCGCGTTCAATCCTGTACAGGAGTGCGTTAAGATCCACCGTTGCAAGATCAGCACACTGGTTGATGAGCCGATAGCTGGTGTCGTGGCCCGATTCGCGCATTGCACGGTCGTGGACGAAATATCGATCAAGCTCCGGATCCTTGATTCTTCCGGAACGATACGCGCGCTCAAACGCCGCCGGGGTCATCCGATGTTTTGCTGCGTAGCGTCTGAAGGTGTCATCGAAGTGGCCGGGTTCAACTTCGGGTGGCGGCCCGGAGCCTGAGTCGAAATACCGGTTCAAACCGATAGCGGTACGTCGCTGTGGCTGCATCCAGACCATCTTGTACTCCTGAATCGCTGCGGCGAGAGCTGTGCGCAGCCATTTGTGAGATGTCGAGTCTTTCGGAAGATGTCTGTAGCATTCACGAATCATCGAGGTAAGAAACGGAGGCTGCGAGCGCGTGAGATAGTATGTGCGGTTGGCATTCAGAATCGCGCCGTAATGCGTGAGTTCGTAGACGAAGTTGTCGACAAGTGATTTCGCCAGGTCAATCCGCCCGTCAGCGAGCAACCCCAGGAGGATGAAGTAGCTGTCCCAACCGTACATTTCATTGAAGCGGCCGCCGGGAACGACGAACGGGATTCCCTCCATCGTTCCAGCGGGAGATTCCCGAAGGCCAAGCGACAGAATTCCGTGGTAGCCCTCGAGGCCGCGCACGTACTGAGGGACGACGCGGTCTGGCAGTTGCACAACGAGCAATCGCCACGCCGGGTGCCTGCTCCTTACCTCGCGAAAGTAGTTGACCGCGACCAGATCGGATGGGGGGACGTAAATATACCGTGCATTGCTCACCGTTGATGTCTTCTCGTCTTGGAGGACGCCCGGTAGTCCGTCCTCGTCGATTCGGCGGGTCAAGGCATCCCAGTAGTGCTCGCGGATGCTGCGTGAAATCCGGTCGACTGCAGGTTCAAATACCCGATCAAAGCGGAGGAGGGAGGTGTCGCGGCCCGCTTGGCTGAGGAGTGTCAGTTCTTGAAGGAGATTGCAGAGATGATAAACGCCAGCCACTTCAAATCTCTCTCGCGCCATCGAGTGCAACCAGAATCGTTTGTTGCCGCGTTCTGTACCGGGCACGTGTGAATCGTCGATGGTAATCTTGAGATCACCATCCGTGTCTTCGTCGGCAAGGAGCTGTTGCATCGCCTCGCGGGCATTGACGGGGATCGTCCGCCCTTCCTGCTGAGAAAACGCAACAGAGATATGAAAGGTGAACAGAATGGCAAAGGCTGCGAGGACTGTGAGAGCAGACGGGATCCTGATGTTCATACCAGCCTCCTGTCTTTTGGCGGGCCAGATTCGCCTCCTGAAAGCAATCCCAGTCGGGACAGGTCCGAGAGAATCCGGCTGGAATTTCCCCAATCGCTCCAATATACCCCTTCACCGGTAGCCAGAATCCCGATGCCGCGCACGAACCGTCATGAGCTGGTTCCCTCACTTTTGAAGAACAAAGCAACGAGTGGCGGGATGGTGAGCGTAAGTGAGTAGTGTCTCCCGTGGGCGGGGATTGGAGCAGCCTCTACACCGCCGAAGTTCCCATGACCACTCCCGCCGTAGAGCCAAGCATCGCTGTTGAGGATCTCTTTCCAGAAACCGCCTCGGGGAACGCCGATCCGATAGTTATGCCGTGGAACGGGTGTGGCGTTGCACACCACCAAAATGTAGTCGCCGGTGCTCTTCCCCTTTCTGACGAAACTGATCAAGCTGTTCTCCCAGTCGTGGAAATCAATCCATTCGAATCCGTCGGCGGAGAAGTCAAGTTCATAGAGAGCAGGTTCCGTTCGGTAGCAGTGATTAAGGTCCTTTACCCACCGCTGGAGTCCCTGGTGGTTAGAATGCTCCAAGGCGTGCCACTCGATGCTCTCATCGTGAGACCATTCCTTCCATTGGCCAAACTCCCCTCCCATGAAGTGCAGCTTCTTGCCCGGGTGGCCGTACATATATCCAAAGAGGAGACGCGCGTTGGCATACTTCTGCCACTCATCCCCCGGCATCTTGCCGTAGAGCGCTCCCTTCCCGTGAACCACCTCGTCATGCGAAAGCGAGAGAAGGAAATTTTCCGTGAAGGCATACCAGATGCTGAAGGTTAGCAGATTGTGGTTATATTTTCTGAAGAGTGGGTCGATAGAGAAATACTTAAGTGTATCGTGCATCCATCCCATATTCCATTTTAACCCGAAGCCCAACCCGCCCAGATACACCGGTCGCGACACCATCGGCCAGGCCGTCGATTCTTCCGCTATCATCTGGACGTCGGGATGTTCACTGTAGACCGTCTCGTTGAGCTTCTTCAGGAAATAGATGGCGGCAAGATTCTCCCTTCCCCCGTGAGCATTCGGAACCCATTCCCCTTCCTTGCGCGAGTAATCAAGGTACAACATCGAAGCCACAGCATCGACCCTGAGTCCATCGACGTGGTACTTCTCGAGCCAGAAGAGCGCGCTACTGATCAGAAAGGCCGTGACTTCGTTTCTTCCATAATTGAAAATGTAGCTCTGCCAATCAGGATGATAGCCCTGGCGCGGGTCCATGTGCTCAAACAGATACGTCCCGTCGAAATAGGCCAGTCCGTGCTCGTCACCGGGAAAGTGCGAGGGCACCCAATCGAGAATCACGCCGATTCCGTGTTGATGCAGCTCGTCAACGAGATGCATGAACTCCTCGGGCGTGCCGTAGCGACTGGTCGGAGCGAAATAGCCCGTGACCTGATATCCCCATGAACCATAGAAGGGATGCTCCATGACGGGAAGGAATTCCACGTGCGTGTAGCCCATATCCTTGACATAGCCCGGGAGATACTGAGCCATTTCCGTGTAGGTCAACGGCCTGTTCCCCTCCTCCGGCACCCGGCGCCACGAGCCGAGGTGGACTTCGTAGATTGAGATTGGTGCGTGGAGCGCATTGGCCGCGTGACGATGCTGCATCCAGTCGTCATCATTCCACTCATAGTCGAACTCCCATACCATCGACCCTGTGCGAGGTGGGGTTTCCCACCGTAGCGCAAAAGGATCTCCTTTGCTGACGCGGTATCCATTTCGTTTCGAGACGATGTCGTATTTGTAGAGGGCACCTTTTGTCACGCGTGGTACAAATCCCTCCCAGATTCCAGACCCATCCCAGCGGACGCCAAGTGGATTCGCGTCCGGGGTCCATCCGTTGAAATCCCCAAGCACGGATACCTTCTCCGCGTTTGGTGCCCAAACGGCAAATGTTACCCCGGGCGTGCCATTGACTGTCGTCAAATGGGATCCCAGCTTGTCGAACAGTTTGAAGTGATTTCCTTCCTTGAAGAGGTGGATATCGAGATCCGTGAGCTGACCTTTGTACGGCGTTCGTTTTCGTGTTGCTCCCTTTGGTTTAGCTGTGCGCGGCATGTCATTGTCCCAGCAATGTGAGGATTCCCCGAAGTGGTACACCTACCCAGTCGGGTCGTTTGTTGACTTCATGGGCGACCTCGTAGATCGCCTGTTCAATAAGGTAAGCGTGGGCTCCCCCGTCCCCCGGTAGGGCGGCCAGATTCGATATCCGGGGAAGGTATCCCGGGCGAGGCCTGGTTGACAGTATTGCTGTGCGCGAGGGACTGCAACAGTTGTACAACGTCTGCTGAGTCGCGGGCGTTGAGTTGCGCACGGGTGCTTGTAACACCGACGCGTATTGTAATGGCAGATTCTGGAAGCGCTGCAAAGAGGTCTTCGTCGGTCCAGTCATCACCGATCGCGAGGATATGATCGTAGTTCTCTTGCGAAGCCCATTGAAGTGCTGCTTTGCCCTTGTTGACCCCGGCGTTGCGGATCTCCACGACCTTGCTTCCCTGGAGGATCTGAACATCGATATTGGCGGTAAAGTGGACCAAATGATCGGTCAATTCTGCAGCAAGAGGCCGTGCCTGGTCCGGGTCAGCGGCTCGATAGTGCCAGACGAGCGAGTGTTCCTTCTCTTCAACGAACGCGCCGGGGAGACGATCGGCGTACTGCTGGAGAATCGGCAGCAGGTGTGTTTTCCAATCAGTGCTGTACTGTCCAAGCATCTGCCAGTCGCTGCCGTGTTTGCGCAGCCACATGCCGTGTTCCGCCACAATTCCCATCGGCAACTTTCCGAACCATTGCTCGAGCGTCGGTCGATCACGGCCGCTAATCAGAACGGTGGTGGTCCGCGGGTCAGATGACAGCGTCTTAAGAAGATCAAGGACCGGTTGAGGTGGGACTGCCATGTGCGGCCGCCGCATGAGAGGAACCAGCGTGCCGTCGTAGTCGACGAAGATCAGCCGGCGGTGAGCCTGATTGAACCTGTGGGCGATCTGCTCTCTGGCTGATGAGCTGAACAGCTTCGCGTTGAAACGTTGCTGGACATCGTTCATTTGACCGACTTCATTCACAAAGTCTGTAGCCCAGTGAATGACGTCACACCGTCGGAGCCGTTCCTGCATGATGCGGTTCCGTCGCTTCTGTTCTTCGATGGGCATCTTGAGCGCTTCTTTCAAGGCCTCGGCGATCTCGCGCCGGTCATTCGGGTTGATGATAATTGCCTCACCAAGCTCTTTTGAAGCTCCCGCCATCTCGCTCAAGATCAGCACGCCGGTCATATCTGTGCGCGCTGCGATGTATTCCTTGGCGATAAGGTTCATCCCGTCACGAAGCGGTGTGACGAGAGCAACATCGCCGAGGCCATATAACGCCAATAACGGGTGCAAGGAGAGATGGCGGTACTGGTACAGGACAGGTGTCCAACTGATGCTGCCAAATTTGCCGTTGATCCTGCCCACGAGCTCTTCAATCTGCCTCTTCATCAAGTCGTACTGCAGCACGCCGATACGGGAGGGAACGACAACCATGATGAGAACAACATTCCCGTGGAATTCCGGATTGGCCTCGAGCAGAAGCTCGAATCCTTCAAGGCGGTTCAGGATCCCTTTCGAATAATCCAAGCGATCTACCGAGAGCACGGTTCGGAATCCTGAGAGCGTTTTCTGGAATTCGGCCCGCTCACGCTCGGTCTCCGGAGCGGTACTTGTGTCGGAGATCCGCTGAAAATCAATCCCCATCGGAAACGTGTCGATCTTGACAACATGGTTCGGCAGCGAGATCTGACCCATGTGATGCTCGTGGCCGAGGATCCGCAAGACAGACTGCAGGAAGTGCTGTGTGTATTCGTAGGTGTGAAACCCCACAAGGTCTGCGCCGAGCAAGCCTTCCAGAATATCGTGGCGCCACCTCGGAGGGAGAAGGCGAAAGATCTCAAACGAAGGAAAAGGGATATGCAGGAAAAATCCTGTCAGGAGATCCGGCGAGCGTTGTCGCAGCATTCGGGGGAGAAGCATGAGATGATAGTCCTGGACCCACACGATGTCATCAGGCTCGGTCAACTCCAGCACGGCGTTGCAAAAAAGCTCATTGACGTGTACATAATGTTGCCAGAAATCCTCGTGGTAATCGGTGTAAGAGGGGAAATAGTGGAAGAGGGGCCAGATCGTCTTATTGCAGAAGCCAAGGTAGAATTGGTCCATCTCGGCTTCCGACAAGAACACCGGATAGGCATGGTAGTCTGCCAAGGCTCTGGCTCTTACTCGTTCCTTGAACTCATCGGGAATCGTATTGCCCGGCCAGCCAACCCACACATGCTTCTCCTCTTTCGGAAAATGGGCCTTATAGGAATCGAGAAACGCGCTGAGACCAGTGACTAATCCGCCCGCGCTCTCGTCAAAACGAAGGTCCTTGTTGTCCAACCGAACGGTGAACGGAAGCCTGTTCGAGACGACAATCAATCTCCGTGGGCCTATATGTTGAGTGTTCATGGAAAGACCTCCGTCCCCGCACCAATCTATAGATATTCTATGTCGTTGCGGCGGAAGAGAGAAATGAAGAGCAGCAAGTAGTCCTTTATGTGCCGCGTGATCAAGAAGTTGTTCTTGATGTGTTCCTTTCCGTTGACGCCGAGTTTGCGGGCGTATTCCGGCTCGTTGACCAGCTGCTTTATCCAGTAGGCCGTCCCTTCGATCGAGTGCGTGAGAATGCCCGAGTACTTGTGCGCAATCTGAAGTGGAATTCCGCCCACGGCTGATGCGATCGTTGGCCTTGCCTTCCACAACGCTTCTGATACGGTAAGACCGAATCCTTCTTTGAGGGATTTCTGCAGGACTACTGTCGATCCTCGCTGCAGTGCGTTAATCTCGATATCGCTTGAAGGGGGAAGGAAGAGGACGAAAACGTCCTTGTCCTTCGCGGCCTCTTCTTGCACCTGCTGCATGATCGTCGGACCCTCGGGATCGTCGGTCGCTCCTCCACCTGCCAGCACCAACTGCACGTCAACGTGTCTCTTGGCAATCTTGTATGCCTTGATCACGCCAAGAGGATCCTTGAGGTAGTCAAACCGGGAAATCTGGGTGATCACCGGCCTGGTGCGATCGATGCCGAATCGCGAGAAGATACTATTGATCAGGTCATCAGGCAAGTCCTTGTTCTTATCACTCAAAGGGTCGATAGACGGTGATATCAGGACTTGCGGTATGGCGAGTTTACGTGCAAACGCGGGGGCTGAGAACACCGCGGTATCGTATTGCTCGATGAATTGCTGCAGGAAACTCCAGATCCTCTCGTTGGGCTTTGAGAAGTCAATGTGACATCGCCAGATCCACCGACGGCCAATGTTTTTGCGCTCTTCGACAAGGGCAACCGGCTGCGGATCGTGAACGAAGACGATATCGGCGAAGCTGAGCATGCCAACATTGAGTCGGTTAACCTCAATGAAGGTGTCGTACTCCTCATGGCTTACCTCAACCGGGACACCATGCAGTCCGTTGTGGAATTTCTTGGTAATCGAGAAGAACTTCTCATCGCCTTTGATTACATCCCACCGAGAGCGCACGCCGAGCTGCGTCAACAAAGGAATCATCCGGGTGAGAATTTCGGCAACACCGCCGCCAACTGCCGTGGAGTTGATATTCTGGATCTCGTTCCCTTGAAGCCGTTGCGCGAGCAGAAAGAGCTCATCAATCGTGGCCTGGCCGACGATGGGAGAGTAATCTTCAATTCGAATCATGGCGTTCCACCAATTTGATGATCCTGTTTCTCAGGCCTTCAAGCGTATACGTGTAGGGATCAAGGCGCGCTATCTCATCCGCAAGCTGTGTCTTTCCCAGATCGCGAAACCAGCGGGAGAAGTCGTTTTCACCCTTCTCGAGCCTCAACTTCGCATCGAAGATGTGATAGTACAGGGAATTAACGCTGACTCGCTGCAGCGCTTCACGGAACTCAGATGGGGTGGTGGCGGTATACGGCGTCTGGAGCACAAACATGCGTGAAGCCATGAAATGAAATTCCTGTCCCTGTGGGGCTGTTGGCGATTTGTCGTTTTCGCGGAGATGCTCAGAGAGTATCTCAACAAACCGAGTGCGCAAGTCCTGAAGCGTGTGAAATTGCACAATATCAACGCTCGACATTATCTCGCCAAGTCTCGCCTCATTGAGCACCTCGGTGATCCAATATGCAAAGTCGTTCGGCGGCTCAGGCGAAAGGAAGTGATGCTGATGAAGGTACTTGTGCGTATGGTAGTAGATGGAGGCCTCTGGTATGGCCTTGATGCCCTTGAGCAGCTCGCGAATGTTCTTCGCCGTGAGGCCGAGGAGCGTCGTCTGATCAAGTTTCGTTTTGAAGTAGAACTCGTTCATGGCCTCGTTCCATAATGTGAAGCGTACCTACGACATGGCACGATTGCCCGCGTGAAGCGTGCGAATCGTTTCCGTCTGCGAATTCGTTCCGTGCACAAAGAGCGTTTGTGTAGGATAGGCGAAATCCAAACCTTCCAGCTCGAAACAACGGTAGATGTCAGAATTGTAGTCCGGGCGGGCAACGTAGTACACCACTCCGTAGACAAGGGCAAAATCTTCACGTTCTCTGAAATGCACGCAGTCGAAACGGACCTCACGTTGAGATTCAACAATCTCGCGGAGTAAAGCACTTGTGCGCCGCAATTTTTCTGCGGGTGTCTGATGCGCTACGCCTACCGTGAAGACCACGCGTTGTTCACACATTTCTCGTATACTCTCTATTGATCAAGATAACATCGCGTGAATAAATGTCAAGAAGAAATTGGATTTGATGTTTCTGCTGTAGTCGCGATTGTTGATCGTGAGCAATGCATTCGGCGAGCGATTTCTCGCGGTCCATTGTGCCAAGCACAATGCAGAGAGTACGTTTCACGCGAGTGATCAATACTCCAACATGCAGCCACAGTCGGCAGATGGTGTCCTAAGTTGTGCTGTTGGGACTTGTTTGTCCGCCATTGTTTCACGCTCTCTGTGGTCTGCCCGACCACAAGTCACGCGGTGCGGTCGGGCAGGAAACCGGCCCGGCTGAACGGCCAGTCATTCGCCTGCCCGAACCCCGCCTGACTATGTCATGCAGGCGGGGGCGTAGCCGAGTGGGGCGGGCTCCCGACACCACATCGCTTTTTATGAAAGAAGAATACCATCAGTCGGTATTGATTGTTGAGATTGTCAGAGAAATTGCCATAATTACTGTAGAAAGATGATTCATTATGCCCTCCTCTTTCCCCGCAGTGTCAAAACACGCGATCCTGCGTTGAGTTTCAGCACAAAAATGTTGTACTTGAGCAGAGTGCTGTCGGAGTTCTCTCGATCTGAGAGAGCCGGTGCTCGGCGAGCACCGACTTCCGTGCCGGACTGGCGCTTGCGCACTGCCTGTTTCTACAGCATCAGCCACCGACCATGAAGAACCTTCGCAAGCTCACACGATTTCTTGCTCGCAACAGACAACGTCTATCGCCGCTCCTTATTCTCACGCACGACTATCCGGATCCCGATGCAATGGCCTCCGCGTGGGCACTGCAGCATTTGGCGCAGGAGCGTTTCGGAATTCGTTCAAAGATTGCGTATGGCGGAGTGATCGGCCGGCATGAGAACAAGGAAATGATGCGGGCGCTCCGGCCACCGGCCTCCAGACTTCGATCATCGGACCTTGTTTTCTATCCGAACGTCGCGCTGGTTGACACTCAACCAACATTTGATAACAACTCATTCCCCAAGAACAGGCGCGCGGCGATCGTCATCGATCAACATCCGTCGTCCTCTCGCCCCCTTGCCGATTTGGTGATAGTTGATACGGATGCCGGTGCTACATCCGTTTTGCTGGCGCAGGAACTGCTTGCGCAGGATCTTGATATCCCGCCGCGGTTGGCTACCGCGCTTGTCTATGGTATCCTTTCGGATACGCTGCATCTCTACCACGTCACTAAGCCTCACATCGTCAAGACATACTTGGCACTCCTGCCGCTGTGCGATATCCGTGCATTGGCGCGCATTCAAAATCCACCGCGGTCAAAGAAATTCTTCCGAGGGTTGGCTGCAGGACTTCGAAATGCCATCATCGGTCGAGAAATCATCATCTCGCACCTCGGGGCGGTTGAGAATCCCGATCTTGTTGCGCAGATGGCTGACTTCCTGCTGACATGTCAGGGTGTGCAATGGTCGTTCTGTACCGGCCGCTACGGAGATTTTCTTCACGTTTCGCTCAGAACAACAAGTAGTCGTGCGTCGGCTGGAGATGTGTTGCGACAGATCTTCGACCATTTTGACCAAGCCGGAGGTCACGGACGCATAGCGGGTGGCAAGGTGAAGGTGGGCCGTCTGACGGATCAAGTCGAATGGCAAGGGACCGAGTTCCTCCTGACGGAACGCCTTACAAAGCGTCTTCGAGGTATCCGCTTTCAGAAATTTCAACCATTGATTAAAGAATCTTTGCGCGCACCGGATTGAGCCCATGGATATCTTCAGCTTGCTCGGAGAAGTTGGCATCTCGGGACTGCTGGACATCATCGTAATGTCAGTGCTCCTTTACTCGATGCTGGTCTGGTTCAAACGTACGAGAGCAGTCTTTGTCGTTATCGGTATGTTTATCGTTGTTGGCGTCTATCTCCTTGCACGTCAGCTGGAGATGACTCTGACGACGACGGTGTTTCAAGGGTTCTTCGCAATCATCATTATTGCGGTCGTCATCATTTTCCAGGAAGAGATCAAACACTTTCTGGAGCAGCTCGCAAGTCACAGCGTCGTCGGCCGTTTTCGCAACCGGAGGATCCTGAACGTACCTCGAAATGAAATCGAAATTCTTGTCAATACTGCAAAGAACTTGGCTCGGGACAAGATCGGCGCACTTCTTGCAATCCGCGGAAAAGACCCGATTGTTCGTCACCTTGACGGGGGTACCACCCTTGGAGGGGAAATGAGCGAAGCCATCTTGAGGGGGATTTTTGACCCGCAATCACCGACACATGACGGAGCCGTGATAATTTTTGGTGACCGGATAGCACAATTCTCGACATATCTTCCTCTCTCAAAGAACCTACGGAAGTTGCAGAAGACTGGCACGCGGCACGCTGCAGCGCTCGGCCTCGCAGAGCTTACCGATGCGTTATGCTTGGTGGTGTCGGAGGAACGCGGAACGATTTCTGTCGCCCGCAACGGGGATATTCGTCAAGTGAAAGACATAGAGGAGCTCAGCAGCGTTCTCGAGCAGTTCTATGAAGAGGTCATGCCCTCTGCCGAGACAAAACCATGGGTCGATTTCTTCAAACGAAACTACAGAGAGAAGGCGATCGCGCTTGCCGTCACAAGCCTGTTATGGTTCTTCTTCGTCCATGAAGGAAAAATTGACCACAGGACGTATGTCGTGCCTGTCGGATATGAAGACGTGCCGGCAAACCTCGTTGTGGAAAAGGTGGATCCGCCAGAGCTAGAATTGACCTTCTCCGGATCGCGACGGTCATTCTATTTCCTCGACCAAGATCGCTTCAGGGTCTCTCTTAAGCTCTCGAACGTCAGAGAAGGCGTGCAGAGGAGAGCCATCGCGCGGTCGAATATTGCATTTCCCGAGGTGCTCTCGCTCGAAAATATCCAACCGAACGAAGTCAGGGTTTCTCTCCAAAGAAAGAAACCATGAGCGCGACAGCTGACTGGCCTCGGAAAAGCCTCTGCGCTGTCAAACCACCGTTGGCTCGCAGGTCCAGCCGCCAGCGCTCGCTAAGCCTTCATCAGCCGGGAAACGTGTAACTGCCCATTCCCGTGACTTCAGCCCGCCCGGTACGATCCGTTCGTTCGCGGCTCTTCACTGAGAGCATATGCTGAAATCCGTACGGCTGTACCGGCATCCAGCCACCGGTCTCGCGCGTAGAGAATTGGCCGTCTAACAAAAAGGAGCTTCAGAAGCGCTATACTGGTGAAGCCAAACAACATCATCAGATTCGCGAACCGCGCAATTTGCCCGAGCTCGGCGGACGAGTGGAAACCGAATTCGGCAGCTAGTGTAGTGCGTCATTAATACCTTGTCAATCAGATTATTCTTCCTGTAACGGGAAATTGTCTCTTGACCCCGAAGGGGTCGGATATTCAAGGGCGGGACAACGTCCCGACCCCCATTCAACATATGATTGATCGAACCCTGAAGGGGTGAGATATCATCGTTCCGCAGTGATTGCGTTATGATTGTCCTTCTGGGTACGTAACCCTT
>VGWB01000067.1 GCA_016873755.1 Ignavibacteria bacterium | reverse complement strand
CGGTATGCTGCATAGGGTTTACCTCCTACGATGTTGGTTCTCACCTCTATCGTAACGTAAACCCTTTTGCATTTCAAGTCCCCCCCCCATTTATACGGATGCTACTTCCTCTGGGTAGTGTCCTAATTTGCGGATCACTACCTTCCGCTATCGGCCCGAGGTAGGGAGGCCGAACATTTTACGTCCAAATTGCGGCGCTGGGCAATGCGCCAGTTAACCTACTACCTAACTCTGGAGACTACAAATGACTACTGAACCAAAATTCACAATTCCGCGCGAGCGGTTTTATGATTTTCTGGTCTCGGCGCTCTGCGATATGAATGCCAAGCTGCTCGTGCTAATCGAAGCTGCAAAGCATTTGCACGTGCAAATCTACCAAGAATCTGAACAAGCAACAAAAACCTACTTTGATGATCTGTACGACTGGGCCAGAACCGAGAGCCAAACTCAGTACTTCGCGAAGTATGGTGGGGAAAGTCGGGACAGCTCTTCGCAATAGTATCAAGCACAATCGGCCTTTTCCAGACCCTGCACATATCCCGCAACACCCGCAAATCAGATTCCGCAAGGAAATGCTTGGCAAGCAACCGCCGCAACCATAACGGCGGAACATAGCCCGATTTCCTGTTTTTCCTCGGTTTTCGCTTCATTTCGCCCCGTCCTGAGAAGAAATTAAGGGTAAGCGATTTTCCTTGTTCCACTCCTTGCACACCCCGTACATTTTAGTAACCGACTCTCTGAGCTTCGCCAGCCAAAGCACGACTTCTCCAAGGAAACCAAGCAAGCGCGGGGGCAGATTCGAAGACGTGGATGAAATCTAAGTTACCGTTCCGCAAGAACGGAGATATCGAGAGGGCATCTCTCCCAAAGGCCTCGATCGCTACTAGAATCTGCCCCATTGATTCAATGAAAAACAAGAGGCAGGCGGGAAGGTTGAGCGAAACCTAGGCTACCAGCCCGCAAGACTGGAAATGCAGAGAGATGAGGCACAACCGCCAAGGACTCTGCACTTAGTACCGCCTGCCCCGACTTTGTAATCTTTTCCCTTGACAAGCATAATCTGATTTCGTATATTGATTACGTCAAAGATTAGGGAACCAAACAAATGAAAACGTCAAATGAACTCGAAAACAGTCTCCGCAAGCTCGTTGATCAGATCGAACACCACTTCAGAAAGCAACGACTTGTGGAACTCAAAACCCTCGACTTGCTCAAACAAGAGCAGGCCGTTCGCACTGCCTACAAAGCGCTTACTGGCAAAGAAAGCCAAGTAAGAAAACCCTCAACCGATGTCATGCTTGAAATCAAACTCACCAGAGGCCCCAACGCCAAACTTGCCGACGTGATTGAGGCAATACTACAAGAAGCCGGGCCACTGGAAGTAAATGACCTTATCAGCCAACTCCGCAAACGTGATGTCAGGTTGAGTTTGGCAAGTCCCCGGAATGTCGTAGCCAACACCGTGAACAGAAACCGCGACAAGCTCACACGACTAAACGACGGAAGGATTGGGCTTCGTGAAAAATAAAAGGCACACAGCGAATGGAGCCGCAGAAACATCGAGAGAGATCCTGCAAGCCCCTCCCGCTCTCGGTCTTTCTGCGCTGTGTGGCTTCTTGGAAAACAAAAGGCAGATGAAGCACGCTGGGCGAAGCCTAAGCTGCGTGTGCGCAACACACGAGATGCTGAGTGATGAGGCCTGGAAGCCAAGGACTCAGCGCGTGCAATCATCCGCCTAATAAACAACGAGCCTGCGGGTACTGGAATACCCGCAAGCTCTGCATAATCACTGCCCGTTCGTGAACGAGACAATGACCGCAACCCAATATCGTTCATTGCGGGCACAAAATCAAGGAGAACCGCAATGAACACCTTAAGCCTGTCAAAGAAAACCGCCGTCCTCTCCCACCTTGTCGAAGGTCTCTCGGTTCGCTCGATTGAACGCCTTACAGGAGTCCACAGGGATACAATCATTCGCTTTATGATTTCCGCGGGAGAAAAAGCCTCAGAAGTCCTCGACCGCGAAATGATGAACCTCGAAATCAAACGCCTCCAAATTGACGAAATATGGACGTATGTATTCAAGAAACAACGCCTCGTAACTTACCTTGACCCCATTGAGTTTGGCGATCAATACGTTTTTGTTGCCCTAGATCCCGACACCAAACTGATTCCCCTCTTTCGTGTGGGCAAACGCACCGGAGAAATGGCCCGATCATTCATGCTCGACCTGCGCGCCCGCATAGCAACGCAATTTCAACTCACAACGGACTCTCTAGCGGCCTACCGCGATGCGGTTGATAATGCCTTTGGAACTGAAATCGACTACGCACAAATTCATAAGCGATACTCAGCCGAAGAGGTTACGAAGGGCGAGCATCGTTATTCTCCGAGCTGTATCGTCGGCGTTACCATCATTCCCGTGACGGGCTTCCCCGTTAGAAGGCACATTTCGACCAGCTTGGTTGAACGGCAGAACCTTACTATCCGTATGCAAATGCGCCGTTTTACTAGGCTTACGAACGCCTTTTCTAAGCGCCTTGAGAGCCTTCGTGCTGCCCTTGCGGTTCACTTTTTCTTTTACAACTTTATGCGTGTCCATCAATCCCTCAGAGTCACACCCGCAATGGAAGCCAAACTCACACGCCGCGTCTGGACGTGGGAAGAACTCCTGAACCACCAAAAACAACAAGCCGCATAAAGAATGAAAGGAAAATTCCATGACCGACGAAGAAAAGCTCGTTCTCATCACCACCCTAGCCCTCATCCAATCAAATAAACCGCTGAACGAAATAACCGATGAGGAAATCAAGAAAACCGCAGAGATGTACTCCCGCGTCGAGAAGAGCCTCCACACAAAGCTTGTAGAGGTCGCGCCAGGTATCTTTTTGCCACCTAAGAAACAACCACCCGGCGACTCTCAGGGCTAGCCACATACGCCGCAATATCAATAATCCCCTTGGCGCTGCTTACCAACTGCGATTGATTTGCCCAAGTTCGATGACTAAGGGCTAGCAATAACTCGCGGGCTAGACGAATAAACAGCTCGTTTCTCTCTTCGTCAGAAAGACCATCAACAATCGGGCGATGAATCGGTTCGGCCAAGAATTATAAGATTCCATCTCCGTTCCCTGTTCGTACTTGGGTAATTTAGTTCCCCGGAGTGTCTTAATTACTGGGAACGGAAAAGGAAATTAGGACACTACCGTCCTCTGCGTTACATCTCCGAACAAGCGCCGATCCGGCACGCCCTCTCACCCGGGATTTCTCGATTTTATCTCCTTGAAAAAGCCGACTTCGACGCCTATTTTGGACTGCCGCTCGTGGAGCTGCACACTGCTGCCAATGGTTTCTCGTCTTTGTCCGTTCATAGTCGACCCATGGAAGAACCGCGCGATGCCCGATTCAATGAACCATCAGTCAATCCGATGACCAGACTCACGTCACGTATGGCTTATTTCTCGAGCCGCCTTCTCCTCGGGGCGATCGGGCTTCTGATCCTCGCAATGCTCATTCCGCGCGTTGATCCGTGGACAATGGACAACGTTGTGCTGAAGGTATGGCCGGGAAGGGTACTGCAATTTCAGATCCCTTTCACACAAGTGGTCTTTGCCATCCCTGATCGCCTTTTTCTCGTTCTTGTGTTCGCGATGTTTCCCGTCCTTGCCCTATTCACCAGAACAGGAAGGGAATCAGTTCTGTACCTTGCCTACAACAAGACCATCTTCGCTGGCGGTGCGCTTGCGTTGTTTGCAGCCGCCCTCACGCTTGTCCCGGGCTTCCTCCTGCACGACCTGTACGTCGGGTCGGTTGTCACCTATCTTCTCCTCGGACTCTATGGGACGGTGTTCGTGTGTATCGGTGCCTACCCGCTGGTTGATGATGCTCGGTCTTCTGGCCGGCGCACCGTGGATCGTGAACCCTCTGATCGGCTCCGCGACGGTAGTCCTGTTCTGTTTTCTCGGGAAGGAACTCTACAGTGAGCCGGTGGGACGCCTTGCGGCCCTTTTCGGTCTGCTCTCTCCGTTTGTCCTGTCTATGTCCTCCGAATTCATGAATCACGTGAGCGCTGCGGCCTTGGCTCTTCCGTTCTTTGTTTACGGAGCAAGCCTCCTGCGAGCACAGTTCTCGCGCTACAAGACACCTATGCTCACGTTCAGCATCATCCTGCTGATCTTCGTCTGCATCCTCCTCGGGTTCAACTACCTGACCAACGGTCACCCCCTGTTGTTCGGCTATCAGGTGCTCTACGGGGAGAAGGTCCTGCCGGGTTTTGGCAGAGGCGCGTGGGGTGATCCGCACACGCCCGCCCAGGGTGTGCGGCAGACGCTGACGAATATGATAGGTCTGCACAAGTACCTGTTCGAATGGCCGATGCCATCACTTGTCTTTGTCGCAATCCTCTTTGTTTCGATGAAGGTAAATCGTTGGGATATTCTCCTCTTGTTTTCGCTTCTCTTGCTGGCTGTCTCGTACCTTTTCTACTGGTTTCAGGATTGGTGTTTTGGCCCCCGCTTTCTGTACGACGCGGCAGGCGGCGTGATTCTGCTGACAGTTCGTGGGATGCAGCGGCTGCCTTATGTACTGAAAAACCAACTGGGGAGAGCGCTGTCTGTCCGGCGCATCTGCGGGCTGACCGTGTTTGTGGTTCTGCTCTCCACCTCGATAGGCGTGGTGAGCAACATTCCCGCTTTGGTGAGGGTCTACAGCAACAGCTATTGGAGTGTCAACGGGAAGGTGCTAAAGGCGGTGAAGCAGCGGGGGCTACAGAAAGCGATAGTCTTTACGAAATCGTACTATGGGAGCGTTGTGGCGGCGAATTCACCCCTTCTGGACAAGGATGTCATCTACGTCCGGCATCTCGATCCGTTCGACGCTGACTTCATGAAACTCTTCCCCGGCTACCGGTACTATCTCGCAGAAGATGACCGGATCGTCGAGATAAGGCCCCGCTAACGGAAGGTCACCTGGCGGGCCTTGGCCCTTTCCGGCTTCGAACGCACAGGCTCCACCGTACCAGGGCAACTAGAGCTCGTACGCCGTCGCGCCAAGTGATCTTTTTCCCCTCCTCGTACCCGCGTCCTGTATAGGTGATCGGGATTTCATAGACTCGGTAGCCGTTCCGAGACAACTTCACAGTCACCTCGACTTCGAAATCGAAGGTGTAAGACCGGATGTCGAGTTGTTTGAACACGTCGGCTAAGTAAGGACTGCCCGAAGGGACGCCAGAGCCAGCGCTCAATCCTTCGAAGAACGGGGACCGCCCAGCGGTCAAATACCACAGCGGATGTTCGCGAGAGAGACTGAGCCTTCAACACCTTACCGCTGAGCTACCAGCTGAAGAAGCCGGGAAGGTTCCAGTACTGACAGCACGCGATGCGAAAGCCAGCTTCGGTCGGCAGATTCGTCCAAGGTACTTGTGGGTCGAGACCACTAGCTGCTGGAGCTGCCGGGCGGCTATTCCCGGGGAAACATCCACGGCAGGTTTCAATATAGGCGAAGAAACGGCGCAGAGCAAATGGATTTCCCCGTCCACGATTGTGAAAGAATCTCCGGAGGACTCCTTTTGTGATTGAACGCAAGGAGAATTCTATCTAAAATCATATATTCAAGACCTCAAAGCCTTGATGAACAAGAACCAGCAGGAGACCGAATGATGACCGAGCGCATAGATGTCCGCCAGGACCAGGACCCACCGGCTCTCGCCGGCGCAACCACTGCCAGCCGGCATCCGCTGCGCGATACGCGCCCCTGGTTGCTGTGTGCAATGCTCTTCGTCGTCGGTCTCCTGATGCTGAACGACACGATGCTGTACACCCCAGACAGTCCACGTTACGTGGTGTGGGCGAAGTCGTTGGCGGCCCTCGAAGGATACAAGGATGACACAAGCCCGGATGTCGTTCGCTATGTCGTGCATGCTCCCCTGTATCCGCTCATGTTGGCCCCGCTGGCCTGGTTCTTCTCGAATATCATCATCCCGGCGAAGATCTTGACCCTTCTGACAGGTCTCTGCCTGATTGCCCTGTTCTATTTCTGGGTTGCTCCAAGCGCTGGCCGGATCCCGGCGTTGCTCGGGTCGTTCCTTCTTGCCCTGAATCCCCTCGTCATCTTGTTCTCGACTCACGTGCTGTCTGATGTCCCCTTTGCAGTGACGGTTGTGCTGTTCTTCGTCTTCGCGAGAAAGCTTTCAGGAGAACCCGACAATGACCGATACGCGTGGTTGTTGGTTGCTGTGGTTACCCTCGGGATTTTTCTCCGGGAGGTCGGGCTCACTCTCCTTGCCGCTGCGGCTAGTTATTTCATGTTGCGGAAGGACCGACGGCGTTTTCTGATGGTGATCACCATCCCGGTCTTGTTCTACCTGATCTGGTATTTTCGCAATGATATTTTTGTGGCGTCGGTCGAAAATCCGCCGATGCGAAACACGCAACTTTTCTTCGCGCACTATTTCACGGTTCAGGATGCGGGTCTTGAGGAAGAATTCCTTGCGCGGATGAGCGCGAACGCATCAGTGTACTTTGAGATGGCGAAGGCGCTCGTCTTCTTCCCGCAGTACGTCGTGCGGCCATTCCCTGTCGTCGCGTCGGTCGATCCGCTCATGGGCTTGATGGCGGCCATCCTGCGGCATGCCCAATACCCGATCGCCCTGCTGCAGTTCGGACTGTTTGGCTGGGGAGTGGTCGTGGCATGGAAGAAGGAAAAAAGCGGTCTTCTCTTTCTTCTCTTCCTGTTTTTCTATCTTTCACTGATCCTGCTGTATCCGTTCAATGACATCCGATTCCTGGTGCCGCTGCTGCTCGTTTTGCTTTACTATGGAGCTCTCGCGTGCGGTGATCTTTACAAGAGGTATCTTGCGGGTCGGGTCCGACAGGTGACTCTCGCTGCCGTTTCTTCTGCAGCGTGCTTTCTGCTGTCAGTACCCAATATGGTTTGGTCCTACAATGCGATTCTGCACAACCACACCTATCACGGTGATGTGGCGAGCTCCTTCCGGGAGTTCAGGCCCTCGCGCGAGAATCCTGAGCTGTACTCCAAGCCATTCTCCATGGTGGGGAAATGGATTGCAGAAAATTCAGATTCTTCAACTACCGTCGCGGGGCGATGGAAAGAGTTGGCGTTCTGGCTTGAGGGAAGAAAGCTGCTGGAGGTCGAGCCGCTGATACCGCTCTCGCTCCTGGAGACGATCTTGCGCGATCACCGAGTCGGCTTTCTTGTCGTGTTGGTTTCCAACCCTGGCATCCGTGAACTTGAGTTTCAGATGCAGCAGTCGAGAAAGTTTACGTTTGAGACTGCCTATCGGGTGGGGAATTTGGAAGTCGTGGAGGTTTTCTACCAACCGTTGGACCTTGCGTACGCGAAGGCTTGGCCCGGCGCGCAGACGAGGAAGTGGGTTGCCAGCGAAGCTGATTCTCAGCAAGTCGATGAGGAACAGAAAGTGAGATCCCTTTACCGCCTGGGGATCCGTCTTTTGGAGAGTGGAGAGTACGAGAGGGGGGCAGGAATTTTCCAGGTGCTCTGGGGGGTGACCGGCGGGTCGGGTGGTGTCGTGTTGTTCCGCGCAATCGCCCTTGAGTTCATGGGCAAGACTGACGAGGCTCAGCAGATTTTCGATCGATTTCGAAACCAACCCCAGGCCGGCCCTTTTCTGAAGCACGCATGGTATCACACGCAGCTCATGGCGCACATCAGGCAGGCGGATGAGGACACGGCTCAGGGTGTGAAATCCATGATCTATCACATGGTTTCAGCGAACTACTGGGACCTCGGTTTCCGCTATCGGGCGAATGAGATGCTCAGCCGTTCACTCGAAACGGACTCCGCGTTCTCGCCGGCGCTTGTCTTCGGGTGCTACTACGCACTCCAGCAGGCTGAGTACAATCAGGCAAAGTCGTACCTGGCCAGGCTGAAGGTCGTGGACCCCCGTCATCTCATGGTGAGCCCGCTGCAGTCGCTTTTTCACGCTCTGGACTCGCTTCGCTCGGCGAGGAACGTGAAAGAACGAGTCAACGCGCGATTGAGTGTTGCACGGTTGTATGCATCAATGGGGTTGGCCGAACTCGCAATCGATCAGGTGTTGCTGGTGCTCAAGGACGACCCGAGGAACGCGGAAGGACTGAAAGGGTTGGCAGACCTCTATGAGCAAAAGAGGCGCAACGCTCCAGCCATACGCGTGCTCAATCAGCTGTTGGAGGTGGAGCCTTCGAACGCACTGGCGCGCGCGAGGCGCGATAGCTTGGTAAGTCTGTGGTAGTCTGCGGGTCCTGCGTTGCCGAAGTCAAGGTGAGGTGATCCCGTTACCTTGACTTTCGCAAGGGTTTTCGATAATTTGGTGAAAGAAGGGCCCTTAGCTCAGTTGGTTAGAGCAGCAGACTCATAATCTGCGGGTCGCTGGTTCGAGCCCAGCAGGGCCCACATTTGACCCTTCGCACTGTGCATCCCACGTGTCTGCGACTTACCCTGCTGAGCCAGCGTATCAATCATTGTGATCATTCCATTGCACAGACTGTCCTTCGGGAAAGAGATTCATGCCATCAGCCACGACTGAGCCTCTCGCAAAGCAGGTAAGGACCCTTGGCCTCGTTCTTTTTCTGCTCTCGGCCGCGATGTACGGGTTTACCACATACGGCGGGGTCCGCTCATCAGATAGTGAGGTAGTATTTCGTGTCGCCGAATCTCTTGCCCGCGACGGGGAATTCTCTGTTGAACATGAGTTGGAGGAGTGGAAGGCTTTCGGCGTGGCGTACGGAAGGGGTGGGAAGCTCTATTCCATCTTCGGCCCTCTCGAGTCGATACTCCTCGCCCCGTTCGTGAAAGTCGCGGACCTGATCAACGACACCGGGTGGTACGAGCCCTATATCCCCATTCTCCCGCTCAGCCAATTCACCGAAAAGGGTTTCTTTGATCTCCTTCAGCGAAGCACCACCAAGAATCCGAGACCTCATGCTCTGCGAATGCTGACTTCTGTCTTCAACGTCCTTGTGACAGCGCTGACTGTCTTCGTCTTCTGGCGAATTCTGCTTCTCCTGACGAAATCGCTTCCGACCAGCTTTCTCGTTTCCCTGACCCTCGCGTTTGGGACCCTCGCCTGGCCCTATTCAGGAACCTTCTTCAGCGAGCCGCTCGCAACGCTGCTGGTGCTGGTATCGTTCTACTACCTCATCAAATCCGACAACGACCAGCCCGGCGTGGTTGGCCCGAAGTTCCACAAGAATGTCTTCTTCAGCGGACTGTGGCTGGGGCTCGCGATTACGGCGCACATCACTGCCTCTTTGTTCGCACCGTTTTTTGCCTTCTATTTCTTCTGGCAGGGTGTCGGCGACAATGCCAGCCTTTGGCAGAGGCTGGAACGAGCAGCCGTGTTTTCATTCGGAGTATATCTACTCTTGTTCCTGCTGGGTCTGCACAACTACGCCCGGTTCGGCGACTTCTTTGAGACGGGCAGAACGGTCAGTGCAACGTCGGCAATGTTGTTCGGATATGGGACCTTCGTCTCGCCGATCCGAGGAATGTTCGGTTTGCTCTTCGGCGCAGGAAAGGGACTCATCTTCTTCACCCCCATCGCCGTTGTCGGCACATTGATGTGCAGGTCCTTTCATCGGGAACACCGAAAGCTCTTCTTCATGGTCGCGGCCGCGGTCTTCTTTCGTATGCTGTTCATCGCATCCCGCAGTGACTGGCACGCCGGATTTTGCATCGGCCCGCGCTATCTCCTGATGGTGATACCGTTCTTCCTTATTCCGATCGCGTTGTGGCTGAAGAACCAGGAGACCGTTCGGTTCGGCCGGTCATTCGGTCTTATGACTCTTGGTGCATTCCTGTGCTCGATTGAGCAGCTCTACTTCTCCCTCGGGGAGATCTTTTCGTACCTCCAAATCCTTAAGTTCGCAGAGAGGTGGAAAGGAATCGACGTGTTTGAAAGCGATCTGCTGTACTTGAACTGGGCCTACTCGCCCCTTCTTACATTGAAGGACGCCCGTGTCTCACCCTTTCTTCTCCGGTACTCGGGCCATTCAGTCAGCGAGCTCCTGCTGATTGGCGCCGTAGTCCTTGCGGCTCTCTTCCTCGTTCTGTATCTGATGATCAGGAAAATGCCCAGAAGGGAGCTACCGGTCACCTCGATGGGCTAGGTCTTTTTGACGCAGGAAAAAATTACCCACGCGTGTCATTATTTCTGATACGCCGTCTTTGACAGGGGTCACTTTTGGAGATTTCGACTTGATTTTGTAGCTGCCGTCGTTATATTACAGCGGCACAGATGTTGAACCCAACTCGGCCAGAACTCCGGATAATCCACGATTCTCGCACCCACAACATACGTAAGGAGGTAATTTTATGGGTCAACAGCAACTTCTGCTCATCATCCTTGGCGTTATCATTGTTGGTATCGCCATTGCGGTCGGTTTGAGCTTGTTCAGCGCCCAAAGCGTCCAGTCTAACCGGGACGCCATCATCAACGACCTGAACAACCTGGCCGCTCAGGCGTACCAGTTCCGCATTCGTCCAACATCAATGGGTGGTGGACAGGGAGACTACTCCACATTTTCCATTCCGGTGAAGATGCGGACGAATGAAAATGGAACCTATGTGGCCAGCCCGAGCCAGAACGAAATCACAATTACGGCTACTTCGGCTCAGAATTCATCCAACTACATCACGGTTGTGATCGACAGTGATGGCAGGCTGACCAACTGGTCGTATTTCGGTGATTTCCAGTAAGAGATAATCACCAATTTGTGTTTGCTGGCAAGACATCCCGCCTCGGCGGGATGTCTTGTTTTGTGGCGCCCCTCACGTACTGAGATGGATGAGCTTCCGATTTCGCTGCACCCCGTAATCCTGCCCCCGGGCCTGCTTGACAGAGAGCGCCAAATGTCGTATTTTTTTATTGAATTGCTGTCGTCGGGTCTCGACGGGCCACAATGCAAGTCTGTAGGGGGAAGCCATGGCTGATTTCAAGATTGAAGGGATCACGGTCGGTGGTAAGCCGGTTTCAGGAATGATCAATGCCGACAGCCTCAAGGATGCGAAGCAGAAAGCTTCCCAGATGGCTGCTGACAAGAAGTTCAAACTGACCGGTGTGTACGAGCGCGTCCCGTGGCTTTATCGGGTACAGAAGGGAAAGGAGAAACCGATCGATGGTGAGCAGAAGGCGTACACCAAGGACGAGGTGAAGCAGGCCCTCGAGAAGATGGGCTACCGCGTCATCTACGTCCGCAAGAAACTCTTTGGCACCAAGCAACGGGCGGCACCGGCTGTCGATGTCATTACCTTCGTGCGAATGAGCGCCGACCTGATGCGGCAGAAGCTACCGTTCAATGAGATTTTGATGCTGTTGATGAACGACATCGGGAACCCGGCTCTCCGTGATGCCGTGAAAGAAATCAACACCGAGCTGAAGCAGGGGAAGGACAGTGAAAAGGTATTCCTCAAGCAGTCACCGGTGTTCGGGAAGTTCACCGCGAACATGCTGGGACTGGCATCGAAGAGCGGCAACATGACGGAGATCTATGAAAGCACGGCGAAGTTTCTTGAGCGCAACGCGGAGTTCAAGAGGAACTTGAAAAGCGCGTTGATCATGCCTTTGGTAACACTGTTTATCCTCTTCCTTGCCTGCTTATTCTACGTCGGTTACATTTTCCCCGCAACGGCGGAGATGTTCGAGAAGTTCAAGATCGAACTTCCGCCGATGACGAAGGCGACGCTCTCTTTCAGCCGCTGGCTTACTGCCAATTTCCTGCCGTTGATGATCGCGATTTTCGTTCCGATTATCTTCCTGGTCAGGTTTCTTTCGACGGACCGTGGGCGCTTCTTGATGGACAAGTCGATCATCAAGGTGCCGGTCGTCGGCCCTCTGCTGCACAAGACGGCGATTGAGATCTACTGTCGCGTCTTCTATGCTCTCTACAGCGGCTCCGGTGAGAATATCGATGTCATCCGCATGGCGGCAGAGGCGTGCGGCAACAAATACATGGAGCATCAGATAAAGACCATTGCCATTCCGATGATGTTGGAGAAGGGGAAGGGTCTGACGGAGGCATTCCAGGCGACGGGAGTATTCACTGCGACGGCGATATCCCGCTTCAATTCGGGCGCGGAGACAGGAACAGTTAAGAACACGGCAATACAGCTTGCAGAATACTATGAGAAGGAGACCACCTACAAACTGAAGAATGCCATCGAGGTGATCCAGCTTTCCGTTTCGATGATCATCATGTTGGTGTTGACGGCGCTTACACTCGTTTCTTCGGAAACGGCGACGATTCGTCCGAAGGCACCGGGGACGCTGATCCACTACGTCCTGTACTACTTTGGAATCAATTGACGTTTTGCCGGTTCTGATGTCAATCTCCTCAGACTATTGCGGGGGATCAGAGCAATGCCAGAAATCGATATAACTGATAAAATCGGTTATACCCTCTTGAAGAAGGGAATAATCGACTTTGAGACTCTTGAGAAGTCTTTGAAACTGAAGGACTCAGAAGAGAACAAGAAGAACCGGAAAAACCTCGGTCAAATCCTCGTTTCTGAGTTCGGCGCAGATCATGACGCCGTCTTCCGAGAGGTGGCGAATCTCTATGCCTTCCGTGAGATATATCTTGCCGATGAGAAGACCGATGATGGGCGTGTCGGATTCATCAAGAAGCTGGTCGACGCGCTCCCCGAGCAACAAAGGGACATGATGGTCCAGTCGAAGATGCTCCCTTTCAAGTACGACGAGCGTCAGGCGGACAAGCTGATCATCATCGCGGCAGATCCCACGGATCGCAACCTGCCGATCGTTGCCCGAAGCTTCAACGTGAAGAAATACGAGATCTGCTACGTGCGGCTCAAGGACCTGCAGGGGTTGATGGAAAAGGTCGCGCCGGCGCAGAACGAGTTCTTGAAACTCCTTCAACAGGATGAAGCAATCAGTGTTGACGATGGATCCGGCTCTGGTGACGAAGCAGTTGATGAGCAGGCTCTCGAAGCGGAAATCAGCAAGAGCGCGCTGGTCAATCTCTTTGAGGGGTGTCTTGTTGAAGCGGTGCGCCGCGGCGTGAGTGACGTCCATGTTCTGCCCAAGGAAGGCAACAAGACGGATTTCATGTTCCGTGTGGACGGAAATCTGCAGGTGTGGCATTGTCAGGAAAGCACCATGCCGGAAGCGGTCATGGCGGTGGTGAAAGACCGGACGAAGAACGTCGACCGATTTGAGCGGGAAATGTCGCAAGACGGATTCATCCAAAGGGTAATTGATGGACACCAGCTTCGTTTCCGTGTTTCGATCATGCCGATTGTCACGACAGAGTTCAAGAACAAGTTCGAGAGCTGTGTAATCCGTGTTCTGGACGACCGCAAGGTCATTACGGACCTCGAGAAGCTGGGTCTCCAGGGTCCGGCACGCAATTTCTTCTACAAAGCAATCTCCAAACCCCAGGGCATCGTGATCTTGACAGGCCCCACGGGTTCCGGTAAATCTACCACGCTCATCGCCGCTCTATACCAGGTGATCGATCCTACCGTAAACGTCTTGACGATTGAGGAACCGGTCGAATACATCATCAAGGGTGCGCGCCAGCTGAAAATCGGCCCGAAAATGGGCTTCGAACAAGCAATCCGGGGTATCTTGCGTCACGATCCTGATATCGTACTCGTTGGCGAGATGCGTGACAAAATCACAGCTGAGACGGCGATCAAGCTCGCCAATACTGGACACCTTGTCTTCTCGACGCTTCACACCAACGATGCGCCAAGTGCCGTCGCACGACTGTACAAAATGGGCATCGAGCCCTTCCTGATCGCGTACGCCATCAACATCATTGTGGCTCAGCGACTGGTTCGAACGCTCTGCAAGGTCTGCAAAGAGCCGATCGAGGAGAGCGAAAAAGCTGACATGGTCAAGTTTGGGTTCTCAGAGGAAGACGTGAAGACACACACGTTCTACAGAGCTGTTGGCTGTGAAAAGTGCAATGGCGGCTACAAGGGACGGGCGGCGATCCACGAGGCTCTCTATTTCACAAAGGAAATCCGCACAATAATCCTGAATGCCGGCGAAAAGGTCGATGAGAACGCCATTCGCGAACAGGCGTCCAAGGATGGTATGTGGACATTGCGCCGGTCGGGCATGGAACGGATGAAGGAGGGCTCGACGACATTGGAGGAGGTTGTCGCAACGACAACTGAAGAGGGTGACTAGCGAGCGCCGGATGAGGTTCCGGCGTGCAAGCAGAGCAAGGCGACTTCGAGAAAAGAGGCACTCAGTTATCCTGAGTGCCTTTTTCTGTCATGCGGAGAGAGGCACGACAGTTGGACGGATTCGGGCAGGTCATATGCAGAACTGACAACGGACAGATGGGTTGGGGTGAGTGTCTCATAGAGGTACGGCCAATCGAATGGGATCATGGTTTTCGCAGCTCGAGCCTTGCCGTCTGGTGGAAGGACGACGGTCCCGCATATTCGCAGGGTTTGCCCTGTGTCACAACTTCATAACTTGCAAGGAGTTAAATAGGAGCGCTCTGTCAACGAGCCTGGGCCGAAGACCTAGAGCGAGTCGAGCCGTCCAGCACCCTGGAAATCGCGAAAATCCTGCAAGAAGGATGCCCATTGCAGGGTGCATACCCAAGCTAGCTAAGATAATTGTACCAGCGGGGAATGTGGAAACCTTTAAGTTTTTTCTTTAAGGGAGTTGCATTTTCGTTCGGAGTTTCTTATTATCACACAAACTACAAACCCCCCACCCGTCGGCTTTCTCAGGGGATAGGGATAGGCATCCTCTCATCAATGTTGTGATGTCACGATGACAACCCAAGCGCAAAGCCCCGGCGCGCAGAAGCCGCCCGCTGCAGCTCCCTCAACAACAGCACCTTTTCCAGGGTTATCTACTCTCGAACCTCCGTTTGTCGCTGAGGCTCGAAAACTTCTGTCGGAACTAGCAAAACAGCTTCCGACAACGGTGACCGGCTTAGAGCGGCAAATGATGATTGGAGACGTTCTTGCCAGGATGGACGAGGGAGACAAGCAGCGCCTGCGATCACTGATGAACTTCTTCCTGTCAAGAATGCTCTCGCTTGCAGCATCCGATATCGACATGGGCGGCTACGGATCTCAAGGTACTATCTGGTATCGTGTGTACGGATCGAAAAAGCCCGATAAGACGATGGGGCAGTATGCGCCGGACGAGATGAGCTACCTGATCCAGAGTATCTTGGGGGAACGGCAGCGCACATTTCTCTACGAGAATCGGAATCTGGATTTTTCTCATATGTTGTATCTTGAAGGTGGGGATTTCCGCAGGTTCCGTGCTGATGCCTACTTTGATCTCGATCAGCTTGCTCTCAACATGCGGGCGATCAATAACTCCGTGCGTCCCTACAAGTCATTGGAGCTACATCAGAATATCACTCGGGTACTCAGTCTGGCCGGAACGAAAGAGGGTCTTTGTCTTGTCACCGGAATCACGGGATCCGGCAAGAGCTCCACACTTGACTCCATCATCGACGCGAACAATCACGCCGTCGATGCGCATATCGTGATCATAGCGTCTCCAATTGAATATGTGCACTCATCAGATCGCTGCATCATTCGGCATCGTGAGGTCGGCAGGGATGTCTTGTCGTTCAAAGACGGAGCTGTCCAGGCTCTTCGACAGGATCCGGACATCATCATGTTGGGGGAGTTGCGTGATCCGGAAACAATCATGACGGCTCTCGAAATCACGGACTCTGGGCACAAGGTCTTTTCCACTTTGCACACCGCATCGGCTGTCGAAAGTATTGACCGAATCATCGGTGAGACTCCGCCGGTCGAGCAGGAGCGCGTCAGGAACCGACTTGCGGACACATTAAGAGTCGTGATGTCCCAGAAGCTGGTGCCGAGCTTGGACGGGAAGCGTATGCTTGCGAAAGAAGTCATGTTGGGTACACCCTCGGTGCGTGCTGCGATCAAAAACAACAATACGGGCGAGATCTATCAGATGATCTCAGAGGGATTGGACCAGGGAATGATCACGATGGAGCAGGATCTGAAGCGGCTCTATCTTTCAAAAAGGATCTCGCTCGAAAACGCTGTCAACTACTCGAACAACAAGCGCCGTATGCAGCAACTGTTACAGGTGAGCCCGACTGAGGGATAGTCGGCTTCGGCGAATCGGCTCACAGTACCAAGCGAACTGCAACTATTTCATCACAATAAGGGACACAGCTCGAAATGCCATACACGCCTGGCCAAGGCAAGACTTCGGTTGCACTCTTTGTCGACGGTCTGGAGCTCAAGTTCGTTCAGCTTTCGATGAAGGGCAGCAAAGTGACCCTCAGAGACTTCAAGACGGTGGCATTAGTCAGGAAGTTCGAGGAAAAACAAGCCATTGCTGGTCCTGAAGAAGAAGGGGTGTTGGGAGATCTTGCGACAACGGAGGCGTTTGCTGAGCCTACCGTCGCGTCCGAAATGACTGAGCAGGGGGAACAGACGAACTCGGCTGTCTTGCTCAGCGTGCTCACCGACCTGCCGTCAGCAAAATACACGCTCTCCTACGCGCTCAGTGAGCCGGCATTAACCTATCAAGAGTTTGAGAGCGATTTTGGATTGAAGGGGACGAGGCTCAGGAAACACGTTGCGCAGGAGCTTTCGGCGCTGCGAGCTTCTCCTCCTCCGATCGATGCTCTCGATTTCATCCCGACCGCACCCGGGGGGATCCTGAGTATCGCTCGAGAGGGCGGCCTGCAGCTCTTTGACCTCCTCCAGGAGATCAAGCCATTCATTGGGAACAGAGTGCCGAGGATCAGCCTGATTGACAGCGCCGATGTCGCACTGATCAGTCTGGTCCGATCGAGCTACGAGATCCAGGACGAAGAGGTAACCGTGCTCGTTTATGTCGGCAACGACTTCAGCCGACTGATCTTCATGCAGGGCAAGAACTACCTTCACTTCGCCCCAATCATCAGCGAAGGTTACGGGTCATCCAATATTGAGAATACCATCTATAGCCGCATACTCCTCGAGCAGGACAATATTGCGCTGACCAGGATCGATCGCATCGTCCTTTGTGGAGAGTGTCACAAGGTCAATCTCCGGGAGTCCCTGGCGCCGCAGTTCTCAAGTGCGACGGTAGAGTACCTGCAGGCGCCCGAGCTTGACCTGAGCCCGTTTGAGGGAGTCGTCGGGGAGGCGGTGTCTGAATATGCAGTCCCGATTGCGACGGCCTGGAGGTCGCTCAACGCGAAACAGGCCGGATTCTATGATATAGACCTCACTCCGGTAACCATCAGGGAGGGCCAGAAAGCCTTCAAGCTAGCCTGGCACGGGTGGATTCTTGCCGCGGCGAT